>NZ_VOYF01000002.1:0-309881 GCF_013420775.1 Acinetobacter sp. YH01010 | reverse complement strand
GAGCTAGAAGTATCTCAGGCTTTTTAAGTGGTATTTACGCATCACTATGTGCATACCAATTAACTCAGCAGCATAAGCCCACAATTCAAATTATGCAGTCATTGGCTTAAAAAGGATTCGGGTTAATCTATGAAATGCATTCCTCAGAACAGCTAGCATGAGAGTAATGGTAGTTAATCGTTGCTGCCCATCAACTATCCCATAATATGGCTTACTTATCAGATAGGCCACCATTGAGCCAATGAAATATTCATCAGCATTTCCATTTACTACATCATCCCAAAAGGTCTGGACTTCATCTACTTCCCAAGAATATGGTCTTTGAAACCGAGGGATTTTAAAGTAACCTATATTTAAAATATCACTTATATCTTTATCAGCAGCATCGATTTTCATGTATAAAAACCATATTTATATTTCAAATTTTCAACATCTTAACAGTACTAAATAAAATCTAAAAACATTTTATCTATGTAACTGTGACTTATCACTATAGTCATTTTTATACCAATTCCCTATACTCAAACCAACAACACTCAACAAGAATGAAACTTATGAAATTGAAAGCATTCCTTTTGACTGGTCTTGCAGGTCTAACACTTTCTGCATGTACATCTGCACCAACGATTCCACAACTTGAAACTGGTGTATTACAAGAAGTTCAAAACATTGATGTCTACCCAGATACCACAGATAACAAAGCAAAACTGACTAAATTTGTGGATAAATGCGTGATTGAATTTACAGGCAATTTAGAAGAAGCAAAATCGGTTGAACAATGGTCATTTAAAGGCTTAACCCTCATTTCAGGTGGTACAGCAACCTTTGCCAAAGATGGTACAAGTTCAGCACACAATTTTGATTTAAATGCGGCGGATGTACAAAAGAACTTCCTTGCATTACGTGGTCATTTTGCTAAAGATGCGCTTACACAATGTGAATAAATAATAAAAACCATATCTCCAAAATGGAGGTATGGTTTCATTTTTCGTTTAATCTTGAATCATAATCAGTTCAAACCCATAATTTTTAATCATGAAAATCGTAACTAGAACCACACCACAGCAACGCTCAAAACACATATAAGCCACTGTATTTTCATAAAATTACAATAATGCATTAACTTAACCATGTTTCCACACTTCAAACTTCCGCGTATCTGAGCTGTTATTGCATTGTGTGACTTATCGCACAAAACCACTTTTTGCTTTTTTTTACTCTTAAGATGTCCTCTGCTCCAAAAGCGCAAATGCTGAGTGCAACAGCAGCGTTCAATAAAAGAGGACAATTGCAAAGATGAAACCTTTATTTAAAACAACACTGATCACCGCAGCATTATTCGCAACCACTCCACTATTTGCGAACACCGCAGTAGAAACCAATGCGAAAGTTGAAACACAGCAACCGTCTGTACTGCAAAATCTAAAACAAGACATTAATCAGTCTGCGCATACAGCGGGTGACAAAATTGAAAAAGGCGTCGATAAGACCAAAACATTCACCCAAGAAAAATGGCAAGACACCAAAGAATTCAGTGCTGACAAAAAGCAAGATGCAAAAAATAAATGGGCTGACCTAAAACAGTCAAAAGATGAAAAGTCAGATGCAGCGAAAGCCAAGATCGATGCCAAGGCTGAGCAAAATAAAGCTAAGCTTGATGAGCGCAAAGCACAGCTCGATGAAAAAGCTGCAAAAGACAAAGCAAAACTCGATGAACGTAAAAGCAATGTCGACAACAAAGTTAATCAAACCAAGAGCTATTTAGGTGAAAAAGCTCAGGAAGGTCGCCAATTTGCCAGTGAAAAATGGCAACAAACCAAAGCGAATTTCCAAAAAGGTCAAGAAGCCAATGTGAGTGGCAGTAGCAATGTGCAGTTGCAAACGCCTGTGGCACAAGCTGAAGTACATAGCTCACACGAAGCCAGCTTAGGCGCTCACAAATAAGTAAACTGGCTTTCATACCCTCTCCTCCAGAGAGTAGGCTCACCCTTCGGTGGGCCTTTTTTTGCCTTCATCAAAATACAACCGTGTACAAAGCTGTCATTTGCTGTATTGATTTTGCTACGGCAGGTTTTTTTCGCTGCAATTTTTCCTATAATGCGTTAAAACCGTTCATCAGATAGAAAATCTATAAAATTCAGAGGTGAAGCTGTGAAAATTTCATTAAAAGCAACGTTATGCCTAAGCTTAATATTCACGACACCCATGCTTTGGGCACAAGAAAACACAGCAGCGCAAAGTACTGAGCAACAAGCGAAAAAACCTGTGAGCCCTTATGGCGATAATCCAAATTTATTGCATGTGTGGGCCTATAAAGCCCAAGAAGGCGTGGTCGGTGCTGCTAAAAATATTGGTGAAATGACTGAACGTGGAGTTTCTAAAATTAAGCCTTCGGTTGACCAAGCTTGGGACAATACGAAAACTGCTACTCAAAATACAGTGCAACAGGTTGATCAGGGCGCACAGCAAGCCACTCAAAACGTCAATGAAAAATTGAAACAAACCCGTGAAAATATTACAGGTAAAACTAGCCAACCTGCGCCCATTAGCCAACAGTCGTTGAGTGAACCGTCTTCAGGCAATACAATCAATACGGCTCCAAGCAATAATGCGGGGCAAAATAATAATCAATATCCACAAAGTAGCTATCCATCGAGTTCGACGTCTACGACCTATCCAGTGACTGATTTATAATTTAACAGCACATTTAAAAGCTCAACTTTGGTTGGGCTTTTTTAAAACCAAAATTGAATGCTTTTGGTCTTTGGCCTATGCCTATAAAAACAATGAATTAATGAGAAAAAAATGCGAATTTTATTTGGTATCTTGCTTGGTATTCTGCTCTGCGTTGGCTCTGTGATTGGCTTACAACGTTTTCCACAATTGTTGAAAAGTTATCCACAGTTGCAGACTATTTTTCCCCAATTGTACGATTCATACCAATATAACCATGATGCTGAAGGTAAATTATTACAAACCTTAGAAATGCTTGATGACGAAGAATACAAGTCAACTGAAGGCAATGAAGCGACACTGTATCAACTTGATGGTCAATGCAAAATAAACCTCTATGTTTTTGGAGAATCTAATCAATCCCTAACAAGTTATTATTTTCACAATGATCAGATTTTACGTGCCTATGAGACAAATTTGATCTACCCAAATGGTGGCTTTAATCCTGTACCCAATACCAAAGAGCCTTTTAAACTCGAAAAAAGTTATTTACGAATCATGATGCCAAACAGTATCAAGACTGAACTTGAATTTGAGCGGATCAAACATCACTTCAATGCTAAATTTTTGAAAAAATGCTGAAATTTAACTATTAAATTAAGCATTAGGCTTGAGATATCGCCTACGCACAAACGATGCTGTACAGATTTGAATAAGCATCAACAGGCAAAATGGATAGTCAACCCAGACTGATAAATGATCAATATGAGCAACCTCTCCAAAGACAGAAAAATAGACCTGTCCCACAATAATTGGCACCACAACAAGCCATAGTCCCCAATACCAATAGCGATTTAAAAAATCAATAAGCGCTAAGACGCAATGCGCAATAAAAAATACCGAAACCAACACAACTTGTAAGGTCGGCATGAATTTATGAACTTCAAAATCAGGGTTCTGGAATAAATAATTTTCACTGATATTTAGTACATAACTGTACCATGCCCAAGTGATGCATGCGGTAAAGAGAATCAGCATGCAAAATAATCTTAAACTTTTTTTATTGGCAAGATCGACCTGCATAGACATCCCTATTTATATGGAGCATTGTTCAAAAATAATGTTCCTTAAACTCGATTTTAATTCACCTGTCGAATTACCATTCCAGCTTTAAAGGCTTCTACATTTTCCACCAATTGCTGCACAATGCGTTGTCGCGCATCGACGCTGCCCCATGCACTATGTGGGGTAATGATTAAATTTGGAATACTTGGGTCGAGCAGCACATTACCCTGCTTGGGTGGCTCTACCGTCAAGACATCGGTTGCTGCGCCTGCGATCTTTCCTGATTTTAATGCCTCGGCTAATGCAGATTCATTGACAACACCACCTCGTGCGCAATTGATCACAAAGGCCGATGCTTTCATTTGAGCCAAGCTTTCATGATTGAGTAAATCACGAGTTTCATCAGTTAAAGGACAATGCAAACTCAGAAAATCGACCTGCGCCAGCATCTCAGAAAATGCCACTCGCTCAGCCACCATAGGTCGATTCGGTAGCGCACCAATCATAATTTTCATGCCAAAAGCTTTAGCCAAATGTGCCACGGCTTGCCCCAATTCGCCATAGCCGACAATCCCCAAAGTCTTACCAGCCAACTCAATAATTGGAAAATCTAGTAAGCAGAACTGATCCGCTTTTTGCCAATTTCCCTGTTGAACCGCCCGATCATACTGTCGAAAGGATGTCGCCAAGTTCAACATTAACATCAAGGTATGCTGTGCGACCGCAGCGGTGCCATAAGCTTGGCAATTACACACCACGATGCCTTGTTGCTGCGCGTGTACAAGGTCAACGTTATTGGTGCCAGTGGCAGAAATCAAGATCAGTTTTAATTGCGGATTGAGCTGCATGTGCTCAGCATTGATGTGTACTTTATTGCTGATAATCACATCAGCCCCTTGTATGCGCTGAGCAACCTTTGCAGCCGTTGTTGCGGGATAGAGCCTCAAGTCATCAAACTGTGCTTCTAGTCCGCTAAAATCTAAGTCTTGTTTATCTAGAGACTGATAATCTAGAAATACCGCTTTCATGGCTGCTTCCCTTCTGGTCGATTATAAAGATTCGATTGTGGATGATTAAAACCTGTGATGCACCAAAGTGCAATCGAACAGCATATAAAAAAACCCGCTATTTCGCGGGTTTATCGAGATGATGTTGCAGTGAATTTCGAATTTTGAGTATGACATAAATGGTCAGTATCGTAAGTAACAACATACTGCTGCTAAAAATCAGTATGCTTGAACTAACCCCCTGTGCATAGGCTGAACCCATGGTCAGCACTAAGATGAATAATACAGCAAGCATCTGTGTTGAATGCATACTGATACCCCTCATATTCCTTATGATGTTTTGGGCAGTATGGTTGTTTTTTATACTACCTTTCTCTCATCATAATCTCTTCCTACAAATTAGCAAGCTTTGGATTTTCAAACAAATGCCTAGCTTAAATCTGTTCGGGCTGCACCACGAACTGGCAAGACGCATCGGGGTTTTCGACAAAGAAGACTTGACCAAATTCATCGCTACTCAAACGCAGTTCTTTATAGTTGAGCGTGTAATAGCCCACATATTTCTGCATTAAAATCGGATGCATACCTGTCGCAAGCTCATCTTGAGCTAAGACCAGTTTCATTACCTGACGGTCATTCATCACCACCATGTAACGCTCATCTTGGACTTGTACGTATACCAGGCCTGTGCCCTTCGGCTGCAAAGGAATCAAAAACTTGTGATTCAGCGCAATCACACCAGCTGCATAGCTTTCAATTTTTTGGCTAATCACGTTAAACACTAAACCATGATCAAACTGGTCGAGTAACAGGTTACGATTATCCTGAGGTAAAAAGGTCGTGATTCCCAACTTTTGCAGATCTTGCTCACTGACTTGTTTGTTATTAAATAATACCCGTAATAAGGTCTGTTTTTGTTTGGCATCAAAAAATTGTGGATCAAGCTGAAACGAATTACTTTTTAAAATTTCACCCAAGGCATCTCGATGGCGAGTCAGTAAATTTTCGATAACTTTTCGATAATAAAATTTGCTGTTTTTCTTAACCCGACGCATTTTTTGATAAAAATACGGCGCATCAAAAGGATGTCTCAAGAAATCATTTAACAGTTCAGAACTCGCCAACACTGCAATGGCATCATGCCCTGTAAACGGCAGATGCAACACATGCACATGCGGAATTAAAGCCTGTAGTTTTTCAAAGTGAGCGCGATCTTCTGGACAATAAGGATCATACACCACGATATATTCGCGTGTAGTCGATACATCTTCAGCAAGTACTCGCATATTGGCATGCAGATTAGGTTGAAAGAACATGCCATAGCGTGTATCGACAATGTCTTCAGGGTCTATGGAGTACTGCGGCACCATACTGACCACACGATGGAATCCAAATAAATTGGCATACTTAATGGCAGCATAGCCGCCCATGGAACCACCATAGGCAATACGCATCTCAAATTGTTCGAGGATCGGCTTGATGGCTTGATACATCGGTTGCATTGACGATGCTGGAAACCACGATTTTTGTTTCGGCATCACACCGATCACATTAAAATCATATTTTTGCAAAGACTTCTCGGCATTGATGCTCAAGCCCTTGGCACGGGTAATCAAATCACCGAAGGAGAAAATAAGCTCACGAGAACTACCGGGCTGAAAAATGACACGAATTTGATCATCTTCAAAAATGATGTGCTTTTCCATTGTACTTTGCTCCAGTCCTTGTTGCGTCACGCTTTTCCTTCCTTGTTGCATTCAAAGTTTATCTTGTTCCGAATATGCTATTTTATAGAGGCCATACAGATTAAAAAGTGCAGAATATGACACATTCAATACATCCTGCCGCACAACAAGGCTTTAGCTCTGCAGCTGAACTCTATCAACAAGCCCGCCCTGACTACCCGATTGAAATCAGTGCGTGGCTACAACAACATTTAGCTTTAGCCCCTCAAGCCCATCTGGTGGACTTAGGCTCAGGTACAGGCAAATTTCTCGAGTATATTCGCCCACTCAGTGAAAATATCACCGCGATCGAACCTGTGCATGAAATGCTGCAACAATTGCAGAAAAAACATCCGCATATTGCAACTTTAGCCGCCCAAAGTGATCAGATTCCACTGCATGATCATTCTGTGGCAGCGGTATTTTGTGCCCAGTCTTTTCATTGGTTTGCCACCCCTGAAACCCTCAATGAAATCAGTCGTATCTTAGTTCCCCATGGGGATCTTGTATTGATTTGGAACCAGCGTGATATCCAAGTCAATTGGGTCAAACAACTCGCTGATATCTTGAGTGTACTCGAAGGTGACACACCACGTTATCATAGTGGGCAATGGCAAAAAGTGTTTGCACAGCAGCAAACATTTAAATTAATTGCCGAAACGACCTTTCAACAAGTGCATCATGGTACAGTGGAACACGTGGTTTCCAAACGATTATTGTCCACCAGTTTTATTGCAGCGTTAAGCATGGATGAACAACAAAAACTGAAACAACAATTTGAAAATATCGTGGCTGAATCAACCCAAAAGACTGCGCAGGATTTCATTGATTTTCCCTATATCACGCATGTCTATATCTTTAGAAAAACACATTAGGACACGATTATGCTCTTGCCAATCTCTTTAAAAAAACTCAGTGTCATCTTCCTCATGGGTACGGTGCTAGGACTCACTGCATGTGAAAAATCATCAAAAACGGTGGAACAAAATAGTGAAATCAGTTCCGATGATCAAATCATGAAAGAACTGAATAGTGATCCTATTAAAAACTTTGCCAAGACCCCAGATGATCTACACGACCTCACGCTTCTGACGCAATATGACGAGAGCTTTAGTCAAATTAGCGATGAGATGGAAGATGAGCTGATGAAACTGCGTGAGGAAGGCAAACTCACTGATGAATTTGCCACACAGCGTAAGCGTGACAACATCCAGTCGGCGCTGAATATGCTCAAAGAACTCGAAATGAAAACTGAGCAAGGCCGTTATATTCAAGGTTTGATGTATCAGTACTGGGACAATCAATCACAAATTTATCGTGAGAAAAATCAAGCAGCCGATGGTGAGTTAAAAAATCCTAGTGATAGTGTCAAAGGTCTCGGTCAGTTTATTCATGCACAAGAACAATTGGGACATTGGCAGGAACAATATCCTGAACTACAAAAAACTCGACAGCCTTAATCTTCCAACCCTGTTGCAATCTATTCACCCAAATTCAACATGGATGAATGAGAAGGTGACACGAGCTTAAAACTCAACCTCAAGGGCAAATTCATGCCCTTGAGGTGATTGCTCAATCTTGATTTGCGCTATGGTCGTTCAGCATATTGTGGTAAATCACCTGCGATATCATCCCATTCTGCTTTGGATGCGACAAAGATATGACAGGTTGGTTTCTGTGTCAGAGGTGTATCTAAGGTTCCTATTCGTAGACGGTAATAATCAGGCGTTTCAGCCTTAATACTGATGATTGGTGAACCACACTCACTACAAAAACAGCGCTGTGTGGTAGCGGTAGACGCATACTGTTTCAGAAACTGCTCACCGGCTACAATTTTAAAATCTGCTTTAGCAATCGGGGCATTGGTCGCAAATGCTGTACCATTGGCTTTTCTGCACCGAGAACAATGACATTGCACGATCTCACCGACCGGACCATTGATCTCATAACAAACCGCTCCACACAAGCAGCTTCCGGTATATTGTTCTTGTACGCGCATAGTGGTCTTTCTTAGAAGAATTTCATCTCAAAATATCACAACTCCTCAGCAAGATTGTGACAATTTGAAGCGCTTAGCTCTGCAAAGAAACCAGATAGTTTTGAACCCCTTCACCCGCTGCTCGACCGGTTGCAAGGCAGGCTGTTAGTAAATAGCCTCCAGTAGGCGCATCCCAATCCAACATTTCACCGCAAGCAAATACTGCAGGATTGCTCTTCAATTGTAAGCCATCATTTAGGACTGAACGCTTCACACCGCCTGCGCAGCTAATCGCCTCATCTATCGGGCGAAATCCATCAAGTTGAATATCTAAGTGCTTAATTTTCGCAGCAAGTAAGGCCGGCTCATACCATAAAGATTTATCCACCAGTTCACGGACCAGCGCAGCTTTCGCCACATCTAAACCGGCTTTACGCCAAACATTGGTTAAAGACTGCTTCTTTGAAGGCTGTAGTTTCTTTGCCAATTGCTCAACACTTTGATCTGGCAATAAGTCCAAAGTCAGCTGCATGAGCTGAGCAGATTTCACCTGTTGACGCAGAGCTCGACCTTGTTTGTAGATTAATCCACTTTCCAGTCCATAGTGTGAAATAATGATATCGCCTTGGGTCGGCTCGGCTTGATCGACCCATGCATTGACTCGCTTTAAGGGCTGTCCAAACACAGGCTGCATGAACTTCGACCAAACGCGTTCCACACCTGCATTACTGGCCTGAAAAGCTTCAATGCTCTCACGCTGAAGCCATTTTTGCCATGCGCCATCACTGCCTAAACGTGACCAAGACACAGCCCCACATGCCATAATAATCGCATCAAAGCCAAACGCTTGGCTTGATTCATCAACAAGGTTTTGAATTGTCAGCTGATTGGACTGTAAGTCCAAAACTTGATGTCGATAATGAAACTGCACCCCGTCGAGACTGAGACGTTTTAACCATGAACGCAGCAAAGGCGCAGCTTTCATTTCAATAGGAAAGACCCGACCCGATGAACCAATATAGGTTTCAATACCCAGTCCCATCATCCATTGTTGAATCCATGCTGCATCCCACTGCTTAACCCATGGACTCAGCCATTCCACTTGATCATAGCGCTGCACAAATTGTTCAACGGGTTCTGCATGCGAAATATTCAGCCCCGTCTTGCCCGCCATTAAAAATTTACGGGCTGCCGATGGTTTTTGCTCATAAACATGAATGTCATAGTCAAATTGGCTAAGCACTTCCGCAGCCATCAATCCCGCAGGCCCTGCCCCAATGATTGCAATACGCTGAGTCATGCCCAATTATTCCGCAGATGCTTCGGTGGGTTGCTTACCTTGTAGCGGCTGAAAATCATCAAAACGTGTGGTGTAATCTACAGGCTTGGTAATGATTAGCTGCTGACAGAGTTCACCGCGTTCTAGATATTTAATTTCAAAATGCGTGCGTGCTGAAGTCTCTGCAATGCGTTCTTTGACAAAAGGTAGCTTCCAAACATCGATTAACTGCTGCTGCGCTTCCTCAATATATTCAGGAATATTACTGGCCAAGGTAATCTGACCACCCGGCTGCAAACGCGACAATAGAAATTCAAAAAACGGCATATTTAACCAGCGCTGTGCAGGATTATGCGGTTCAGGGTTTGGATACAAAATAAAGAATTGCTGTACTTGCGCAGGATGTAAGGCATGTACTACCCAAGGCAATGCATCAGCGTGAATTGGAGTTAAATTGCTTTGCCCTTCAAGTTGATGCTGCTTTTGCATTGCCACAAATTTTTCACGTGTCCGCTCAACAGCAATCAATTGAAATTCAGGGTGATTGGCTGAAAACAATAATGCATGTTTACCTTTACCAGCCCCAATTTCCACACAAATCGGCGTGGAATCAATCGGCTGAAAATCACGGGGAGCTCGCATACGCTGCGCTTGAAATTGACGAATAGGCATAAACAGATCAAACTAAACAGAACGGCATAAGTCTAACAACTGCGACTGTATTTGCCTAATTGAATCATCCGTTTTTGCTGGAGTTAAGCATGCCCACCACCATGAATTGTCCACGCTGCGGCGCATTGACGACTTGGGAAAATAATGAATATCGCCCGTTTTGCTCAGATCGCTGCAAATTGATTGATCTTGGTGCTTGGGCCAATGACGAATATCGCCTGCCAACCCAAGATGCACCTCAAGCTGATGGTGGCCGTGAGGAAGATCAGTTCTAAATACGTTTAGCTCAAATTTAAATATAAAAAAGTTCCAATAAAAAAGGTCTAACCATGTAGACCTTTTTTTATTTTACCCAATCAAGTTAAAGCGTATTGCTTAACCAGCTTTACCCGCAACAAAAGGATTGTGCTGCTTTTCATAGCCAATGGTACTCATTGGCCCATGCCCAGAAATAAACTGAGTATCGTCAGGTAAACTAAAGCATTCACGCTGAATAGATTCGAGTAATTGTTGATGGTTACCGCGTGGAAAATCTGTCCGGCCTATCGAGCCTTTAAATAACACATCACCCGTCCAGAGCACGGCATATTTTGCGTTATAGAACATGACATGACCCGGTGTATGCCCCGGTGCAAAACGAACTTCAAACTCTTCAGCACCCAGCTTCAAGGTTTCGCCGCCTTCCAACCATTGGGTCACATGGACATTTTCAGGGATCGGGAAACCGTATTTCGCAGAAACCTCCTGAATCATGTCCAACCAAAACGCATCTTCTTTATGCGGGCCAATCACTGGAACATTCCAAGCTTGGGTTAATGCCCCAACCGCACCTGCATGGTCTAAATGGCCATGCGTTAACCACAAGGCTTTGACCGTTAAACCGAGCGCTTCAACTTCGGCTTTTAATTTTTCAGGCTCTCCCCCTGCATCAATCAAGACCGCTTCTTTCGACTCAGAGTCCCAAACAATGGAACAGTTTTGTTGAAATGCCGTAACGGGCACGATTTTAACTTGCAACATAGGGCGAAAACCTCAAGGCGATGAATGGGCTAATGTTTGCTTTAAGGCATCAAGATTAGCTTGAAGTAATAAATTGAGCAATGCGACATGATCATCCCGCGCGTTTAATGCAGGAATATAACCATATTCACCACCGCCTGCAGCTTGGAAAATTTCAGCATTTTGCAGCGCCAACTCTTCTAGCGTTTCCAAACAATCCGCTGAAAATGCAGGGCTCATAACCTGTACCGATTTCACGCCTTGTTTGCCCCATGCGTCCAAAGTGGCATCAGTATAAGGTTTCACCCATTCTTGCTTACCAAAGCGAGATTGGAAACTGATTTGATATTGATCTTCAGTTAAACCAAGCGCTTGCGCGACTAAATGTCCTGTTACACGGCAACGGTCAGCATAGGGATCACCCTTGTCTGCATAAGGCTGTGGAATGCCATGAAAAGACATCAATAACTTATCCGCGACCCCATGCTCCGCTTGATAATCACGCACACTTTGCGCTAAAGCTTGAATAAATAGCGGGTGCTGATAGTAATCACGAATAATACTCAGACCCGGCAAATTGCGTTGCTGCGGAATCCATTGTGCGATCGCATCATATAGCGGTGCAGTCGATGTTGCTGAATATTGTGGGAATAGTGGAAACAGGACGATGTGGTCTTGTGGCTGCTGTGCCAATTGATCTAAAGCTGCTTGAATGCCTGGATTGCCATAGGTCATGGCAGGAACCACCTTCAGTTCAAATTCTGGATACGCTTGAGTTAAATGTGCTTTTACAGCGTCAACTTGCGCCAACAATATTTCACGCATAGGCGAATCATTGCCCCAAACCATTTCATAGGCATGCGCCACACGCTTTGGTCGAAATGGCAAAATGAACAAACGCAAAATCAATTGCCAAATCGGTTTTGGAATTTCAATGACACGCTGATCAGATAAAAACTGTTGCAGAAAACGACGTACCGCAGGCACAGAAGGTGCATCAGGCGTGCCTAAGTTCGCCAGAATAATGGTGACTTTAGCTTTTTCGGCAGACAACATTACACTTTTTCCATCAATTTGAATGACGCTAATGTAGCAGCTTTTTATCTATTTTATAAAACAGATTAATATACAGTTTTAAATTGGAAAACCCGTTCATTATCCAACAAATTACTTTCCAGTAGTTTTTGACCTTTCGAGGTCACTTGCCACAACATGCGTTGACGGTCATCACGTCCATTTGGAATGATCCAATCATTTTGACGCATTTGACTCTTGATACTATGCAAAGCCCGAATATTCACCTGAGCACGAGCAACCGCATGCGCACGAGGCATTTCAACGCGGGCATCTTCCAAACCTGTTTCGTTTAGAAATTCATTCATGCGTTTAGAGAAAAACTCTTCTGGGGTCGGATTGACAAAAGTTGAACCTAAAATCGAAAGCAACTGTGCCCAAGTCATTTTTTTCTGAACTTTCAGCTCTTTAAAATTGCCGTCTTGATAGGCATGCATGCGATATTCAAAAGAGAACACTTCATGCATAGACACTTTCGGTAAGCTCAGGAATGGGTCGACTTCTCGTTTTCCTGATTCTGTTTCGAGCTGTATCAATTTTGCTTTTAAGCGATCAATTTCATCATGCAAAGCTTGGGTATTTTGCGGACGAACCCAACCTGAAACAGGATAGCGCTCTAGCATTTGCGGCATGTTCAATCGCACTGCCATTTCTAAATCACGCAAGGTTCGATAGCTAAAGACTTGATCCACTTCATTTTGCAATAGCTTACGAAAGTCTTTGAATTTTTCACGTAGCTCAGGCTTTTCATCATGCAAAGAAAGATCACGTGAATTTGGATCTTCATGCATAAACACAATGACCGGCTTTTGTTTCGTCACTGCATAAATATATTCAAGGTGCATATAACCCACACCTGAAACAGACTGCTCGCCATACTGACTACCCAGTAAGATCACCACATAATCACAGTCATCAATTTGACGACGCGCAAAAGCCGTACTTAATGGTGTGCGCTGTTCCAACCCCCAAGAGAAAAAACCCATCCCTACAAGAGTCTGTGCCAATATGATCCGTTCTGGCTGCATTTCACTGCCAGATGTGGAAATGAATACTTGATAACGCTTATCGAGCATTAGAGATCCTCTTCCCGTTGCACGCTATATCCAGCACTCAAAAAAGTGGTTGCTGAAACATACAGCATGACTACCCCAAATAGATTTAAATTGTTTTATCTAAAATCGTTCAATCACAATGATTAAAATTCTAAACTTGCCGCCTGAATATTGCAGATTTTCCAAGTGATTTGATCATCTTGAATTAAGCGTGCTACCACAGGTGTTAAGTTTTCCGCATTATTTCCACTGACATAACATTCGATACGCAGTGAATCTTGGCGGTTATGCTCAAATAATAACTCATTTTTAATCAAAATTTGGGCTGTTTGTCGTGCAACCGCAAATCCTGAGTCAATTAATGTCAGCTTCTGACCAAAAATATACTGAATTGCCGATTTTAGGAAGGGGTAATGCGTACATCCAAGCACTAAATAATCTGCACCTGCATCTACAACTGGCTGTAATATCTCAGTTAATGTCTGCAGGCAAGGCTCAGTCATTTGCGCCCCCGCTTCAACAAAGGGCACCAATTCCAAAGAAGTCACTGACAAAACTTGCACCCCTGCAGGTTCAGCAAATCGCTGCATGACATCTTTGATTAATTTACCCCGAAAAGTCGCAGGCGTTGCGAGGACAGCCACAGTTTTACTTTTGGTCTGTAATACCGCGGGTTTTAAGGCTGGAACCAAGCCAATAATCGGAAAATTTTCACCGTAGTGTTCACGCAAATAATCCAAACTAAATGCCGATGCCGTATTGCATGCCACCACCGCGACTTTACACCCCTGACGGTATAACCACTCAATCGCATGTGCAGTCAGTTCACGGATGTCCTGATCTTGACGCGGGCCATATGGAACATGTGCCGTATCCGCAAAATAAACAATCCGCTCATTTGGTAAATAACGTGCGATTTCCAATGCAACAGATAAACCACCAATACCTGAGTCAAATACCCCAATAGGCGCATCAGCAGTCGCTTTTGGCATGGGTACATTTAAGGGGTAAATGGGATGAATGGCGGTCATAGGGTCACTTTAATTTAGATTCAGAATGACAAGGTGGAAAGCTTAAACCTCAGGTGCCTAATTGCAAGTGCAAATCGCCACTTTGTAACACTAAAATGGACTCCCCTTGCTCATTTTCAAGCAGCTCACCCATCTCGACTAAATGAAAAAAAGCTGCACGTTGAATTAAGGCATTTATACCAAAACGAACATGCACATAAGGACGTAGTTCACCCTGATATTCACGCATAAAAATCGGATGTTCCTGATCAACAATAATCAGGTCTTGGGTGGTTGTGGTGAATTGAATATAGTTTTTAGCGTCAATCTCAACGTGATCCACCTGATTGACAAATAAAGGCTCATCTTCCACCTGTATTTCAATTTGTTCCACAGGGGTTTTTAAATAGAATTTCCCATCTTCTTTCCAAAGCACGGTTGAGAACAGATCTATGAGCGCTTGTCGCTTGATCAATTGACCATCGTGCCACCATTCTCCATTGGCTAAAACCTTCAAATCCATTGCACCACAATGCTTTGGATGCCATTGATCTAATGGAGGGATTGACCTTTTGTGACCGGACTGTCCATCTTTTAAGTATTGTGCAATGTTCATTAAATTTCTATCATCCCTATTAATGAATTTTTTCGTCGGGTTTTCGTTCAATTGCTGCTTCATCCGCCTAATAAATACCTTAGTGACGGAAAAATAATATGATTCAGCCAATTGGCTAGAACTCGGTTTAAAACTATACTAGCCCACAATATCAAAGACACGATAGAAAAATTGTGTCTGGGCATTAAGAACACTCATGGCAGCACCATTTAAATGAATTGAATGGATGCCACCTTCCGAAATATGAGGAGTCCTACATGGAACACATCGAACGTGAATCGATGGAGTTTGACGTAGTTATCGTCGGTGCAGGTCCTGCCGGCCTATCTGCTGCGATTAAAATTCGTCAACTTGCAATTGAAAATAACCTAAACGATCTGTCCGTTTGTGTCGTGGAAAAGGGCTCCGAAGTGGGTGCGCATATTCTATCGGGTGCTGTGCTTGAACCCCGCGCGATGAATGAATTGTTCCCAGATTGGAAAGAACAAGGTGCGCCTTTAAATGTGCCTGTCACTGAAGACAAAACCTATTTCTTATTGTCTGATGAAAAATCACAAGAAGCACCGCATTGGATGGTGCCTAAAACCATGCATAACGATGGCAACTATGTTATTTCGTTAGGTAACGTGGTTCGCTGGTTAGGTGCTAAAGCTGAAGAATTAGAAGTGTCTATTTTCCCAGGCTTTGCAGCATCTGAAATTCTTTACCATGAAGACGGGACTGTGAAAGGTATTCAGACTGGCGACATGGGTATTGGTAAAGATGGCGAACCAACGCACAACTTTACCCCTGGCTATGAACTTCATGCGAAATACACATTATTTGCTGAAGGCTGTCGTGGTCATTTAGGTAAACGTTTAATCCAAAAATTCAACTTGGATAAAGATGCCGATCCACAACATTACGGTATTGGTATTAAAGAATTATGGGAAATCGATCCTGCTAAGCACAAACCAGGTTTGGTGATGCACGGTGCAGGTTGGCCTTTAAGTGAAACAGGTTCTTCAGGCGGTTGGTGGTTATACCACGCTGAAAACAACCAAGTGACGTTGGGTATGATCGTTGACTTGTCATACACCAATCCACACATGTATCCATTTATGGAAATGCAGCGCTGGAAAACACATCCACTGATCAAGCAATATCTTGAGGGTGGTAAACGTATTTCTTATGGCGCACGTGCGGTTGTAAAAGGTGGCTTCAACTCACTACCTAAATTCACTTTCCCAGGTGGTAGCTTAATTGGTGATGACGCAGGTTTCCTAAACTTTGCGAAAATCAAAGGCTCTCATACAGCAATGAAATCAGGCATGCTGTGCGGTGAAGCTGTATTTGAAGCGATTGCTGCGGGTGTGGAAAAAGGTGGTGACCTTGCCATTGCACGTGTGACTGAAGGTGAAGACTTCTTCGCTAAAGAGTTAACTGCGTACACAGACAAGTTCAACAACAGTTGGTTGAAAGAAGAGTTATATAACTCTCGTAACTTCGGCCCTGCTATGCATAAGTTTGGTCAATGGATGGGTGGTGCGTTCAACTTTGTTGATCAAAACATCTTTAAAGTGCCGTTCACGCTGCATGACTTACAGCCCGACTTCAGCGCTTTAAAAACTGTCGATGCTGCGAACTTCAAACCGAATTATCCAAAACCAGATGGTAAAATTACATTTGACCGTTTGTCTTCAGTATTCGTATCAAATACGGTACATGAAGAGAACCAACCTGCTCACTTGAAATTGACAGATGCTTCTATTCCTGTAAATGTGAACTTACCAAAATGGGATGAGCCTGCTCAGCGCTACTGCCCTGCCGGTGTTTATGAAATTATGGAAGAGAATGACGGTTCTAAGCGTTTCCAAATTAACGCGGCAAACTGTGTGCACTGTAAGACGTGTGACATCAAAGATCCGTCTCAAAACATTACTTGGGTAACACCTGAGGGTGGTGGTGGTCCTAATTACCCTAACATGTAATCTCTTTTGAGATAAAAATAAACCCGCTTAATGCGGGTTTATTTATGTAGTATGAAAACTATTTATCATTAATCACTAAATCATACTTTTTATTAAATTTTAAAGAAGACCCACCAACACCAGCTCTATAATACCCTCTCAATTCAACATGATATTTACCTGTTTTTTTGGTATCCCATAAATTTTTATTGTATTCTCATAAAAATATTCATCTTCACCGATCTTTGCAACCTTAATTCCAGAGTCATCTTTTAAATCAGTAACAACCACCACTTCACCTACCAAATTTACTTTTTCAATTTCAATCACCTGTTCATAGTATTTATTTAAAAAAGCCGGATTTAAATAATCAGGATTTATTTTTATCTCCGACATACAGACAAAAAGATTAAGAAAAACAAAAAGTAAAATATAATTTTTCATAATTAAAAAAATAAGATTTAAATATCAAAACTAAAAAAAACAATAAAATTCCAATTATATTCAAGAAAAAATATCTGAATTTTTTATAAAACAAACCAAACAAAAATTCTATTTATATAGAGTGGATTTGTTACGCAAAAAATCTCATCCTTCCCATCAAAAAATATCAAAAACTAATTAATATATTTTCCAATTAATTTATTTAAATCTTTAGACTCACTAAACAAATAGCACTGGTAAAATAAATCATTCCCTTTTTTGGGTAAAACATCATTTTTTAAAAATATTTCATTTTCATGATAACTATTTACACGTTCATAAACATAATTATCTATTAGCTGAATTTCCTCAAATTCCAATCTTTCATTTTTCACAAATTCAAAACTATAATAAGAAAAATCTTTACCTAAAACTAAATCAGATTGATTATATTGCAAACATCTCATCAAAGTATAAGCTTTTAATGATTCAATATCAGATAAGGTTTTAGCCTGAACTTCAATTACATTAAAAATCAAAAAAAACAAAAAAAACAAAATAATATATCTCATTTTAATTCCCAAAAATCCACTTTTTGTGTTATGCCATTATTAACTTCAGTTGCAACCATCCAAAAATAATATACAGCTGATTCTGGATCATTTTGATCAATTGATGAGTAGAGCAATCCCCTACCATCTTCTCCTCCCTCCCATAACGTAAAATGACCAGTTGCATCACGCCATCCAGTTACCTCAAAAACAATAATTCCATTCTTATTTTTAATTTTTTCAATTATATTATTTCTTACAAAATCTAAACGGTGATCTAACTCTTCTGGCACATATGGGTTAATAGATGAAAGCTTTGGTAATTCTACTGATATATCTGGCTTTTTAAAAAGCGTATATAAATAAGCTTTTAAATCTCTGACACGTATCCAATAGTTCTTTCCATCGTCACCAATAATTGTGCCTCCTTTAGATGGTGCTCTCGGTAGTTGTACTCCTGATCGTATTAAGCCAGCACTCATTCTTAATGCACATGTATTTGCATAGGCATCATTATTTATCTCTCTACCCAAAGCTTTCGAGATTTGCGGATACAAGGTTTCTTTCTGAATAGTATTGTTTGGATAATTGACAGACATATCTGACCATCTTGGTCTATTAACTTTTAAGGGTTCTGATATAACACCGTCTACTTCTGCTTCGATAGCCATTTAAAGTAACTCTTCATTCAAAATTAATGATTTTTCATTCTTTAAAATATTTTTAATTTTTGCTGCACCATTTTTGATAGTTGCTTGAAATTCTAAAAATTCATTTTGATTACTGATTTTTTCATACACTGGGTTTTTAACTTTTACAGTAACAGTTTCACCATCAGCATAATTTTCAGTTTCTATATGTAAATTGACATCAGTATAAAATCTTGAAGATTCTCCAATACGGTTTTCGTTTTCACCATAACTCCAATAAATTTTTTTAATTTTTTTCTTTAAAGTAAAATTTGTTAAATTCGGCAAAGTGAATAAATTATTCTGTGAACTTTGCCCCCCCACAAACTTATGCTGCCCCGCCTTCACCTCAAACTTACCAGCCGTCGTAGGCAATACACCCGCACTACTAATTTCAATCTGACTACCACCCGCAACCAAAACAATTTTTTTACTCGCTTTGATTTCAACTTTATCTTCAGTGGAAATAATTTGAATACCCTTTCGGGCAATCAAATCTGCCCCATCTCCTTGGGCTTGGATTTCTACTTTGCCTTTGCCTGCATAAGCACGTAATCCCTCTTGTGCTGCAAATAGACTGATCTTGCTTTGTGCATGGGCAATTAAGGATTTTTGACTGCTGAGGTTGATGCTATCCCCTGCACTTTGGCTGATCTGTCCATCTGCTGAAAGATGAACATCTTCCTGACTACTTACAGCAATTGAGTTTGGTGCAGATAAAATCATTAAGGCTTGTTTAAAGGCATCAGCTTTTTCTTTACTGCCTTTTTCGATTTGCCGAAGGAAGTTTTTTAAATTATCCAAGACTTCAAGTGGGTCAGTTTGTTGATTTTTCGCCACTTCACTTAAGGCTTTACTGCTGTTTAAGTTGGCTTCGATTTGTTCTTTCGCCGCTTGTGCGTCGAGGTGCATTGCCGCTGCTTGTTGTTGTGGGTGTGTGCTGACAAGGAGCCCTTGTCCTGCTCGCACTGCACCCCATTGGTCGGTTCTCAGTTCAAAGCCTTCACCTCGCCCTGCACTTTCTGCGGTTTCTTTGGGATGACTAAGGTTACCGAGGTTAAGCTGAGTGGCACCATGGGTACTTTGTAATTGTGTTGATATTTGTCCAGTCGTGTCATCAAAGCGCAGTTGTCCAAAGCCTTCCCCTTGGACTTCCTTACTTTTTATTCCCGCTAGTTTTTTTGTGTCTGGCAGTTTGCCTTTACTATCAAATTGGGTCGGACTGCGCTGTGCTTCATGTATACGTCCCACCACAAATGGTCGGTCGATATTACCGTCAAAGAAATCGATGACCACGATTTCATTAATGCGTGGCAAGAAGCGTGCGCCATAGCCTTCACCGGCCCATGGAGTCAGTACATCTACCCATGCAGAGTCCGTGTCATTGTCATTGCTGCCTGCACCGCCATCATGGCTGTGGTCATCTCCACGGGTAAATAAGAAGCGGACTTTGATTCGTCCCCATTCATCGACATGTATTTCTTCACCACTTGGCCCGACAACTTTAGCGCGTTGCGGATGGGTGCTTGGACGGTGTTCGAGTGGATTATATGCAGGAACGGTCGCAATATTGCGGCGTTGCAATGTGAGCTGATTGGCCTGACGCTCGGCCTGTTCATGGATCGGTTTAATGTTCCAGTGGCTTTGTTCAATCAGTTGATTGACTTGTTCAGTAAGGTCTTTGGGTAAGTTATTTTGGTTATAGAATTTCTTTTCTGTGATTAAAAATTGTTTGTCTGCACCACTATGTTGATCAATTTCAGGGTGTTCATTCAGTTCAAACCAATAACCCACTTGGGTATCACGCACGGTCGATTGTGCATTGAATTTTTTTGATTGTAGCTCGTGATAGCGCGTTAGGTTTTGATTCAGTTTTTCAATTTGGCTATTGGATGAAGCGGTAGCTTGGTCTTCGCCTTTTAAGTCTTGCATCCATGCAGGGCTGATATGCCATGCTTGTTCCAAACTTAAGCTAGCATTGTCTTGGCTTTGGCTATGCTGATGTTTGCTTTGAACTGAACCTGCACCTTCTTCTTGGCTGAGTCCATCGGCTTGCCAGCGCTGTACGTGTACCGCAGTCGGCTGAATGCTACGTTCACCAATCAAGCTGGTGATGCTGTCTTGTTTTTCTGTGGCGCTAGAACGATGAAAGCGGATGCTGTGACGGCTGAGTGCTTGATATTGGCTATTGTCATCAATCAGGCGGAGTTTTTGTTTTTCAATTTGGGCTGAGGAATGCGGCACTTTCAACTGTGCTTCATCGATGAGCCAGTTAATGCCTTCACTGCGCCAAAGTCGCGTTAAAAAGTCATAATCGCTTTCATTCGACTGCATGATGAAAGGTCGTACATCATAGTTTTGGCTTAAACCGCTTAGATCTAGCGTTAGACTGGCAGCAAAGAGCGGACTTTTGCTTTGCCATTCTTTAAAAAGAGTCTCACTGACATCACGCACCGATTTGTTCATAAACACACGGCTGTTGCGGCGCTTATGCCACAGCGATGTTGCATCTTCTAAAGTGAGTTTATACAGCGTGAGTGAACCGTCACTCTGCCCTTGGGTGGCTTCGGTAATAATACCGGCGGTACGGAAGAGTTCGCCCTGATCGGTCACTTGATCAACGGCAACCTGTGCGCCAATAAATTGTTTTAGTGGAATAAGTGCATTGGTGGATAGGCAAATCAAAGTCGCTTGTACGCCTTGGTTTAAGATATGCTCCCCATCAATACGTTGAATAAAAAGCTCTTCATTCAACGCAGGGTTGGAAAATTGCACATGAATGGCACGTTTTTGGGCGGATAAGCCTAATTTTTCAAGTATAAGAGCAATCGAATTTAACATTTTAAAAGTCTGTTTTTAAACTTTGTATAATTATGCTGCGAATGATATAGGCTAGCCATCAGACTTGACCAGCCTATTTTATTAATAAAAATGTAACATCTTAATAATTATTATTTTTTTACAATCTCTTAAATTAACCTTTCTGAACCAAATAATGGAATTCTTTATTTCCATTTTCATCAAGACGTTCTTCTTGAAGCAAAAGCTCATGACCTAAATGCATACAAAATTTCGGAATATCCCAAGAGGTCGAATTATCTGTTGCAAAAACCTCAACAATATCGCCCGATTTTGATTTACGAATGGCTTGATGCAACATCATCACAGGCTCAGGGCAACGTAAGCCACGGGTGTTTAATTGAATTGATGGGGGCACAGAAGGCTCAGACATTAGAAAACTCAGTATTAAAATCTAGGGCTATTTTAGCATAATCCTAACGACCGAATGTTAGCTTGAAAAATGCAGATGATAACGTCTTAAAATGACTTGATCGCTCATCATCTAGATCAACATTAACAATAGACAACTGTATTTTCTACGGTATGATAAAATCATCATTTATTAGATATTAAGAGTCTTTAGGAAAGATCATGCAAGAGGAATCCGGCCCGTCGTGGGGCATGCGCGGCTTACGTAAATGGCTGGGCACTGCACCAGAAACCCGTGACGAACTGTTGAAATTGGTACAAGATTCACGTCGCTTCTTAGAACCCGATACAGTTGCCATGCTCGAAGGGGTACTCGACTTACCTGCAACTAAAATCCGCGAGGTCATGACCCCCCGTACTGCGATGATCAGCTTACAAGAAGATGATGAGCTATTAGATATTTTGCATGTACTTGTCGAATCTGCACACTCACGTTTCCCCGTCTTTTCCTCAGACCAACCTGACAATGTCGTCGGTATTTTATTGGCCAAAGATTTGTTGCCATTTTTGACAGAACCGACCACCAAAGTCGATATTCGTGCATTAATGCGTCAACCCTTATTTGTACCTGAGAGCGCACGCTCTGACCAAGTTTTACGTATGTTGAAAAATACCCAAACCCATATCGCTGTAGTGATTGATGAATATGGCACAACTTCAGGCTTAGTCACTTTAGAGGACATTCTTGAAGAAATTGTGGGTGAAATTGAAGATGAACACGACAAAGTCGATGAAGAAGCTCAATTTATCATTCCAGATGAAGACCCACTAAGTGCAAATACATGGTTGGTTCAAGCACTTACACCAATTGAACACTTTAACAATCTTTTAGATGCTGATTTTTCAGATGATGAAGTAGAAACTGTGGGCGGCTTACTGCTACAAGAAATGGGCTTGGTCAGTGATTTACAAGGTCAAGTGATTGAACTTGAAAACTGGGAATTTACCATTTTGGAGGCAGATGCACGTACCATTCATCTGATCCGAGCTGTCCGTAAATGAGAACCTACTTTGATAAGCTGCTAAACCACTCACAACAAAAAAAACAGCTACCTTTCATCTATCCTTCGCTGATTGCATTATTTTCAGGTGCCATCTTCAGCTTGTCGCTGGCACCTTATCATTATTGGTGGTTGGCAATTTTATCTCCAGCCCTGTTGTATGCCTGCCTAAGTCAACGTGCACCTAAACAATCGTTTTTCATTGGTCTAGCTTATGGCTTTGGCTTATGGTTTGTCGGGGCTTTTTGGTTGTATACCTCGATCCATGTCTATGGTGATACCAATTCAGCACTCAGTGTTTTGATGATTGCCATTATGGCGATTGTGATGGGGCTGTTTACCGCAGTTCAGAGTTGGCTCTACCGCCGCTTCTTTCCAGAAACCCCACTGACCTTTGCGCCACTGTGGGTGTTTTTCGAGTGGAGTAAAACTTGGGTCTTCACCGGTTTTCCATGGCTGTTTGCAGGTTATGCCTTTACTGAACGATTTCTCGATGGCTATGCGCCATTATTCGGGATCTTTGGGGTATCTTTTGCGGTCATTGTATTGGCCTGTGCATTGGTTGAAATCCTGCGTAAACGCATCTTCTGGATTGTTCCCTCTGCCCTTGTTTTGCTCGGTGCATGGGGTGCAGGGCAAGTGCAATTTGTTCAGCCTAAAAATGAAAAACCGCTGAGTGTTTCCTTAATTCAAGGCAATATTCCGCAAGATTTAAAATGGTTAACAGAATACCAAGCTCAAACCTTAATGAAGTATGCGTCATTAAGTCGGACCGAATGGGGGCGTGATGTCATTGTTTGGCCGGAATCCTCCATTCCTATGTTCCAAACCGATATTGAGCCGTTTCTGGATGCGATGAAAGTCCAAGCCAATAAAACAGGTACGGCTTGGGTGACAGGTATTCCCTATTGGGATTTGGCAGAATCACAGCAAAACCAACATCCTATGTATTACAACACCATCATGGCAACTGGTGATGAATCTTCTGGTCTATACAAGAAGCAACGTCTAGTCCCCTTTGGTGAATACATTCCGCTTTCAGGGATGTTAAGTTGGGTACTACCTGCCCTACAAAATGACCCGTCGATGAGTGGCTTTTCACGTGGCGCAAACAACCAAAAGCCTTTGAATGTTAAAGGTCATGATTTAGGTGCGGCGATTTGCTATGAAGTGGCTTATCCCAACTTAACGCGCCGTAATGCCAGTCAAAGTGACTACCTAGTGACTATTTCCAATGACGCTTGGTTTACTGGAACAGCGAGCCCACATCAGCACCTACAAATGGTTCAAATGCGTGCCAAAGAAAATGGCCGTTGGTTTATCCGTGCAACCAATACCGGCATTACCGCCTTTATTGATCATAATGGCCACATTGTGAAACAGGCGCCGATGGATAAAGATGCAGTACTTCGTGGTGATTTACCTGCCATGCAAGGCGAAACACTTTACACTCGCTTAAGTGATTGGCCTGTGTTGATTTTCTCATTCTTGCTATTGGTTCTCGGTTGGATTTATCGACCGCGTAAAGTTGATATTTCTTTTAAATCACGCCGTTGATTCCGCTACAAAAGATCAAAAAAAACCGAGCTTTGGCTCGGTTTTTTTATTGTTAAACGTTCAACGTGCCAGCTCATCCTACTTTTTCAAAGTAACTTGGTGCCTAGGGGAATCTCTGCATCAGGCACACAAAGAGCAACATGCCCCTCTGCATTATGAAAACCTGTGACCAAACACTCTGACTGGATCGGACCAATTTGTTTTTTCGGAAAATTCACGACAGCAACGACCAATTTCCCCACTAGATTTTCCGGCTGATACAGCTGTGTAATTTGCGCACTGGATTATTTAATGCCCAATTCCTCTCCAAAATCCACATGGAGAATGTACGCGGGTTTACGTGCTTGCTCAAAGACTTCAGCCTGCACAATTTTCCCCACACGTAATTCAACTTTCAAAAAATCTTGCCAATCAATCTGTTGCATTTTTCCCTCTTTTCTTCTCTTTGTTGTGCTTCATCTGACTATCTATGCATTATAAAAATTTGATTCAGGCTGACGATATGTGAAGCAGACATTCGATGCGTCAAAACGGACAAAGTAACGTCATCTTAGAACAAGTTTCACATTAATGTAGGCTAACTGTTCATTAGCACGAGACATAAAAAAACTGGAGCAAGCCCCAGTTTGGAAGGTTAATTTTGGGGTTATAACTGAGTAACTAAATAGGAAAGCATGGCAGCTAAAGACACCATTGGAATATATCGATAAAGACGAACAACCATTTGTTCGATGGCAGATGCATGTTCTTGTTTTAAATTTGCCACAGTCGCTTTTAATGCAGACCAAAAACTTAAAGCCAGTAATGAACTCATTAAGCTCATGGCAAAGAAGCCCACCATAATTTGGCTACTGCCCTCAGTGCTTTGCCATAAATACACAATGCCTTGACTGATCGGCAGAATACTTAAAATCAAAAGAACAGATTTCAGCATAGACCAATGAAATTGGTTAATTTCATCCGTTAATAATAATGCTTTCATACTATCCTCCATGGCTAAAAAAGTACCATAAAAGATATTATGCTCGGTTTTATTTAAATGAAAAGCCTATATTTATTCATATTTTACGATTATTGTAATCAATAAAATTGGGAATAATTCTTATTATAAATATCACATATTTTATATTATGTTATTTAAAGTAAATTCAACAACTTAATATTAATTTTATAATTAAGATTTATTATCACTTCACTCAATATTGAAACATCCTATTAAGTGAAGTGATTAATTCCATTAAAACTGAATTTATAATTATTCTCAGTTAGTGTTTATAGTAAATATCAGCATCATTTTCTTCACCGCCAGACTGACCATCCGCACCAAATGAATAAAGATCATAAGGACGGCCTTCAGAACCTGGAATCACATATTGAATGTCATTGTCCCAACTGTCTTTTGGATAGCCACCTTTGATGTAGCCACCCGGCAACCAGTTTTTAGCAGACTCAGGTTTGGTGACCAAAGCATTTAATCCGCCGTCTTGCATTGAAGGGAATTTACCATTGTCCATTTTGTATTGATCTAATGAGCCAGCGACACTTTTTAAAGTAATCGCCGTAGTATCAACTTTGGCTTTTTCACCACGGCCCATCACGTTCGGTACAATCAGCGCTGCCAAAACACCTAAAATGACAATGACCACCATCACTTCAATTAAAGTAAAACCTTGTTGCTTCATATTTTTTGTCTTCACTTGCATGTTACAAATCTCTGTTCACATCATTGTTCGAATGTCTTAAATCATATTATTCATATTCACGATTGGCAGCATCACAGCAATCACGATCACCAGTACAATGCTCGCCATAAATACCAACATCAGCGGTTCAAGCAACGCCAATAAAGTTGAAATTAAAGTCGTCACTTCTCGGTCTTGCATCGTCGACGCACGTTCTAGCATCCGATCTAATTCGCCTGAACTTTCACCACTTTTGATCATTTGTACCATCATCGGTGGGAAATAACCACTTCGCTCAAGCTGTGTTGCTAAATTACCACCTTCTGTTACTTTCTCTGCCGCAAGGTTGACCGAATCTCGAATCACCCAATTATTACTGACCGCTGCGCCAATTTTTAAAGCATCGACCAAAGGCACGCCAGACTTGGTTAAAATCGACAAGGTACTGGCAAAACGAGCGGCATTAATGCCTTTAGACAGTTTGGAAAATAATGGTAATTTCAAGGTCAATCGGTCAAAGGCATAATGTCCCGCCGCTGTTCTGAGGAATCGAACCAAGAGAAAAATCGAAACTACGCTACCGACCAATAAAAATGGCCAGGCCATTCGAATAAAATCACTGGCTTTCATTAAAGCGACCGTTATCCACGGCAAGGCATCTTTGCTTTGGTCAAAGGTTTTGACAATATCTGGGACCACATAGGTCATGAGTCCCATCACAATACCGAAAGACATTAACATCAGGATGATGGGATAAATCATCGCACCCTGCACTTTTTTTTGCATGGCGAAGCGGTTTTCGGTGTAATCAGCAAGTTGGTCGAGAATGAGATCGAGATGACCTGAACGCTCACCTGCTGCAATCGTGGCAATATACAGTTCAGGAAAGCGTCCCGCTTGTTGTAGTGCGTTGGCTAAAGAATGTCCTTCCAAAACTTTAGAACGCACCGACATCAACAGGTTTTGCACATGGGCTTTTTCGTTTTGTTTTCCCACAGCACGAATCGCTTCTTCTAATGGTATTGCAGCGGCAACCAAAACTGAAAGTTGGCGAGTCAATAAAGCCAAGTCATAGGCATTCAGCCCTTTTTGAAACCAGCGCTGCTGCGCGTGTTTGTCTTTTTGCTCTATCGGATCGACAGCAACTGGAATGAGTGACTGATCTCTGAGCTGTTGACGAATTTGACGCGCAGAATCACCCTCAAGTACACCCTTCTGCTGCTTCCCTGAAGCGTCTATGGCAGTAAACTGATATGCAGGCATTGTAATGCTCTAATTTTCCAAAATTTCTATCAGCGCAGTTGCGTCTGACCATCAAAATCATTCATATTCTTAGATATAAAATATGAGCTCACTCTAACACAACTCCTTTACGATCACGACGAAATTTAATCAGGAACTTATCCACGTTTTATGGCAAATTCAGCGAGCATTGCAACACCTATTTACCGCGTTCGAGTCGCCGTTCCGGTATATTTATACGACTGCTTCGATTACAGCTTAAACCAAGAGCAATACCAACAAGCTGAAGTAGGTGCACGCGTTGCTGTATCTTTTGGTCGGCAAAATTTGACCGGTATCATCGTGGAAAAAATTGCTCCCGATGCACCACTCGATTCAAGCTTTAAACTCAAGGCCATTACCGAACTTCTTGATGATCGTGCCATTTTAGATGAGAAAGTTTTAAATTTATTGACATGGTCTGCACAGTATTACCAATTTCCGATTGGTGAAGTGATGCAAAGTGCCCTTCCGACGCTGTTACGCCAAGGAAAGCCCTATAATTTATTGGCACGGACATGGAATCTGATTGACCATAATGCTGAAGCCAAAATTAAACGTTCAGAGCGTCAACAAGAGGCGTATAAAATACTAAAATTACATCCCACAGGCACAGGTGAAAATCTTTTAAATTTGTCAGGTGTGGAAACCGCGACACTCAAAGCATTAGAGAAAAAAGGCATCTGCCAATGTGTCTTGGCGGAACAGGACTTTAGCCCGATGCCCATGAGCATGGCGCAAATGCCACTCACTGCAAATCCTGAGCAAAAGAAAGCCATTGATCGGGTGTTAAAGGCGCGTAATCAATATCAGGCATTTTTACTTGATGGTCTCACCGGCAGTGGTAAAACCGAAGTCTATTTACAAATCATGCAAGAGATTCTAAAGCAAGGCAAACAAGTCTTGGTTTTAGTGCCTGAAATTGGACTTACCCCACAGACCATCAGCCGTTTCCAATCACGCTTTCATTGCAATATTGCTCTACTACATTCGGGTTTGAACGATTCAAAACGTATGCAAGCTTGGCAAGCAGCGCAAACGGGCAAGGCGTCTATTATCTTAGGCACGCGTTCTGCGATTTATACCCCACTGCCGAATCTAGGTTTAATTGTGATTGATGAAGAGCATGATCTGTCCTTTAAACAACAAGAAGGCTTTCGCTATCACGCTCGGGATGTCGCACTTTACCGTGGGCATCTGGAACAATGCCCTGTCATTTTAGGTTCTGCCACGCCTAGTATCGAGTGCTATGCACTGGCGAAACAAGGCAAAATGACCGTACTGGAATTGAACCAACGTGCGGGCACTGCGGTCATGCCGAAAATGCACATCCTTGATTTGAAAGTGGCACAGAAACAGCATGGAATCAGCCAACTTTTGATTGGTGAAATCCGTAAACGGCTTGAAAAAAAAGAGCAAGTATTGGTGTTTTTAAACCGCCGGGGTTATGCACCTGTACTGATTTGTGAAAGTTGTGCATGGCAAGCTAAATGCCCACATTGTGATGCCAATTTCACGGTACACCGCACACCCTATCAACACCTACATTGTCACCACTGCGGCACCATTCACCGTATGCCAGAGCATTGTCCACAGTGTAATCACCAAGAACTGAAATCCGTGGGTATGGGTACAGCGAAGGTTGAAGAAAGCCTAAATGAGCTATTTCCGCAGCATGACGTTATACGGGTCGATCGTGATTCCACCAGTCGAGTCGGCAGTTGGCAAAAAATCTATGACAAGATTCAAAAAAGCGAACCTGCCATTTTACTCGGTACACAAATGCTGGCCAAAGGACATCATTTCCCTTACGTCACCTTGGTGGCGATTTTAGATATCGATTCAGGTCTACTGAGTGTGGACTTCCGTGCCATCGAGCGTACTGCACAGCTCATTGTACAAGTCACTGGGCGTGCCGGCCGTGGTGAACGTAAAGGCGATGTATTCCTACAAACATTAAGACCCGACCATCCGCTTTTGAATATTTTGGTCAATGAGAACTATCGAAAATTTGCCAAAGAAACCATGAAAGAACGGGAAATGGCACAAATGCCACCGTTTCGCTATGCCGCATTGGTACGCTGTGAGTCAAAAAACCAAGAACTCAATACTGAATTTTTACAGCAACATGCCCAATTGCTGCGTCAGGACTCTGCTGGAATTATTGACATTTGGGGACCGATTCCTGCCCCGATGGAGCGCAAAGCGGGACGTTATCAATCCCACATGGTTTTACTGTCTACAGATCGTGCGCGCTTACATTATTATCTGCGTTATTGGTGGCAAAACATCTTGCATAACAAGCCATCAAATATGAAGCTGAGTTTAGATATAGACCCACAGGAACTCAGTTAAACGCGTACAATTCAGTCTGAAAATATCAGTCATACTGAATTGAAACTTTCGACCAAAAACACAACTCTAGGACGAGTAAATGTCACTACTGTTACAGATCACAATTTTCCTTGGCGCATCCTTATTGCTTGTCCCTTTGCTCAAGCGCTTTGGTATTGCAACGGTATTGGGATATCTGTTCACCGGTATTTTGCTCGGCCCCGACGTCTTTAACATTGCCAGTGATCCCCAAGCGATCCAAGATCTCGCTGAGTTTGGCGTGATCTTACTGATGTTCCTGATCGGCCTCGAACTCCGTCCACAGCGTCTATGGAGTATGCGTAGTTCTATTTTCGGCATGGGGAGTTTACAAGTCGGTCTGACCGGTCTTGTTTTAGCGCTAGGCAGTTTTTTTGCCTTACAACAAGGCATTGCAGCCAGTATCGTTATCGGTTTCGCTCTCGCTCTTTCTTCTACTGCCTTTGTCTTGCAGATGCTGAGTGAGAAGCAGCAATTAAACACCACCTATGGGCAACAATCCTTTTCGATTTTGCTGTTTCAAGATATGGCCGCGATTCCCCTGATTGCAGTCATTCCCCTGCTCGCAGGAACAGAATCATCACATCACGGAATCGCCTATTTCGCTGCAATCATTGCGACTTTTTCAGGCTTATTTTTATTTAGTCGATACTTAATGCGGCCTTTTTTCCGCTTCGTCGCGAAAAGTGGTGCGCATGAACTGATCACCGCTGTCGGTTTATTTATAGTGCTGGGTGTCGTGGTGTTGATGGATGTACTCGGTATCAGTACCACGCTTGGTGCATTTCTGACGGGCGTGCTATTGGCAGACTCGGAATTCCGCCATGAACTCGAAGCGAGTATTGCTCCGTTTAAAGGGCTTTTACTTGGTCTGTTCTTTATGACCGTGGGCATGACCACGGAACTGTCATTATTCGTTGAAATGCCATGGTTCATTATCGGTGGTGCATTGGCACTGATGCTCATCAAAATGGCGTCACTTACCGCAATTGCACGTTATCTCAAAAATTCATGGCGCAACAGTATTTTACTGGCGACCTGTTTGGCTCAAGGCGGTGAATTTGCCTTTGTGGTCTTTAGTGTGGCGAAAAGTGAAAATGTCGTACAACAAGCCATTTTGGAGCCATTAACCCTCATCGTCACCTTGTCGATGGTGTTGACCCCTATGTTGTATTGGTTAATACAATCACAAATTTTGCCACGTTTTAATCCAAAAACCATTCCCGAATATGACGACATTCCGGATGAACATAATCCTGTGATTATTGCGGGCTTTGGGCGTTTCGGACAAATCATTGCTCGTGTGGCGCATTTACAGCATTTGTCTTTTACCGCCATTGATAGCAACTTAGACAAAGTCGATTTCGTACGTAATTATGGTGGTCATCTGTATTATGGCGATGCCACACAACCAGATATTTTACGCGCTGCGGGCATTGAACATGCCAAAGTGTTTGTCCTTGCCATAGATGATATTGAAGACTCAATGAACGTGGCGCGTCATATTCGTCTGAATTACCCTCAGTTAAAATTATTGGTCCGCGCACGTGACCGTCATCAGGTGCATTTGCTGCGTGATTTGGGGATTGAGCATATTTGGCGTGAAACCTATTTATCCTCTTTAGGAATGGCCTATCACATGCTGTGCGACTTAGGCATCAGCGATGAAGATGCCTATAAAAGTATCGAATTGTTCCGTGATTATGATGAGAAACTGCTGACTCAACAGCAGCAAATCTATACCGATGAACAAAAGATTTATGAAACGCATCGTAACGCTTTAGCTGAACTGGAACATTTGTTTGAAAGCGATGCGCAAGCCCGTGAAAAACCTACAGGTGTTGATTTACAACGCAGCTTACAACGTCATCGTATTGATGTCACAAGAGATGATAATGAATGACTTGTGTTTTACAATATCGTCACCATTAAAGCAGGGTTATGGAGAATTTTATGTCAGATTTACGCCAACGCTTTTTTATTGAAGATAGCCCTGTTCGTGGAGAAGTGGTTCATCTTGAAGAAGCCCTACAAACGATTCTTGCACAGCGTGACTATGCACCTGCTGTACAAATTCTCTTGGGTGAAATGCTCAGCGCGACTGCCTTGTTGGCCAGCACCTTAAAAATTAAAGGTCGTATTAGCTTACAAATTCAGGCTGCAGGCACTTTTAAATGGGCAATGGCGGAATGTAATCATCTCGGTGAAGTTCGCGCACTTGCAGATTATGAAGAAGACCCGCACTTTCAAACCGCTGAAGACAGCAGCACGGTACTGAAAGCCTTGGTAAACCCAGTACTTTTCATTAATATCGAGCCTGAATTTGGTGAGCGTTATCAAGGGATTGTACCTTTAGACAAACCGACTTTAGCGGGTTGCTTGATGCAATATTATGATCTATCTGCACAGATCCCGACACGCATCGTCTTAGCAAGCAGCAACAGTCGTTCAGGTGGTTTACTGATTCAGTTATTACCTCGGAATAGCGAAGAAGAACAACGCCGTGTCGATGAAGATCTATGGCCACGTTTAACCATGCTGACCGAGACATTAAAAGCAGATGAGTTAACGTCTTTATCTGCAAATGAAATTTTATATCGTTTATATAACGAAGAAGAAGTTCGTTTACCTGAAACTGAAGCCTTAAAATTTGGCTGCACGTGTTCAAAAGAACGCTGTGCGACAGCACTTGAACAAATTGGTGTTGCTGCAGTTCGTGAAACCCTAGAGTTTCAAAACCCAATTGAAATGGATTGCCAATTCTGTAATACAAAATATACCTTTACTGCAGAAGAAGCTTTATCCCTTTTTGGTCAACACCTCAGCTAAATCATCGTGATGATTGAAAGCCTAAATCTAAGCATCCTTCGGGGTGCTTTTTTATTATTCCGATTAAATTTAGAACAGCTACTTTCTTGCGCTTAGTCGAATGGGTTCGAACTATAAAGCATCAACATGATCAGCTGTATTTGCGATCAATTTTTTTTCGAGTAGAATCGCGCCAGAAATAAAGTCAAAAAAACCAACAAAGCTTTATTTTTAATTGAAAAATAATGTAAAAAAAACTGGATAAATTATGAAACTCAAAACACTCGCTATTGCTTTAGCCATGTTCTACTTTGGCCCAATGACAGCACATGCAGCAGACCTCGTCGGGACATGGAAAACCATAGATGACAAAACAGGCTATGCTCGTGCTGAAGTCCAAATCACTAAATTAAAAGACGGCAGCTATAGCGGTAAAATCACCAAAGTGCATGCCATCCCCAACCGCCCTGTCACCACGATTTGTGAAAAATGTGAAGGTAAACTCAAAAATGCACCCTTAATTGGTTTACCGATCTTCTCTGGCTTTAAACATAATACAAAAGAGAATGCGTACACCGATGGCAAGGTGATCGACCCACTTTCAGGCAATACTTATCAAGGTAAAGGGCAATTGAATGCGCGCGGCAATGTCCTGACACTTCGAGGTTATGTTGGAACCACGCTTCTCGGCCGGACGGTATCTTGGATCCGCGTCAACTAAAGTCGCCATTTGGCTTTCATTGGCATGATGAACTCAACTCCAGACGAGTTCATCATGCCGATAATAATCTACTTTGAGATGAATTCCGACTATTTTACTAGTGCGTAGACGTTCAGCATAAACCTTATTTAGCGCCAACAAGATCATGTTTTGGCTCAAAAAATAAATACCATTTCTTAAAATATCACTAGAACATTCATATTATTTCAGGCTACATTAAAACCATAATATTTTTATGCCTTTAATTTTCTGGCATCTGCTTTTTATGTAATGTGGGTAACTGTATGACTGTTAAATTCCTCTTTTCTATCCTGTTCGGTATGTTCTCAATATGCAGTATATCATCTGCTTTGGCAGCGATTGACCCCTTAGTGGGGACATGGAAAACCATTGATGATCGAACAGGTTATTCCCTTGCCGATGTGGTGATTCGTAAAGATAAACATGACCTGTATTCAGCTACTATTATTCAAAGCCGAAGCATCCCCGGAACAGCAAATATCTCGACGTGCACGCAATGTACCGGTGCTCAGAAAAATAAACCGATGGTCGGTTTAACCACCTTATCCGGCCTAAGCGCTGATCCAGAAAAGCCCAATGAATTTGTGGGTGGTGTAATGCTCGATCCCAAATCTGGCAAGCACTACAATGCACGCGCTCGTTTGATGAATAATGGCAAGCATTTGATCATCAATGGTCGTACTGAAGGCTCTGCAATTGGACGCAATGTCACTTGGGTCAAAAACTAAGCACGAGGCCTTTAAATCATTAAAGGCCTTTTTTAACTTAAAAATTAGAGTAAAAACTCCATATTAAAGCAGCGTTTTAAAAAAATATGCCAAATACATCACAAACTATCACATTGATTTTGTAGGTCTTTATATATAAATTAGGCAACTTACTCTAAAAACACAATTCTGAATTTTCAGGGGATGAAATGAAAAAAATATATCAACAATTATTTGCCGGAATAGTACTTAGCACTTTGTCAGGATTGTCAATTGCTGCGGAAACCGATCCACTAGTGGGGAAGTGGAAAACCGTCGATGACCGTACAGGATATTCGCGTGCAGACGTTGAAATTCGCAAAAAAGCCGATGGAAGCTATGAAGGCATCATTGTCACCACACGCAATGTCCCTGGCACTGAAAAAATGGGCGTCTGCTCGAACTGCCCAGGTGAATTGAAAAATAAACCTTTTATCGGCTTGCCATTTATTTGGGACTTTAAACAAGATCCAAAAAATCCACGTGAATTCCAAAACGGTAAAGTTCTGGACCCGATTGGTGGAAAAATCTATAAAGGCAAAGCAAGACTTAGTGCTTCAGGAAAACATTTAACTATACGTGGGTATGTTGGTGTATCTGTGATTGGTCGTAGTGTCACTTGGATAAAATATTAATTTTAAATGTGTTTTTAAAAGCCTCCTCGTGAGGCTTTTTTATTGTCATGTTTTGAAACAATAAGATGCTGTTTGCCCCTATGACAGTTTGATGAACCCTTCTATATTGATTAAAACATGATCAATATTTATACAGAGAGTATGCCAGACAATCACTATCAAACTTTAGGGATCGCCCGAGATGCTTCGGCTGATCAAATAAAAAAAGCCTATCGAAAATTGGCGCGTAAATATCACCCTGACGTCAGTAAAGAGGCTGATGCTGAAACGCGTATGCAAACGATTAATGTTGCATACGACACTTTAAGTGATGCCGAAAAGAAAAAACAATACGATTTTGAACTCGATCATCCTCAAGGATTTGCTGGGTTTAATGCTGGCAACCAAGGTGGTTTTGACCAATCTCAGTTTTATCGCCAATCGACGAGTGATGGTCAGCATGCGGACTTTAGTGGATTTGAAGACTTGTTTGGTCGTTTTGGGCAAGGCTTTGGTGGCGGTGACTATCAGTATCAACGTGCAAACCGCCAAACCAAGAGCTTCCGTGGTGAAGACCAACACGCCAGTTTAGAAGTGGATTTAGAAATCGCATTTCATGGTGCAACGCAGAATATCACCTTACAGATTCCAAGCCTCAACCCCCATGGTGAGCCTGAAGTCCAACGTAAAACCCTGCAAGTCAAAATTCCTGCAGGTATGAAATCAGGTCAACAAATTCGACTCTCCGGCCAAGGGCAAGCTGGCTATAACGGTGGAGCCGCCGGCGATTTATACATTGAAATTTTGTATAAACAAACTGAGCAAATCCGTGTAGAAGGCGTTGATATTTTCCAACAACTGAATATCAGTCCATGGGAAGCCGCATTGGGTCAAAAAATTGCATTTACCAGTCCTGATGGCAAAACATTAGAACTACAAATTCCTAAAAATGCACGTACTGGTCAGCAGCTACGATTAAAGGACAAAGGGATACCAAATAAAACACCCGGACACCTTTACCTGATTTTAAATATACAGATACCAGCTGCACAAACCGAACAAGAGCAACAAGCATATGCGGCTTTTGCTCAAGCTTTTCCGTCATTTAATCCACGACAGTCTTAAGGAGAGCACCATGACAACAATTCATTATCGTGAAATTGTCTGTGACGGATGTAAACAGACTGAAATCGTAGACGAAAAAAGTAGTTTTGATCTACAACACTTTGCCTCTGCCTGTGGGCAAAGTCCAGAATGGGTTCTGCAACTACTCGAATACGATATTCTGCCTAGCCGTTCAGAAGACAGGATTCATCAATTTTTTGGCGATGATATATCTCGCGCACGGCGTGCGTATCGGCTTCAACGAGATTTCGATGCCAGTTTTACTGCGGTCGCTATGATGCTTGATTTAATTGACGAAGTTCAACAACTACGTCGCCAAGTCAAACACCAACAGTTTCATTCACATTAAATGTAATCATGAACGCTCTGCCTCGCAGGGCGTTTTTCTTTTCTTGTAGAGTTTGTCTTGTAGAGGAAGTGATCGACAACCATGAAAACACGAGATTGCAATAAAAAAGTCAAAAACATGTTTCCTGAGTACCGTGATTTGGTCTCTCAGTTACGTGATGAAAATCCATATTTTGCACGGATCTTTGAAGAACATGATGAGTTAGATCGTGAAATTATTCAATTGGAATTAAATCCTGTCAATCACCATAACACGGATATTGAGACCATTAAGCGTAAGAAATTAAAGCTAAAAGATGAAATTTATCGCTTGCTGAAAAGTAACGAAAATGATGATATCTCTTGAGATATCGATTCATGTATAGGGGATTTTTCATGATGCATGTCGTTCGCAGTACAACCCACGAGGCTACACAATTGAATTACTAAGACCATAAGGATCGGTCAAATCGCGTTGTACTGCAGATTTTTAAAAAACAATAAAATCATGACAAAGGATTCATCATGCAAATACATCATGTGCTATTTGGAGCATTACTCAGTTTCAGCGGTCTGTTGCATGCCAGTGATAAACGAGTATTTGAAAAACCATGGATGACCAAACAGGATATTCACGCGGTGATGTGACCATCGTCAAAAATGCCGACGGGACGTATAGTGGAACACTTACTGCAATACGCCCAATGCCGTACAAGCCCTTGGTCGAAGTGTGCTTAAAACGCAAAGGCAAACTCAAATATGCACCCTTGGTGAGTCTCGAAGTTATCAAAGGATTTAAAGCAGACCCATCCATCAGAGAAGCTAACGCGAACTATTTGAGTTTCGTCAGCTTCTCAATTTCTTTCATAGTTTTAACCGTACCTTTGACTGTGCCCTTCACCGTTTGTTTAATTGGTTCATAATCCATAAACCAAAACAAATTCATGTGTTGATCGCCGTGCTGCTGCGCCAACATATCAATCACGCTTTTTTCACCACGCCCCACCAAATGCCGTCGATAAAAATAATACAGCAGTAAAATCGTGGTCATCAGCATGATGCCGAGCATGATCCAAAAACCGGTTGGCGATTTAAGTCCGGGAATGAACTCAAAGTTCATGCCGTATATACCGGTTAATAAGGTTAATGGTGCGAAAATCGCCGTAATAATCGCTAAAATACGCATATTTTCATTGGTTTGGTTGGCAACGGCTGAAAAATGCAGATCAATGGCGGCCTGCACGGCACTGCGTAATCGTGTGGTATGTTTTTGAATGCGTTCGATATGGCTGGTTAAATCATCTACGCGAACCAGCATGATATCCTGCTTTTCACTGCGCTTTTTGCCTTTCAAATGTGGGTAATTATCCACAACTTCATCACGCAGTTCTTGTAAGGCTTCAATTTGCTCTTCACACAAATTTTCCACTTGCTGAAAGGCCATATTTTCCTGCAGCAGTTGATGCCACTTGGTAAAGCGCCGATGCCCTTGCAGCAATTCTTGCTGCCAAAACTCGACACGGCGGGTCAATGGAACACGTAAATCCAAGTATCCATCCACCATATTATTCAGTAAACGCAATGCCAAATCTAAGGGTGTAAGGGCTAATTTTCGTGGTTTATTTTGTTCATCAATCGGCCGAGAAATTAAGGTTTCAATTCGTTGGATATAACTTTCAATGGCTTTGTTGCCTTTTTCGCGCACCGTGATCAGCACTTGGGGCGTGAGCAAAAAACTGATCGGGGTGGTCGCCAAACCAAAGACCCGCTCATGCTTTTCAAGCGCATCGGCGCCGGCAGCAATTTGGTCATCGGGTGTGACCATTTTTCTAAAAATTAATAAATCGTAATCATCAAGTGTGTCAAAAGCACACGGATGCTCTAAATTTAAAATATCCCGCAGATGGTATTCATTTACCCGTAGATCTGATGCCTGAAAAATATCACTCTGCCATTGCTCTGGACGGTTGACGACATCTTCACGGGTACAATCAATCCAAATAAACTCAGGCTCAAGTTCAGGATGATGCTCACATTGCGCTTGGTCTTGCACATAGATATGCGCGGCTGTTGGATGCTGAAAAAAATAATAGGTTTGCATATCTCATTTATTATTGTGTTTACTTTTTGCATGATGCCATAAAAAAAGCCTTGAGCAAGTCAAAGTTCATACTCTGACTGCACTCAAGGCTTTTTAGAATCCATTCACAGAGCCGAAACCCTGTGAATCAACAAACCATTAAGCTTGTTCGATGTCTTTCATGGTTAATTTGATACGACCGCGGTTGTCGACATCAGCAACTTGTACTTTGATCTCTTGACCTTCAGATAATACGTCTGAAACGTTCGCAATGCGTTCGTTAGAAATTTGAGAGATGTGAAGTAAGCCATCAGTACCTGGAAGGATGTTTACAAACGCACCAAATTCAACGATACGAATCACTTTACCAGTGTAGATTGTACCTGGTTCGATTTCAGCAGTAAGCGCTTGGATTTTCGCAACAGCAGCAGAAGCAGCCGCTTTAGTTTCACCAAATACGCGAACTGTACCGTTATCTTCGATATCGATTGCTGCTTTAGTTTCTTCAGTGATCGCACGAATCGTTGCGCCGCCTTTACCAATCACATCACGGATCTTATCAGGGTTGATGTTGATCACTTGGAATGTAGGCGCGTGCATAGAGATTTCAGGACGAGCGCGTGAAATCACTTGGTTCATTGCATTTAAGATGTGCATACGACCTGCATACGCTTGGTTCAATGCAACTTCCATGATCTCTTCAGTAATACCTTCGATCTTGATGTCCATTTGAAGTGCAGTAATACCGTTTGCAGAACCTGCTACTTTAAAGTCCATGTCGCCAAGGTGGTCTTCGTCACCCAAGATGTCAGAAAGAACTGCGAAACGCTCGCCTTCTTTGACTAGACCCATTGCGATACCCGCAACTGGCGCTTTAAGTGGAACACCTGCGTCCATAAGTGATAGAGAAGCACCACATACAGAAGCCATTGAAGATGAACCGTTAGATTCAGTGATGTCCGATACGATACGGATCACGTACGGGAAGCGGTCAGCTGCTGGAAGTACAGCTTGTACACCACGACGCGCTAAACGACCGTGACCGATTTCACGACGTTTAGGACCAGATTCACGACCAGTTTCACCTACAGAGTATGCAGGGAAGTTGTAGTGCAACATGAAGTTGTCAGTTTTCGTACCCGCTAATGTATCTACCATTAACGCATCACGTGTATTACCCAAAGTTGTTGTTACCAACGCCTGAGTTTCACCACGTGTGAATAATGCAGAACCGTGAGCACGGTCTAACACGCCAACTTGTACGTCAAGCGCACGAACTGTTTTAGTATCACGGCCATCAATACGTGGTTTACCTGACAAGATGTTGTCACGTACTGTACGGTATTTCAGGTCTTCGAATAATTCAGCTAAGTCGTCAGCGATACCGTCAACGTCTTCTTCTGGAACGAATTGAGCAACAGCTTCAGCTTGAAGCGCATCAAGTGCTGCATAACGATCGTGTTTAACAGCGATTGTGTATGCTTCAGAGATTTTCGCTTCAAACGCTTCTTTTAATTTTGCACGAAGGTCTTCGTTTTTCGCAGGTGCAGTCCAAGTAGACTCTGTTGCACCAGCAGCCGCAGCAAATTCTTTAATCGCTTGGATCGCGATTTGCATTTCGTCATGACCGAACAATACAGCGCCAAGCATTTGGTCTTCAGAAAGTTCTTTCGCTTCTGATTCAACCATCAATACTGCAGATTCTGTACCTGCAACCACAAGGTCAAGGTCAGATTCTTTAAGCTGTTCGTGGTTCGGGTTAAGGATGTATTCACCGTTGATTAAACCAACGCGCGCACCACCGATTGGACCACGGAAAGGCGTACCCGCAATTGCAAGTGCAGCAGATGTACCTAACATTGCAGCAATGTCAGCATCCATCGTTTTGTCAGAAGAAATCACAGTCGCAGTCACTTGGATTTCGTTGTAGTAACCTTCTGGGAACAACGGACGGATTGGACGGTCGATTAAGCGTGAAATAAGAGTTTCAGCTTCAGACGCGCGGCCTTCACGTTTACCGTAACCGCCCGGGATACGACCTGCAGCATATTGTTTTTCTTGGTAGTTAACAGTCAATGGGAAGAAGTCTTGACCTGCTTTAGCTGTTGGTTGAGCAACAACGGCAACAAGAACTTGTACACCACCCATAGTGATGATTACAGTGTTCGCTTGACGCGCAACACGACCTGTTTCTAGGACAACTTGATGCTGACCGTATTGGAATTCTTTACGAATAATATTAAACATCGACATGTTTTATTTTTTCCTGATTTTATTCTAGTGGAGACCCCTAAGGTTTGGCATTCATTCAACGCCCCAAACGCTGTAACATAAATGACAAAGCTTAGAAGCCGACCTCACTAGAGATTAAAAACATTAATTTAAAATACTAATTTAAGACACAAAGAAGGAGCGAATCATCGCCCCTTCCCCATTATCCAACCAAGGTTGGATAGACTTTAGTTTTCAGTAATACGGCACTTAGCATGCAATAGTCCGAAAATAAAAGTTTAAATCGAATTAACGACGTAAACCTAAAGCAGCAATCAATGCGCTGTAACGAGTAGCGTCTTTACCTTTAAGGTAGTCAAGAAGCTTACGACGTTGGTTAACCATACGAATAAGACCGCGACGGCTATGGTGGTCGTGTTTGTGCTCTTTGAAGTGACCTTGTAAATCATTGATTTGAGCAGTTAAAAGAGCTACTTGAACTTCTGGTGAACCAGTGTCGTTTTCAGCGCGAGCGAATTTTGCAATGATCTCTGCGCGATCTGCGTTTGTTAAAGCCATTCGATTTCTCCGAGATGCTTATAAAGTTAACTTTTGATACGAATCAACCAATAAATCAGCTGACTGCCGTGCATCACTACAGCAAGTGCATTATATTAAGGGAAAATCGTCTTAATTGCAAAAAGAGATAGCCGACTTCGTCAGGTTTTCTTAATGACAATAACGCCTTATTTTTCCTCTCGATTCCATTATAAATTTTTTATATGCTTCGACACTCTATACGACACAAAACTGCATATTTCCAACACATTGAACTCCATATTATTGAATAAATTTTAAACTGATTTTTTGATATATTTTGCCACTCGATATTTAGGATACAAAACTCAAACTGGAATAATTAAAAAAAAGCCCGAGCTAGGCTCGGGCTTTTTTGCGCTGTAGTTTCTTCTTTTTTAGTTATTGTTTTATTATTTATTGTTTTATGTGGCGCTTTTCCGCGTCCTTATGTCAAACATTCCATGTTTTAACTTGCACTTCCTTATGTGGTAGATTTTGCCACAACGGCTATTAGATAAAAGTCGTATTTTTCGTATCTATATGTAAGCTTTTTCGTACATCGGTTAAGCTCTATTTCTTTTCTGTTACAGCGTATAGGCATTTCTTATTTTCCAGACATAAAAAAGCCCTGTAGTCTCTCCCAAAACTACAAGGCTTAGCGGCTGTAAGTTTCCTATTTCCTTACTTCACTGTAAGTTCGCTGTCTTTTGACGTTATTCTTATACTTTTGCGATTTTACTCAACCATCCGTGTTGAGTTCTTTTTCTGTGAAGTCATCTTCTCAAAAAGCTCTAAAAAGCTCTATGCGCAAATCTCCTGAATCGATGTAAGCCATTTCTTACAAAATACGGTACATTTTGCCTAGGCTTTACAAAGGTAGGTGATTGTTAATTTTTTCTAACAGACCACTAACTCGCGCTGTTCTTTTTATAAGCGCTTTTGCCAATGCATCTTTTGCAACAAGCAAACTCACCACTTTTTTGGCACGAGTGATGGCGGTATAAATCAGCTCTTTACTCATCATTTCGGTAGCATGATTTTCCAAAACTACCGCCGTATGGGTAAATTCAGAACCTTGAGACTTATGTATGGTCAAGGCATAGGCGGTTTCTATACTTTTAGGTAACCGTGTTGCCACCACCCATTTATCCAAACTTGGAAAATAAACCTCAAACTGCGACTTTTCCGTCATCGGTCGTTTTAAGCAAATCCCGATATCACCATTTGATAGTCCAAGTTGATAATCGTTATAGGTCATCATGACTGGACGACCGACATACCAATCCCCTTGTTTCAACACACCCAAGGTATTTAAGACCCGAAGTTCAATCTGCTGATTGAGTTCGTGTAAGCCTAATTTTCCATGTCGAATGGCCGATAGAATCCGATAATCATCAAAATAGCGAATCAATTGGGCTGACCAATTTGCATATTCAGCGGGTTGCTCTGGCCATTGTTTTAACCATGCCACATAGGGCTGAAAACCATACATCAGTTGATCATAATATTTTGCCCAATGTGCCGCACTGTTCGTAGCGTCGGGGAGATATTGCAACTGAATCACATCGCTCATATTCGGTGTCAGTTGAATCGGCTGAAGTTCGGATGAAGATACCACCTGATGTTCAAATTTAGCCAGAACTTCTGTGGTTGTTTGCTGTTGTTCTTGTTGTTGAATAAAACGAGCAAACTCACCAATGGCTGCACCCTGTACAAAACGGCGGCTGGTCTGTAAATGGGTACGGTTGGCTTGTAAGACATCGACATCCTGAAGATTGGCCAAAACAGCGCCAACATCGACCGAAGCCAACTGTTCTGCATCCCCTAAGAGAATCAGCTTGCTGTGTTGAGGGATTGCCGCGAATAGCATCTGCGCCAAACTTAAATCCAACATGGAGGCTTCATCGACCACAATGACGTCATAGGGTAAGCGTTGGCGCTCATTAAACCGCGGGATAGCGCGCGTCCCTAAACCCAATAGACGATGCAAAGTTACGGGTTTCAAATGTTTGTGAATAATCGAATAATGCTGCAATGCAGGATCTTTAAACGCTGCTTGTAAGGCTTCTTCCATTCGCTGCGTCGCTTTTCCTGTCGGCGCTGCCATCGCAATTCTTAAATTTGGATTTTGCTCATTCAACACGGCAATAATCCGTGCCAAGGTATAGGTTTTACCTGTCCCAGGCCCACCGGTAATGATATTAAAATTGTGCTGACACACCATGTGCAGTGCTTGAATCTGATGGGGATCGGTCAGTAAATCTTTTTCAATATTAAGCGTCTGCGTTTGATTAAGATCTTGCTCAGTTTGCTGCTTTAAACGTGCGACTTGCTTCGCCAAAGCATTTTCTAATACCCAATAGCGATAGAGATACAGTCGCTGTGAATCAAATACAAAAGGCGCAACCGGCGTTTTTTCAGCTTGCTCAAGCTGAACCATCTGAGCCAAACATTGAATCTGTACATCTTCGGCCAAAATACAACTGTCGCCTTTTTCCACGGCTTGCATCAATTGTTGAATTAACTGATTTGCAGCAGGATGACTGGCCTGATTGGGTAAATAATGTTGGATTAAATAGTCAATCCAATCCGGCAAAACCGCATCTAAATCAGCAGTTTCTTGGGGATTTTGGGTAACTAAAACCTGCATTTCTACAGTGTTTTCTTGTCCCGCGTGCAAAGGCTGTGCTGACAAGGCTTTTTGATCATTTTCCACACAGTTATCCTCAAACTTATCCACAAAGCAACTTATTGTTTCAGCGTGAATATTTTTATCTTTTTCGTGCTTTTTCACGTTTTAGCCACAACCTTTTCGCTCAATATTGCATCGAGGTTTTGAATGAATGTATCCGCCGGCTTCCAGTGATATACCCCACGATCGGACTGTCCATCCATACCACGAAGATACAGATAACTCGCCCCACCCAAATGCTGCGTCATATCATAGTCTTTCATCACGGCTTTCAAATAACGATGCAGGGCCACCAAATATAATGCAGCCTGCAACCAGTAACTGGAATGACTCATACTTTCTCGAATATAGGCATGATCATAATGTGCGGTCTGATCGCCTAAGAAATTACTTTTATAATCGGCAATGTGATAGCGCTGACCATCAAAATACACCAAGTCAATCGACCCCGTCAGATAGCGTGCTGTAAACACATCATTCAAATCTTGTATTTGTAAATCTGGCTCTTTTAGGCTTTCAAATAGCATGCGTATTTTACGTATCGCCAATGCACGATCTGCCATACTCAAATGAAAATCCATTTCCGAACGATATTCGCCATCGTTTAACTGATGCAAGCTAAAACCATCATGCAATGGTGTATGAATAATTTGACTGTACCATTCCCGCATTTCTTCAATCAGTTCAGCTTCATCTTGCTCAGGGTTTGCCGTTTGCCCGAACTGCTTCATCAAGTTTTGCAACATTTGCGGCGAATCAAACTCAACATCACTATGAAAACGTGAAGCGATGGCTTTGGCCAACTTATCTTCTGGGGTGCTAAATCGAACTTTTTCCATCAACTTGTGCAAGAAACTTCCGGGCTTGGTTCCCTTTGGAAAATGCCGTTTAATCCAACTAATTTTCTCTGCCGTTTCTGCTTCAATAATCTCAAGCTGTTCAACTTCATCGGCAGCACTGTCTTCTTGTTCGGTCATTGCCGCTGCCAGTTGGTCACGTTGTATGTGCGCCTTATGCGCCGTGCGCGTGAGCGCGGTAAAACTGGTGGTTTCCCGTGGATAAAAATGGCTATTGGGAATCTCTTCCGCCTCTAATACAACAGCTTCAACCTGAGTCTGAGTCAACATCGGTGGTGCTGCACGCAAGACATCGGCATCCACACTATCTGCATGTTGGAACAGATCCGGTTCGCTTCCACGCCAAAATGTCAGTCCTGAACGTGCTTCTGCCAATTGTTTCTTTTCGACCTCATGATGACGTAGCACGGCATAAACACGATAACTGGCACGGGTCAACGCCACATACCACAAGCGATGGTGCTCTGCTTCATTGCGCGCATCATTTTGTTGAATATCATCTTCGGGTAAGTCCGAAGACTTCACGGCAATCACACGTTCTAACCCAAGGCTTTTTTGCTGATTGTCTTTAAGGGAAAAATTCAAATTGCCTTTTTCACTTAAGCCCGCATTTGCTCCCAATAAAAACACACAACCAAACTCTAAGCCTTTGGATGCATGAATCGTCATCAGTTGCACCCCCAATTGCCCGGTCAATTTTCGCTCTTGGGTGCTTTCATTATTGATGCCTAAATTGATTTGGCGAATAAACCATTGATAGAGCTTATGCGCACCGGTGTAGTGTTCACTTTGCTGACTTAATAATTCTGCGATATGGCGTAAATTCACCACTGTGCGTTCATTATCTCGACTTTGTCCAGCCACCAACCGCGTCCACACCTGAAAGACCGTCATACAGCTATTCCACGCGCTGCGGAATCCTTGCTCATTCCAAATTTGTCGGACCTGTTCGAGTTTTTCGATGATTTCACTCAGTCCATCCGCTTGCTGTTCGAGTGCGACCAATTGTTTCAGATCAAAACCCAATAAACGGCTCAGTAGCGCACGTTTCACCTTGGCTTCTTGATAAGGATTTAAAATCGCCGTCAGCAAAGCGGCAACGTCTTGTGCGACGGAACTTTTATAGACACTGTCCCGAGATGCTTTATAACAAGGAACGCCCAGCTGCAATAAACATTGCTGTACTTGCTCTAAGTCGAAATGGTTTTGCCCCAAGACCGCAATATCGTTTGCTGTCAGTGCTCGCTGGGTATTATTGTCTTGAAAATATAAATGTCCTTGCTGAGCTTGGTTGAGCAAGGACTGAATCTGCCAAGCCACTTGCTCTGCTTCATTTAGCGTTTCATCCAAAGCCAACCAACGCAGCGGTTGTGGATTGACTTGCTCATGATCAATCAGCGGCGGATGCTCACGCTCACCTGCTTGAATTGGGGTGTATTCAACTTGCTCACCAAAGTCCATTTGCCGATGAAACAAGGCATCCACCACTTCAACCAAGTTTTTGACTGAACGATGGTTTTTGTTCAAGGTATAACAACGCCCACCCTTGGCTTGAATATCATGACGCGCTTTACGATAGGTCAGCATGTCACCGCCACGGAACCCATAAATCGCCTGTTTCGGGTCGCCGACCATAATCATACAGCCCTGATGTAAGCGCTCCTTGACCCGCCAAATGCTAGACAGCATGTCATCTTGATCTTGGTTGGTATCTTGAAATTCATCGACTAAAATCAGCGGATATCGTGCTAAAACATGAGCAGCAAAACTGTCTTTCCCTGCGGCTGAGCTTTGCTGTAAGGCTTCCGATAAGGTCCGAATTTGTTGTGAAAAGGTGGTTTCCCCAGCGTGGGACAACACTTGAGGCAAACGCTTTTTGACTTCCTGCGCCAAATAAAAATTCAGGTATTGTTCTGCTTGATTGATATGTTCATAAGCGCTGAGCACCGCTCGGAGTTGTTGAACAAAAGCATGTTGATAAAACGCTTTTGAGACATCAGGCTGCTCTTCAACGACTTTGTCTTTAAAGACACGTGGCTTAAATTCAGTTTTATTCGGATCATAAAACAATGAGCGAATGGCTTTCATTGTCTGTTGTAACACATCGGACTGAGTCAAAACCCCTTGGCTACCCGCTGCTTCAAAGTGCTGTAAAAACTCGGGAATGCGTGTATTAAAGGTAACAAAGAATGCACCTTTATTAAAACGTCGAGCGTCCACCAAGTTTTTATAATGACTTCCTGCATCAAAACACGCTGCAAGCTCTACACGAGCGGCAGGCAGCATTTGCGCAAGCTGATGACACATCGCTTCAAAATGCGCCAAAGCATTTTCGGGTAATTCAGGGACGCGCAAATCCACCGATGGGAAATTTAGACTTTCCTTTACCACGCCCAGATAATATTCAGGACCTTTCAACTGATGATTCAACATCAAATATTCAATCAAATGTGCAGGCTGCTGCTGGATCCAATCTCTTAATAAATCATGAATGATCCGTTCAATATGCAGGTCTTCATCATCACTGATTTGCACCTGTTCGATACGACCACTTTCAAAGGCAAATTCACGTAATAACTTTTGACTAAAGCTGTCTAAAGTTCCGACAAAGAGTTCTTCATATTGTTGTAAGACCACGTTCAGACGATTGTAGGCATAATCTAAGTGATGCCCATGATCTTTCAGCACTTGCTGATACAAGGGGTCACTCAAACTTTGCTGAAGTTCGGCCAACTCACCTTGAGATGCCGCGAGCAGGCCATAAATAAAGTCACGGGTTTCTTCAATCCGCAGTCGTACCCGCGCTTTGAGTTCCGCTGTGGCTTTACGTGTAAAGGTGGTGGCAATGACCTGATTTGGCATATAGCGATCGAGAAAAATCCGCACCATCAGACTGGAAAGCGTATAGGTTTTCCCAGTACCCGCAGAGGCTTCAATCCAGTGCAGTCCGGTAAAGCTCATGTCTGCAATCGGGTTGGTGGACATTTTCATCGCTTGCTGTGGCATATTCATTTTTTCACCTCAGGCTTGATGACATTAAGTTTTTTTAGGCCGTCATCCGCCTCGGTATCCATCACATGATATAAACGTTCTGCATAATAACGACAGGACAATGCCAGAAGTTCATCTGCCGCTTGTTGCTGTAAAATAAAGCTCCAATCACGATGGTGGCTATTGGCTTCATTCGACTCCAACTCCACTCCACCAAAACTATGATTTTTCAGCCATTCCTCTTGAAGCTTTGCAAAATTATCAGGCATGAGTTGGCCTGTTTCATTTTCCACCCAAGTGCATTTTTCTTGGCGAATTAAGGCAGCAGGCAGCACCACAGGACGTTTTTGTGCATGTTTCCACATCGCCACCCATTCACTGAGCTGCAGCTTGGCTTGTGCAGAGCTTAATCCACAACAGACTATGCTTTTATCATTACAAATCACTTCACGACGATACGTCGCGCCCTCATCGCCTAAGTCTAAATAGCTCAACCACAGCAGATATTCGAGCCAGGTTTGCGTCTGACGCTTAGGCTTTGCCCCAGACGCCATACAGCTTAACCAATGCATACTCTGAGAGTCTTCAGGCACGGTGATACTCAGTATCAAATGCGGTTCAAGCTGTAAGTTTTGTAAGGTGGTCGCGGTTACACGGCGTCCATCCAAACGCTCTAATAACTGTGCCTGCTCTTGCAAACTGAGCTTCCAAGTCGCTATTTGACTATGTCCCACAGGCAGTACATCTTGGAACAAGGCCATATCCGGTTCAGTTGGAGTCGTAGAGTTCTGATCCTCTGTTTGATCGACACGAGAGGCAGGTTGCACATAATGCTTTTGCAATAAGTCACGGACATGATATTGCTGTAAACGGTCGAGCAATAAAGGCTCTTGCTGTGGTAATTGGTCACCGGTATAGACACTGGCCACGCCAAGCGTTTTCAAATATGCACGAGCTGGAAACACCACATCTTTAATCCATTCCTGACCATCCAAAACCCGTACTTCTTGTTCATCATGCACAGGATAATCACGGTTAATCCACGATTGGCGTTGACCAGACTGATCTAAAATATGTTCCGCCACAGCAAACCATTGATCTTTATATCGTAAGTTTTTCGACTGCTGAAAACCCATCGGGTCAAAAGGCTGCAAAGGATAAATATGGTATAGCGGCTCGAGCTGCTGTGGAATGCGTAAGCCATCCAAATCCAGCATGGCATCATGGGGTTGGTTCAATTGCTGCGGCTGAATCATCCGTGCGAGGAACTGGCTAAATTCATATATCACAGAGGATGGCTCCCGACTTTCACCATCATTGACATCAAAGCCATTATAGAAAATCCACAAGGACTGTCGGGCAAATAACAAGGCATCTAGAAATGCACCTTTATCATCTTCCAAACGAGAGCGATCACCCAAAACCGGTTTAAACACATCCATCAAATCAAAAGGCACTTGCTGATCACGACGCGGAAATTTGCCGCTATCCATGTTCATTAACACCACCAATGAAAATGGGACTTGGCGGATTTTCCCCATGTCCGCAAAGGTCACTGATCCTGTCGGTTCGATCTGATCGGCAGAGCTATCGATGCCTTGTTGTATTTCTTTGAGCAGCAAAGATAATGGCAAATTAAAGCTGTTTGGGAGCGACTCAACTTTATCACTTTGGGCATTATGCAGACGTTGCGTCATCGCACGCATCACACTGCGAATGGTTTCAAATGCTCGACCACTGGCTTCCACAAAAGGCTTTAAATCTGCATCTAATTGTTGCAACCACACTTTGACCGTCTGTGCGCTGAGATTTGGATTGAGCCAATCTCGACGCGCACTGATATCTCGGTAGATCTGAATTAAAGTTTGCACCAACTCAAAATCACTACTCAACACCCCTGCAAAACTTAACGTGTCCTCAAATACGGCATGTTGTGGAATCGCAATCCCTAAAGCCAAACGGTCTAATGCAAATTTAAAGGTATAACGATAATCTCGGTCTTGCTCGGACAAATAAGCCAACATGTGCTGTTCGTCTAAACCACGACGGAAACCGGCTTGAATCAGCAGTTCCATCATACGTTCCATTTGCACATGGTCGAGCTGATACAGTTCTTGCACCGCATTCAAATTCAGCCAATCATGAAAATCTTCTGCGGTAAAACGACCTTGACTAATTTCAATGCGTCCAACAAAGGCTTGCCATGCATTTTGAATATCTTGACTGACCACCCCTGCAATTTTGACTGGGATATAAGGTAAATCCACAGCACTGCGACCCATGCCTCGAGTCGTCGAAAAGACCGTCCGAATATGCGGTTCCAGTTCTTTTAAGTTTGGCACCAAGACCAAGATATCACTCGGATGGCGTGGCTCTTGTTCCGTGCCATCGGCCAACCAATGCACCAACTGTTCACGTAAAACCTCTAACTGACGCAGGCTAGAATGACAGACATGAAATTGAATCGATTCATCTGCCCCCGCGAGTGCATATTGATGCTGCTCGGGTTCTTCTAAGGTCATGATGTCATATTGAATTTGAGCGAGCAGTGTTGTCGGCTCGGTGTCTGGAAAAATATCTTCCCAGCCTTCGCCACCAGACATATTCACCAATAATGCAAAGTTATCCCGCGCACGTTTACCTAAACGCGTCAGTAATGAATGCTGAGATTCACGAAATTCCGCATTGGTCGTACTCAGATAGGCCTGAATTTGTGCCGTGCTGACATTGGGATTTCGCTCAATATAACGCTGTTGTAATTTCAAGTTATAACGATCTTTCCATACGGGATCGACCATGTCTGCCCAATACTCACGCGATGGGTTGAAATACAACAGATGCACTTCGGTATACGCTGCCAAGCGATATAAAAATTTCAGTTGTGCAGGGGGTAATTCTAAGGTCGTAAAGACGAAAATCTGTTCAGGCAAACCGTTATAGGTTTGGTGACGCTCATCATCATCGCGCTCATCATCCTCAGCATCCAAATCAAATTGCTGCTGCCGATTTTGCTCAGCATGCGCCAAGGCAAACCAAAATTTATTGTCTATTTCCTGACGGTCATTAAAGTCTTTTTGGAATACTTGATGCCACAGCCAACGCTGCCAATGCTCCAGTTGTCGAGCCTGAGTCGGTAGATATTCATCAGCTTGTTCAGGTTTCAGACCTGTAAGTTGCATAATATTTAACGGCTGGTTATAACTCCACGCTTTTAGCCAGTCAGTATCGCAATGTGGACAAACCCAGTGCTCAACACCTTCATCTGGGGTATGAATACAACTGCCACGAAAGGCCATGTAGTTGGTAAAAAGCCGAGTGACTTGAGCAGCGATCCAATACAACATTTCTTGCCGCTTTTGCTCACGTTTTTTTCGATCTGAAAGCTGTGCTGTACTGTCAAAAATACGCTGGACTAAGGGCTGCACATCTGTCGGCATCTGTGCAGCATCAAACTGATCAGCCGCAATAAAAACCGCTAAAACATTATAAATACGCCATTGCATAATCAACGGCGGCATGTTGATACCTTTAATCCGCTCACGGTCTTGTTTATTCGGCAAGGCCCAATCGTAGGCTTTCCACTGCAGCCCTAAAATTTTACGATGATGCTTAATATTGGCACTAATACTGATTTTTTCAGCAATTTGCTTTTCTAACCATGCAGCAATGGCTTGATCGGGCACCACGATATGTCGTTCTTGCAAGACGGACAAAGCATTGGTCGATTGATTCGATTTCAATTTTTCGATTAGACAATCCACCAAAACTTCGATTCGTTGACTTTGAATTACATGTATTGCCATGGATTACCTATACAGCCTGCGTGACCAACTACTACAAAACAACAATGATTATTTACTATACATCTTGGGCTGTCTATGCGACTTTGACAAGAGAATAGATTGCAAAAAATGCTTTTAAACAAGTATCTTAATGATATTTTATGAGAAAAAAACCAATCCAGTATCAAGGGTATCTGCTTATGAAAATTGATAACATTCCTGATTCCATCGACCCTAACTTAAATCTGGAAATTATTCGCGCTGAATGCTTAGAGCTTGTGAAAAAACGTGCTTATTTTTCAGCAGGTGCAGCCATTATTCCTGTGCCATTTTTGGATGTGGTGATTGACGTCGGAATTTTGTCGCAGCTCATTCCAGAAATTAATGCGCGTTTTGGTTTAGCGCCAGATCAAATTAGTGTGTATGACCCGAAAACCAAACAGATTCATTGGACGGAACTGCGTAAACGTGGTGTCGAATTTTCAGGCTTAGTGGTTGCACGAACCGCGATGAAAAAATCGCTGAATAACATTGCAGCAAAATATATTACCAAACAAGTGACCAAATTTATTCCACTAGGTGGGCAATTGGTAGCAGCCAGTTTGGGTTATATCGTAATGAAAAAAGTCGCTGAAACCCATGTGGAAGAAAGCTACCAATTAGCGAAGCGTATTCAACAGAAATTTCCGAACCAACCTGTCCCAACGCCGAATAATGGTTAACGGAGCGATGTCTAGCAAATCTATAAGATTTAATAATCAAAGTGATCTAAACCATAGATCTGAAGATTAAGTAAATCTGAAAATGAGCTAGTTTTGAAAATGAAAAAAGCCACGAATATCGTGGCTTTTTTCATGCATTTAATCTGCTTTCAATTGCGCCAAGATCGTCTCTAGCACTTGTAAGCGCGCACTGTGCTTGTCATTGGTGGCGATCACATGCCACGGCGCATATTCTGTATCCGTGCGTTGCAACATATCTGCGGCAGCTTTGAGATAATCATCCCAACGGTCACGATTCCGCCAGTCATCTGGAGTAATTTTAAAACGCTTATGCGCGGTTTCTTCTCGGGCTTTAAACCGTGCAGCTTGCTCATCCTTTCCAATGGCTAACCAGAACTTGATGACAACCGTTTGACTGTCATATAAGTCCTTTTCAAAACGGTTGATTTCATCATAGGCTCTCTGCCATTCAACCGTATTGGCAAAGCCTTCAATTCTCTCAACCAAAACGCGACCATACCAACTGCGGTCAAAAATCGTGATCTTTTCTTCAGGGAGAATTTTATTCCAAAAGCGCCATAAGTATGGACGGCGTAGCTCATATTTTTCGGGTGCTGCAATGGTATGAATTTCATATTCGCGTGGGTCCAACTTTTTGACGATGCGTTTAATTGCCCCGCCCTTTCCTGCGGCATCCATTCCTTCAAAGACGATCACCACATTGCGTGAATCAAAACGTAAAGCTTCAGCCACCTTGCGGCTTAATTTTTTTAATTCTTTTTTATAATCAGCCTCATCAGCCACGACAGTGCTGGGTTCCAATAACGCCTGTGGTGTTTTGGCTTGTTTCCAGCGCCCCACCGCTTTGGTTTCATGTGCTGGACAATGTTTTAAAGTGCGTAAAATATGCTGTGCAAATTGTTGATCACGGACTTGCTCATCTTCACAGTCGATGATGACCCAGTCATGACTAAAACGCTGACGTAAACGTTGTAGGTTGTCATATTGTTTTTTATTGCGCCAATCTAAACCATGCAATTTATGCCAACGCGCTTCACTCGGGTCCATTTCATCCAAGCGCTTTTGTAAGGATTTCCAAGATAAATCGAACCAGACCTTAATCACATCGACATGATTATTTTTTAGGTCTTGTTCATAGGCTCGCATGTTCTCGACATATTCATCAAATAAGGTTTCATCCAAAGGCTTCGACACATGCATGGCGGTACTGAGCAAATCACTGTACCAGTTTCCAAACATCACCATGATTTGCCCTTCGGCAGGAATAAACCGTGCATAAGACTGCCAAAACGTTTGTTTTTGATTAAACATGATCGGGGCATCCGCTTTCACCCTTAAGTAGCGTGGATCGACCCATTCGCGGAGCTGTTTGACAGCCTCTCCCTTACCCGCAAGCTCGATTCCACTCACTAAAATCAACATGCTTTTGGCATTGGGCTGACGGCTGGTATTTTTCAGTTGATACTGCGCTTCAATCAGCTCAACCGAGAGTTGTTCTTCATCCATCAATTGAAATTCTGTTTCTTTTAAGCTCATGGCGGACCCTTGGTTTTATTCTGTTTTGAGTATAACCATGCCGTTCATCACACAACAATGCTTTCATGTATGTGCTGAAATGCAAAATATGACCGTTTCTGCAACAAACTGACTCAGATTGACCTGTAATTTCGTCACTTTGTCATAGCCCTAAGCTCCAACACCCACTAAGATTCAAACATCTAAAAAATAATTGAGACACTCAATGTCCAAACTTGCGGTATTAGATGATTTACTTGAACTGTATTACCAGTTGAATTACCACAAAAAGCCAGAAATTTTACAGCGTTTACAAGATGTCCAACAGTGGCAAAAACAGCGCATGCAACGTACGCATGCTGTGCAATTTGCTGAAAAACACAATGTACTGATGTCTGAATATTTTATTAACCGTTTATATGGCGGTCCTGATTTTGATGCATTAGCTGCACAAATTGCACGTCTCACCCGCTATGCGCATAAAGCAGAAAAACTAATTCCAGACAATGCCATTAAGACCGGCACTTCGGGCGTACAACTTGCGATATTGGCCGTACAGCTTGACGAACAAGTGGCCATTCAATTACTGGAAGATTATCCAAATAATCCAACCCTGACCGATGAAATGATGCGCCAGACCTACCTCAAGCTCGATCAGGGCAAAGACCGCATGTTGCAACTGCAACTGTTAGACGATTTAGGTCGTAATTTAGATAAATATATGCGCTCGTTTATGGTCTATACCGCCTTTAAAATGTGTAAGGGCGCAGCAAACAAATACAACTTCGAAGTGATGTACGACTTTATGCAAGATGGCTTCTTGGCGATGAAACCGCTCAAGTCAGCAGAAAAATTTGTCCGCGAATTTACCGCTGTAGAACGCCAAATCGTTGACCGTGTACATGCCGGTGACCCGAACCCGTTTCAGCCTGCGGCTTAACAAAACTCACATCCCACAAAGCCCATGTTTGATATAAAACAAACTGGGCTTGCAAGACTGAATTCAGATTTTTTATAGGGGATTTGCAAAGCAATTACAGCAGACCCTTATTTTTTCTGTATATTATTCACAACAAATGCAAATGACTGCTGTATAACAACAGAGAATCTGTCATCATGCTTGCAAAGCAACATTAACCCTATTTATAAGTTAGGAGTGACTCTAATGTCTAACGAGAATCAAACGCCTGCCCCTACACCTGAGTCGGCACAAAATACAGACAAAGTGAGTCCATTCTTAACTGAGCCTTTACCACAAGGGACAGCGCAAGGTCAGCAACAATCTTTAGAACAACGTCTGACCGACACACCTGTGACAGGTTCAGTACCCAAATATAATCTGCCACGTGGCGCGAATACTGGTAACGTTGGGGCAACCACGCACTTTGGTTATCAAACCGTGAGCAGCGAAGATAAAGCACAAAAAGTAGCGGAAGTTTTCCACTCAGTGGCTGCAAAATACGACATCATGAATGACTTAATGTCATTTGGTATTCACCGTCTATGGAAACGTTTTGCCATTAACATGTCTGGTGTACGTCGCGGTCAGCACGTCCTAGATATTGCAGGCGGTACTGGTGACCTTGCCAAAGTATTTAGCCGTGAAGTTGGCCCGACAGGTCATGTGGTGCTTTCAGACATTAATGAATCGATGCTCAATGTCGGTCGTGACCGCCTCATTGATGCTGGTTGTACCAATGTCGATTTCGTTTTGGCCAATGCTGAAACTTTAGAACCTTTTGCAGACAACAGTTTTGACCTATTGACCATTTCATTTGGTCTACGCAACGTGACTGACAAAGATGCTGCACTAGCTGCCATGTACCGCGTACTTAAGCCAGGTGGTCGTTTACTGATTTTAGAATTCTCTAAACCGGTATTTGAACCTTTCTCAAAACTGTATGACTTGTACTCATTCACTGCATTACCGATCATGGGTAAAATCGTAGCGAATGACTCTGAAAGCTATAAATACCTTGCAGAATCAATTCGTATGCACCCAGACCAACGTACTCTTAAAGGTATGATGGAAAATGCGGGCTTCCAAAACTGTGATTACCACAACTTAACGGGTGGTATCGTGGCTGTACACCGTGGTTTCAAACTTTAATACTGCAGGCTGAACTATGTGGTCGATTCTCGCACTTGGTGCAGTTGAACGCTTAATTCATCATGTCATTGATTTGGATGCGATTACCCGCATCCAACTGAATGAATTGCAAGGCAAAATGCTTCGTGTGGTGATCGACTCACCACAGTTGTCGGTGGATGTGTTTTTTGACGATCAGAAAGTTCGCTTAGAACCGACGCCAACAGGACATACTGAAACCGCATCCATCTTTGAGCAACGCCCTTTCGAGCAGCAGTCAAACATAACTGAAGCAACGGCGACCTTACATGTCAAAACGGTCGTCGAGCTCCTCAAACTGCTGTTGGCTGAAGATGTCGGCAATATTCCATTGCAAGGTGATTATCACTTATTGCAGGATATCCAGCGCATTATGCAGCAAGCTGAGCCTGATTTAGCTTCGCATCTAAGCCCTTGGATTGGTCCAAGCCTTGCGCATGAAATTGGTAAGTTACAACTTGCACCCAAACATCTCAAACGTACTTTACAAAGCCATTTGTTCTTTGCTGAAGACGCGTTAAAAGAAGATTCAGGCTTGCTTGCCCCACGCTGGCAAATGGATGACCTGAATCAAGACACCCGAATTTTGAATCAAAATCTGGACCGTGCAGAAGCAAAAATTCAGCAGCTGCACAGCCAAATTGACTCATTACAAGACAACACTTAAGACTAGGTAATTGCATATATGATTCCGCACGTTTCACGTTTACTCGACCTTTGGCGCATTGCTGCGCACTATAGACTCGACACGTTGTTTCCTGCGGAAGAATTACCGGAAAAAGCCCGTCATATTATTTCCCTCATTCGTATACATCCTGCAGCACGTTTAAGTAAAGAACGTAAAAATCCACTGAAGCTAAAACAAGCTTTAGAAGATATGGGACCTTTGGCCATTAAACTCGGTCAATTACTGTCTACCCGTCGTGACTTGATTCCACCTGAAGTTTTACAGCAATTGGTGCTTTTACAAGACCGTGTAAAACCTTTTTCAAATGACGTTGCCAAAATGCGCATTCAGGAATCACTCAAAGCCGATGTTAATACCTTATTTGCACGCTTTGACGAGCAACCTTTAGCCGCAGCATCTATCGCACAAGTGCATACTGCTGCACTGCATGATGGTCGCGAAGTCGTAGTGAAAGTGGCTCGCCCGAATATTCGCAATCAAATTCTGCATGATTTTGAAATATTAGAGTGGCTTGGTCAGTTCCTTGAAAAACGCCTAGAAGCCGCTCGTGCCCTGCATCTATCTGAAATTATTCAAGACTACCGTCAAATTATTCTCAATGAATTGGATTTGACTTTAGAAGCGGATAACACGCGTCGTATGCGTCATTACTTCACCGGTTCAAGCATGATGTACGTGCCTGAAGTCTATATGGACAGCCGTGATGTCATGGTCGAAGAGCGTATTACGGGTGTACCAATTTCAGATATTGCGACCTTTGATCGCTTGGGCATGGATCGTAAAGATTTAGCCGAAAAAGGGCTCACCATTTTCTTTACCCAAGTGTTCCGCGACAACTTCTTCCATGCAGACATGCATCCGGGGAATGTCTTCGTCGAAACCATTAATCCAAGCAATCCACGCTTTATTGCCTTGGACTGCGCGATTATGGGTGAGCTTTCAAAGCACGACCAAATGACCGTAGCACGCATGCTGCTTGCGGTTATGAACAGCGACTTTATGCAACTGATTCAAATCGTGCATCAAGCGGGTTGGATTCCACCGGGTACAGATCAAGATGCCTTAGCACGTGAAATGCGTCGTACCGTTGGCCCAATGGTCTCTAAACCAATGCATGAATTGGACTTCGCCGGCATCCTGATTCAAGTGATGGATATTGCGCGTCGTTTCCATTTAGAGATTCCGCCACAACTGATGTTGCTGCTCAAGACCTTGGTCCATGTTGAAGGTTTAGGAACTGATCTCTATCCTGAATTGGATATTTGGAGTTTGGCAAAACCAATCCTCACCGATTGGATTAAAGCGCAAATGAATCCGCAGAAAAACTTAAAAGAACTCGGGCAAAAAATTCCAGACTTACTTTTAGGTGCGCAAGATTTACCAACGCTGATGATCGACAGCCTGAATGGTTTAAAAAATCAGTCGGCTTGGCATGCCAAACAACTGAATGAACTGCAAAGCATGCGCCTGCAAATGGAACATCAGCAAAAACGTAGTTGGGTTTTTGGCAGTATTATGGCCATCTTCCTCTCCATCGCGATAATTGCGCCATGGTATGTTTCCATCGTATTAATTGCACTTTCAAGCTTACTTGCCATTTGGCGTGTGTTTAAATAATCTGTGTTTAAATGATCTTGATGTATCCATAGCTCCTTTAAGCCTTTTGACAATAAAAGGCTTAAAGCCATAAAAACAAAAAATTCAAAAATTTAAATAAGGCTGAACGCCATGTCATACAGTTATTTAGGGGTACTGTATGGTCGAAACCCTCTCCGAGCATGTGCAACGGCCTTGCTGTATAGTTTTTCGACCCTGCTCGATGTGTTGGTTCAATTAAATATGCACATGCCTTTTCTAAACTGGCAACCGCCAGCCAACACCACCCTGTATCGGATGCAGCATAGCGCTACATTTTGGTGGATCATTCTCTTTAATGCACTTCCCTGTTTATTCCTACTTTGTTTGCCACAGCAAAAGCTGATGGCGGGGTTAAATTATTGGTTATTAGCTGGGGCCGTGATTTTTATCATTAACCTATTTGCTTGGGCGGTCTTTCCAATGGCGACATGGGCAATCGTCTGCCTCAGTTTGTTTCAATTGCATCGGCATAACGAACAACTATTACAGCATTCCTGAGAGACGCCCTGATATGACTGAGAAGTCATTTGTCGGAAGTTTCAGCCATTGGGTCTGTGCAAAAACGCACTAGAATAATTCTACGACTGTATTTTAAGCGACTACCATGACTCAAATTTTGCAAAAAAGACCGCCTGCGCTCAATATCCGTGCTGGCCATTTAGCCCGCCAACTGATTGAACAAGAGGGTTTAAACGCTGCTCAAGTGGATATCCTGCCCGGTGCTGCGGGTGGTCCGAAAGGCATTGGTATTCAAGGTTTAGATCAGGCGATTTTTGCTGACTTTTTGCCACGCGCGCAACAAAAGCGTACTTTAATTGGTTCATCGATTGGCAGTTGGCGCTTTGCCAGTATTGCTGCTGGGGGAGCCATTGAAGGGACGAAACGCCTCTCTGAGCTGTATACCAATCTGAGCTTTCATAAAAAGATGAGCCGTCAAGAAGTCAGCGATGTGTGTCGTGGCATGCTGATCGATTTGATTCAAGGTCAAGAAGCGGCACTGGTTAATCACCCGGATTATCACCTCACTGTGCTTTCAGTCAAAGCTCAGCATATTTTCCAAAGTGATAAAGCCCTGCCGCTGTTAGCCTCTGTCGCAGGGATCGTGGGCACGACAGCGCTCGCACGTAAACACAGTCGTTATTTCATGCAGCGTGTAATTAGTCAGCCTGTGTCAGGTCATCAATTTACCGTGGCGGATGATGGCTTTACCACGCATTACCATGCATTGACTCAAGACAGTGTCATGCCGTGGCTTATGGCTTCTGCATCTATTCCCGGTGTCATGGCCGCGATACGTGATATCCCTGATGCGCCACAAGGCAGTTACCGCGATGGCGGCCTGATTGACTATCATATTGACCTACCCTTCCAAAGTCAGGGCATCGTGCTGTATCCACATTTCACGGATAGCATCACCCCAGGTTGGTTTGATAAATTATTTAAACGCCAAGCCAATCCTGAAAATCAGGCGCGTACCCTGTTACTGTCACCTTCACAAGAATACCTTGCAAGCTTGCCGCTTGGCCGACTGCCTGACCGTAAAGACTTTACCCTCAAAGGCTTAGACTACCAACAACGCATTAAAATGTGGAATCAATGTGTGGCTGAAAGTCAGCGTATGGGCGATGAGTTTTTGGAGTTGGTTGAAAAGCAACATTTCCCAGCAGTCATGCAAGCACTCTGAGCGTTACAGTAATCTCTTGCGAGGGACGCTATAATCCTATTTCAAAATTTTGAGCTTATTTAGTATAGATTTATGCGGATATTTTTAACTGTTTTGCAGTATGCCTGCATCGCTTTTGCACTTTTCCTTGTTTATCAAGTGTCAACCGCCTTGATCAGCGGCCAATACGATTTAATGGAAGTGGTGGCAGATGTTGGTACGATTTTAATTTGTATCGATTTGGCGGTGTTTTTATTTACCAGTAATGCAAAACAAGGCATTAGCATCGAAGACTATGCGAAACAATTGGAACAAAAGCCGTCAAAATTGGTATATGTGACCCGTAAATTGGGACATTTCGGTATTTTGCTGATCATTACCAGTTGGATCGTACCGATGATTCGCTAGTGTATTTTAGTTCAATAAAAAGGATCATCATGTGTTCATGATGATCCTTTTTTTATGTCATCCGATTTTATTTATCCGAAGAAATTAACCCGTCCAGTTTTTACATCATACACCGCACCAACGATCGCCACTTTGCCTTCTTGCACTAACTGCCGTAGCACTTCACTATTTTGTAAAATGTAGCGGATGTTGTAATGCACATTCATTTGCGTCACTTGCTCTAAAAATGCCGGACTCAGCGTTTGTGGTTGCATCAATTCTGCAACACGAGTCACAGACTCATTGAGCGGCCCCAGCACATATTGAATATGTGGCATACGCGTCAGGCTCTGAATCGATTGACCGGCTAAATGCAACTGACAAGCACTACTAACCGCACCACAGTCCGTATGACCAAGCACTACGATCACTTTGGCGCCTTTGGCTTCGCAGGCAAATTCCAATGAACCCAAAACTTTTTGCCCCGCGACATTCCCCGCTATGCGCAAACTAAATAAATCACCAATTCCAACATCAAAAATCATTTCAGTCGGCGCACGAGAATCCATACAACCTAACACTGCCGCAATCGGATGCTGCCCTTCTTCTGCGGTCACCCGCAGTTGACGATAGATATCTCGTTGCAAACGCTCATTTTGTACAAAACGTTCATTGCCTGCTTTGAGCAAAGCGAGCACAGCCTCTGGCGTCAAACGTTGCTGTAAAGCTGCGGTGCTGATATCAATATCTAATGCTGCCTCCTGCGCATCGGCATAGTGTGCCTTGAAACCAATCAACTGCACTTGCACTTTACGCTGCACAGCCTTTTCCTGTTGGTACTCTTGAATGAGTTGGAAAATATCAGCATCCATATCACTCACATGTGTGGCATCAATCACCACTTGTTCACCGCGGCGAATATGTTCCAATGCCGAGATTAATGCCGAACGGTTAAGAAAACTAACTTGTGAAGGCAATTCAATCCGTGTAATCACCCCATGCAAATGATGCTCTTTATACACCTTCAGGCCCTTATTAAAATTGGCGTATAAAATGAAGGCCGCACTACTGGCTAAACCAATCAAGATTCCGAGCAATAAGTCTGTGAATAAAATCGCCAATAAGGTAATAATAAAAGGAATAAATTGTTTCCAACCTTTTAAATAAAGCTGTTTAAACAATTTGGGATGCGTCAGTTTAAAACCTGTGAGGATTAAAATTGCAGCTAATGCTGAAAGTGGAATCATGTTCATCAAAGGCACTAAACACAGCACGGCAAACAGGAGCAACACGCCATGAAAGATGGCAGAACATTTACTTTTAGCTCCAGCACTGGCATTGACCGAACTACGAACAATTACTGACGTCAGCGGCATCCCGCCTATAGCACCCGAAACGACATTGCCGATGCCTTGCGCCCATAACTCTCGGTTGGGGGGTGAAGAGCGCTTATGCGGATCCAATTTATCTGCTGCTTCTAAATTCAATAAAGTTTCTAATGACGCCACAACCGCCAAAGTGATAGCGCCCGTATAAATCAGAGGATTATTTAAAGCGGTCCAATCCGGAAAGATCATCACATTTTGTGGCTGATCCCAAAGGTTAGGAAGTTGGATGAGATTTGATGGATGAACTGCAAAAGACGAGCCACTAAGCACCAACACGGCATTACATAGTGCAGCAAGAACGACAGCAACCAAGGCTGAAGGCAAAACCCATTTTTTGCATGGGCTCTGCTCCCAAAGCAACATCAGTACAAGGCTACCGATACCGATCACAATGGCACCCACATCCCATTGCAAATTGAGCGGCTGTGACTGCCACAACACTGACCATGAAAATTGGTTCAAGCCAAACAGATAAGGCATTTGACTCCCAATCAAGATCAGCCCGATAGCTGCCAATAAACCCAATATGACATTGTTCGGAATAAAGTTGGCAAAGAAACCGAGCCTAAATATGCCAAATCCAATCTGTAAGATACCGGCAAAAACAATACACAATAAAAAGGCGGCATAGTTGCCGCCGAGTAGTTCAAGCTGTACCAAAATGACTGCTGTTAAACCTGCTGCTGGCCCTGCAACACTGATATGTGAGCCACTCAGTGCCCCAACTAAAATACCACCGACAATGCCGGCAATAATGCCAGAGAGAATCGGTGCGCCAGAAGCCAATGCAATGCCTAGGCATAGCGGTAAAGCCACGAGAAATACCACTGTTCCAGATAAAAAGTCGTGAATATGAAATCGATGTCGTTCAATTTTAGATGTCATCATTTTACCGTTTATAATAAATATCAAATAATTAGATGTAAGTATGTAAAACCTAAAGTTTGTGACCACTTTATGGCGTGACTTATATTGTCTGACAATCGAACGATTCTATAGTGTGTTTTGATACGTGATTTGTGTGATTTTTACACTTTATTGCGAAGTTTAAGATTCAGCTCATTTATCTTTGATAGGCCTTAAAAGAAATAAAAAAACCTCCCAAATGGGAGGTTTTTTATAGCGTATTGAAACCACATTACTTCAAAAAATTATACGTCGAATCATAATATTTCTTGGGACGAGTCCAGTCACTGTCATCTACAGATGGTATATACAACACCATACCTTGTCGCGCCCGAGTCAGTAGCACTCGATATGCATTTAACAGGTATTTCTGCTTTTCAGTTTGCCTTATATTTTGCCATCGACTACCTTTAAAGGCTTGAAATTGCCAATCTTGATCAAAATAAAAATTAATATCCCATGCCACGCAACTGTAATCTATTTCCAAGCCTTGCACATCAAACTCAGTTGCAATATCTTCCAAATAATACGCAGAACGTACATCTGTATTTGAATTCAAAAACCAATCTGCAGGTGTTATTTTATTCTTTACATCAATACCTTCGGCTTTTAAACGTCTGGCACCCGAACTAGCAATAACCCCAAAGCGCTCTGAACCCTTAGCCTTTCTTTTTAACCACTGTTTAGCAACATTAAAATCACGACAAAGCAGAATAGGATAATCTTGGGACATCATATGGTAAGTTTCTTTCGCGGACTTTGCATCACCATCTAATACATGTTGAATCAAATGTGAAACTTGTTCGCTGCGAAATGACCGGACAGAAACAGCAAGATGTAAATCTTCCTCATTTTTTCCATTTTTTTGAACCCAGAATTGTTGTTTAGGATCAGTTAAATAGACTTTATCCTGCAAAATTTTGTTAGAAAAGTAGATCTTCCATTTCGGGTATTTATGTTCTAATGCTGATAGCCATTCAGAAACACCTGCTTCTCCAGTGTTAATCTCCTGCCCACCACCAATCAGGCAAACAACGACACACCAATCAGCGTGGCGATCCATAACACTAATGAGAAACTCTGGTTCAGACATCGAAAAATTATCAATACCTTTTTTCTGTTTCATAAAGTTTGAAACCTGATCCTTTTGCCAGGCCCTTTGAGCTTCATCAAAAATAACGACTTTTTCGATTGGCACCTCATTTGATTTCAAATAATGATCTCTAAAATGATGAATATTTTGTATAAAGGCTTTGGCTTCACGTTCTGCCTCAGATCGCGTCTTTTTTTCTGTTTGTTGCTTAGCAAGTTCCACGGTATTTCGAACCAATGCTTCACGTAAAACATCAACTAAAGGACCATTCCCAGATAAAAATACAGAATGTTCTTGTTCATTTGTTTTTAAACGCTGGTTCGCAATATTAAGACCGGCCAATGTCTTTCCTGCACCAGGTACACCCGTTAAAAAACAAATCGTTTTTTTATTTGTTAATTTTGCATCTTCAATAATTTGTTCGATTTTTTTCGAAGTGATCGCTAAATTTTTTGCACCGGCATCACTTCTAGAAATTTCATCCACTGTATGACCTTGATATAACGCCTGAGCTGCTTCAATAATTGTGGGTGTTGGTTTATATCGAGACTCAACCCACTGTTTGATATTAAGTTGCGTAAGACCTGCAAATTGATAAAGCGCTTGTTCGATTACAATCCGTAAATTATGGGTGTTACAGCATAAAGTATCTTGATAAGTGGATACCGCTGACCATGACTGTTCACAACTTTGAGCTTGGGTTGAAATTAAAAGTGGTATGACCTTTTGCTGATGACTACCTTCATGAAAATTCAACAAATCCAAACAATAATCTATGACCTGAGTCTTAGCATATTGTGGGTAACTCTTTTCACCTACTTTAAATTCAATAACAAAAATTAAATTACGTATCAAAAGAATGTTATCTACGCGCTTACCCATCCGTGGAATAGAGAATTCAAAAAAGATTTCTCCCTCATCTAAAAAATCCAACTGTTGTTTTAAAATCTCAATTTGTTTTAACCAAGCGTTCTTTTGTAAATCTTCCAATGCAAATTCATGCTGTAGTGCCAAAGCCCCCATAATTTCTTGTTCATTTGTATGTATGAATTGTTGCACTGAACCCTGATAATAACTACGTAACATCATGATCTTCTAAGTTTATTTAAGCTTTGATTGTTTTAATCTTATATAAAAAAACCTCCCATATGGGAGGTTTTTTTAACAGTTAAAGATTACTTCGAACCTTTAATCCCTGCTTGTAATAACAACGCACCTAAACCACCAATTTTATTTTCTTGTGGTTTCGCTGCTTGAGGTTTTTTATGACCTTGTGGGCGGTCGCCTTGCGGACGGGCATGCTGTGGACGTTTCGCATGTGGCTTACGCTCACCACGTTGTTCTTGCTGGGCATTGTCACGACGTGGTTGACGTTGTGGTTTCGCTGCAGCAGCACCTTCTGCACGCATAGACAAGTTGACACGGTTACGTTCAACATCGACATTCAAGACACGAACTTGAACAATTTGACCTGGTTTCACGACTTTGTGCGGATCTGCAACAAATTCATTTGCAAGTTCAGAAATATGCACTAAACCGTCTTGGTGTACACCCACATCCACGAATGCACCGAAGTTGGTTACATTCGTAACCACACCTTCAAGCTGTAAACCTTCAGTCAACTGCGCCACTTCTGTGATGTCTTCACGGAATTTAGCCGTGCGGAACTCTGGACGTGGGTCACGGCCTGGTTTTTCAAGTTCAGATAAAACGTCTTGAATTGTCGGTAAACCAAATTGGTCATTTACAAATGCTGCTGCATCGATCTGACGGATAATTTCAGTATTACCAATAATATCTTTTACAGTCGTCGCTTTTGCTTCCACAATTTTTGCCACCAAGTCATATGACTCTGGGTGAACTGCAGATGCATCCAATGGTTCAGAACCATCTTGAATACGTAAGAAACCTGCTGCTTGTTCAAAGGTACGTTCGCCTAAACGAGGTACTTTCTTCAAACTTTGACGGTTATCAAAACGACCATTTTCTTTGCGGAATTCAACGATTTGCTGTGCAATCGATTTATTTAGACCCGCGATATAACCCAAAATAGCAGATGATGCTGTGTTGACATCAACACCTACTGAGTTCACACAGTCTTCCACAACCGCTTCTAGCGTTTTTGCCAAACCGGTTTGGTTCACATCATGTTGGTATTGACCCACACCAATCGATTTAGGATCAATCTTCACAAGTTCAGCCAATGGATCTTGTAAACGACGTGCAATCGATACAGCACCGCGGATCGATACATCTAAATCTGGCAATTCATTTGACGCCAATTCAGATGCTGAGTAAACCGACGCGCCTGCTTCAGATACCGACACACGAATCAAGTTCAAGTCTGTATTTGCTGCCATCATTTCAGCTACAACAGCTTCAGTTTCACGGCTTGCAGTACCGTTACCAATGGCAATCAGTTCAACATTAAACTCACGGCATAGACGTGCAAGTTCAGCCACTGATCCAGCTTTGTCTTCTTTCGGAGCAAATGGGTAAATCGTGCTATGTGCAAGGACATCACCTGATGCATTCACAACAGCCAATTTCACACCCGTACGGATGCCTGGGTCTACACCCAATGTGCAACGTGCGCCTGCAGGAGCAGAAAGTAATAAATGACGTAGGTTTTCAGCAAAGACATCCATCGCTTCAGCTTCAGCAGCCAAACGTTTTTCAGTCAATAATGAATGTTCAATCGCAGGACGAACTTTACCGAGCCAGAACAATTTTGCAGTTTGTTTTAAGAAATCTGCACGCGCTTGTGGTTGTGCTGTTTCTAAATTGTATTCAGTATCAATACGAGCCAATGGTGCATCATCTTCACCATCGACTTTTAAGCCCAAGACATTTTCTTGACGGCCACGGAGCATCGCCAATAAACGGTGTGAAGGGACTTTATTTAAGCTTTCAGAGAAATCAAAGTAATCACGGAATTTTTTACCGACTTCTTTTTTCTCATCGCTTGCAACTAAACTTTTCAACACTGCAGTTTTCGCAAATGTCGCTTTTAGCTCAGTGGTTAATGCAATATTTTGTGCCCATTCATCAATTAAAATGTGTTGAATCGCATCAAGTTGACTTTCAACATCTGCATAATCTTCATGGCTAAAGCCTGCCAAAGCTTCCGTAGGATCGATCGCTTCATTAAAGATTTTTTCAGCGATTGGGCCTAAACCCGCTTCTTTGGCTTTAAATGATTTACTGGTACGTTTTGGACGGTACGGTGCGTAAATCTCTTCTAAAGCATTTTTCGTTTCTGCTGCATTCACGCGAGCAAGTAAGTCATCAGATAACTTGTTTTGTTCTTTTAGAGATTCGATTACCTTTTCACGGCGCTCAAATAAATCACGCAGGTAAGTCAGACGTGTATCGAGCTGACGTAATTGAGTATCGTCCAGACCTTGCGTCACTTCTTTACGGTAACGTGCGATAAATGGAACACTGGCACCTTCATCAATGAGCTTGATGGCAGCTTCAATTTGATTTGGACGTACGGCAATTTCTTTTGCCAACTGCTGAACTAAGTCAGTCATCGTATTAGATCCCTGCAAGGATAAGTTCTAAAAGCCATGATTATAAAGACCAAGACCATAAAATCCACAATTGTTTTTATAAATTTATTCGTGGTTTTTAATGCCAGTTCATCTCAAATACACATTTTTTTACGAAACTGACTATGAAACAGCAAATTAGCGAGACTTAGATAAGCAAACTGATTCGAACAACATGTATACATTTGGTATCTATGTCTTGATTTTAACTGCAATATTTGTTGCTTTAGAGCATAGTAAATTTATATAAATGAATCGTATACTCAAGTGAAATCGACTTTTTGTTTACGATGACAATAAAGAATAAGGAGCACGTCATGAGTTTAGTTGTACCTGCTGAAAAAACAGATGCCGTACAAGCCGAAACCGACCGAGTCGAACGCATTCTGGTTGTCGATGATGATGTGCGTCTACGCACCCTCTTACAACGCTTCCTAGAAGATAAAGGTTTTGTGGTCAAAACCGCACATGATGCGACTCAGATGGATCGTCTGTTGCAGCGGGAACTCTTTTCCCTGATTGTGCTCGACTTTATGTTACCTGTTGAAGATGGCTTGAGTATTTGTCGCCGTCTGCGCCAATCTAGCATCGATACCCCGATCATTATGCTGACCGCTCGTGGTAGCGATTCAGACCGTATTGCTGGACTTGAAGCCGGTGCAGATGACTATTTACCAAAACCATTTAACCCGAATGAGCTATTAGCTCGTATTCGTGCGGTACTACGTCGCCAAGTGCGTGAAGTGCCGGGCGCACCAAGCCAACAAATGGAAGTGGTGTCTTTTGGTCCTTGGTCACTCGACCTATCTACACGTACCTTAACCCGTGAAGGTCAAGTCGTCACATTGACGACGGGTGAATTTGCCGTACTCAAAGCATTAGTTCAACACCCTCGTGAACCACTGACACGCGACAAGTTAATGAATCTTGCTCGTGGTCGTGAATGGGGCGCCATGGAACGTTCAATTGACGTTCAGGTTTCTCGCCTACGTCGTTTAGTTGAAGAAAACCCTGCACGTGCGCGCTATATCCAAACCGTTTGGGGCGTGGGTTATGTCTTTGTTCCAGATGGTGCTGAATAATCCAAATAAATAGTAATAAAAAATTCCGCCGTTCATTAGGCGGAGTCTTTTCATTGAACATTAAATTTATCCAATAACCTGCGGTTCGCCTTACTTTTGTTTCGGCAAAAGTAAGCAAAACCATTGTCATACGCAAAACTCGTCTCATTTCTGCTTCATATCAGAATCATCGCAGAAACATAATCTATTCCATGCTTCCTGCCTCGAACAGTTGCGTATGACCTGAACGCGTATCCAACAGGGTTAATTGATCTCACACTCTAAAATTTACTCTAGGGATATAGCGTGAAACTCGAACCCATCGACCCACAGGAATTTACCGACTACGTTACCTACTCCGAAAAAAAACGGACACCTTGGGAACGCTTCCTCGATAAAATCAAACCCCGCTCTGCAGCCATGCGGACCACCGTATTGGTCTTATTTGTGGTGTTTTTTAGCCTGTTTATGTCCTTATGGTTCTTTTGGCGCACACTCTATTTACCCGAAATTCAACAACATGCTCGTTACCTCGCGGTCGAGCTTGAAATCATTAACAATCCTGATTTACGGATTTTTCATAACAATGCCGAAGTGGATGTCGACGACTGGATGCGCAACCGTGTCGGGATCGAATATGTGACCGATCCGAAAGAATTCCCCAATGTCAAAGACAAAGTCATTGCAGAGTTCTTTACCAATCAAATTGAAAAGAAACTGGCCAAAGAAATGCGCATTGATAATGCGACCGTGTATTTCCAATTTAAACCTGACCCACGCATCTGGATTCAAACTCCAGAAATGAATGGCAACTGGGTTCGCGAGCCTTTAAAAACCTATGCCAACTATAGCGCAGAGCTGATTTTAGGCTGGTTATTGGGTATTCCTCTAATTGCCGGCATCATTATTTTAACCTTGGTTCGTCAGCTCAACCGTCCGCTAAAACGTTTACAAGATGCGGCCAACAACTACAGTAAACACGGCACTGCCCCCTATTTAGAAACCAACCATGGGCCACAAGAAATTCGTGAAGTGAACCAAGCCTTTAACCACATGGTCTACACGCTGGAACAAACTGAACGTGACCGTCGTATTATGTTGGCCGGTATTTCCCACGATTTGCGTACTCCGCTGACCCGTATTCGACTCAGCGCAGAAATGATGCCTGATGATGACTTTCTAAAAGAAGGTCTGATCTATGATGTTGAAGATATGGATGCGATTCTGAATCAGTTCATTTCGTATATGCGAGATGGTTCAGATGAAGTTCCGCAAGATACCGATTTAAATGCGTTATTGCAGGAATTAGTGATTCAATTTAAACCCTTAGATATTCGCTTTGAACCCCAAGACTTACCGATTATTCAAGCACGCAGCCTGTCGTTAAAACGGCTAATAGGCAATTTAATCAATAACTCAAAACGCTATGGTGCCGAGCCAATTGAACTGTCTACCGAATATGAAGGCGACCATATTCAAATTCGCGTTGCCGATAATGGCGAAGGGATTCCAGAAGACCAAATTGAAGACCTGATGCAACCTTTTGTACGTGGTAATGATGCACGTACCATTCAAGGCAGTGGACTCGGTTTAGCCATTGTAAAACGTATTGTGGATATTCACGAAGGTCAACTTTCAATTCACAATCGAGCAGAAGGTGGACTCGAAGCGATCATTTCTTTACCACTGCAAAAACTCGAAAATGATGAAATATTAAACAACAGCCCATTGGAAAAAATTAAGCAAAGTTTAACTGAACGCTTTTAACAAGCGTTCAAAAAAGCAACGAACAGTTTTGTTTAAGCTTTAACCATTGATATTTTTAACTTTATTATTCAGTAGTTTAAAAAACATAATAAAATCTTATACCCACATTTTTTCAAAAAATTAGACCTTAGCCTAACAGGTATGCAAAATGGCTTTTTTGATCGGTACAATCCGTATCAGTTTTGAGAATTTCACGAGAGTATATGATGTCTTTAGATCGCATCCGTTTAGCTGCCCTTCACGACAAAGTTATCAGCGCAGAAAAAGCTGCTGAATTCATTCAGGATGGTATGACGGTAGGTATGAGTGGTTTCACACGCGCAGGTGAAGCGAAAGCTGTACCTTTAGCGTTGGTTCAACAGGCTCATGCTAATCCTCTTAAAATTACCCTAATTACTGGCGCGAGCTTGGGTAACGATTTGGACAAAAAATTGACTGAAGCAGGTGTTCTTGCTCGTCGTTTACCGTTCCAAGTAGACAATACATTACGTAAAGCGATCAACAAAGGCGAAGTAATGTTCATCGATCAGCATTTGTCTGAAACAGTTGAACAAATGCGTAACCTTCAGCTTAAAAAGCCTGATGTAGCAATTATTGAAGCTGTTGCGATCACTGAAGATGGTGGCATCATCCCTACAACTTCTGTAGGTAACTCTGCAAGCTTCGCAATTTTTGCTGAAAAAGTGATTGTTGAAATTAACACCAACTTAAGCCCAGCATTCGAAGGCTTACACGATATTTATATCCCAACGTATCGTCCAACACGTCAAGCGATTCCATTGACTCAAGTTGACGAACGTATTGGTACACATGCAATCAACATCGATCCTTCAAAAATCGTAGGTATCGTATTTAACAACGAATTGCATGACTCTCCATCTACAGTGACTGCACCTGATGATGAAACTCAAGGTATTGCAAACCACCTGATCGCTTTCTTTGAAAAAGAAGTAGAAGAAGGTCGTTTACCGAAAAACCTTGGTCCATTACAAGCAGGTATCGGTTCAATTGCAAACGCAGTATTGACTGGTCTTAAAGATTCAAACTTTGAAGACTTGATCATGTACTCTGAAGTACTTCAAGACTGTACATTTGAATTGATCGACGCAGGCAAAATGAAATTTGCTTCAGGTTCTTCTATTACGCTTTCTGCTAAATATGGCGAAAAAGTATTTAATAACCTTGAACAATACAAAGACAAACTTGTATTACGTCCACAAGAAATTTCTAACCACCCAGAACTTGTACGTCGTTTAGGTATCATCGGTATCAACACTGCGCTTGAGTTTGATATCTACGGTAACGTGAACTCAACTCACGTTTGCGGTACAAAAATGATGAACGGTATCGGTGGTTCAGGTGACTTCGCACGTAATGCACACTTGGCGATCTTCGTGACTAAATCAATTGCAAAAGGCGGCGACATTTCTTCTGTTGTTCCATTTGCTTCTCACATTGACCATGCTGAACACGACGTTGACATCTTAGTTACTGAACAAGGTCTTGCTGACTTACGTGGTCTTGCTCCACGTGAACGTGCTCGTGCAGTAATCGACAACTGTGCTCACCCTATGTACCGTGATGCGCTAAATGATTACTTCGACCGTGCATGTGCGAAAGGTGGTCAAACACCTCACCTTCTACGTGAAGCATTGTCTTGGCACATCAACTTCGAAGAGAACGGCCACATGTTAGCTGCTCAACCAGAAGTTAAAACTGCTTAATTGACAGTGAAATAAGAAAACGCTCTTCGGAGCGTTTTTTTTATGGCTTTTATTTTTCAATATGACTTATCAAGTCTGCAAAACTCGACTAATCTAAATTGGTCAAAATACATGCTAAAACAAAAATTATGTTTATTATCCGCCCCTATCTCGAATCTGATTTAGATGAAGTGATTGCACTTTGGGAACTGTGTGATCTGACCCGTCCATGGAATAACCCTGAAATTGATATATTTCGAAAATTGGCTCAACGTGACCAACTATTTTTATTGGCTGTCAAAGATGATCAATTAATCGCAACTGTCATGGGTGGCTATGATGGACACCGAGGCTGGGTCAATTATCTTGCCGTACATCCACATTTTCAGCGAAATGGCGTCGCTACCGCCCTCATTCAGCAATTAGAAAAACGCTTAATTGCTTTAGGTTGCCCCAAACTTCAATTACTGATTCGCCAAGACAACATTGACGTACAAAATTTTTATGAACAATTGGGCTATGAAGAGGTTGAAGTGATTTGTTTGGGTAAACGTTTAATCACGGATTAGTGGCCAGACAAATCTTCGGTCAAGCCTTGTATCAACATCAAAAAAATTCGACATTGCGCCATCGAAACAAAAATGGATTGCATTGCTTGGCTTTAAATTTTAGGATTTGCCCCCATCATTTTCCCAGAACATAGAAAAGAGATTTCCCATGCGTGTAGATATCTGGTCAGACGTGGTTTGCCCATTTTGTTATATTGCGAAAAAACGCCTTGAAGCTGCTGCCGAAGAATCGGGTGTAGAGCTTGAAGTGTTTTGGCATAGCTATCAACTTGACGCAGATGCGCCCGCTCGCCTAGAAATTTCTAATACTGAACGTCTAGCTCAAAAATATGGCCGCAGTATTGAAGAAGTTGAAGAAATGCAGCGCAATATCGCCGAAATGGCAAAAGCTGAAGGTATTGAATTTAACTGGCAAAAAGCCAATTCAGGCAATACTTTCAACGCGCACCGCTTGATTCATCTTGCACAAAGCAAAGGTCTCGGCAGTGAAGCCAAAGAAGCTTTCTTCTATAGCTATATGACGCAAGGCTTGGCCATTGGTGAACGTGAAACCTTAGAAGACGTTGCATCTCGTATTGGTCTAAACCCTGTTGAAGTCGATGACTTATTAGACTCAGATGAATTTGCTGATTTCGTCAAATACGACGAAGAAGTAGCACGCGATCAACTTAAAGTTACGGGTGTACCGTTCTTTGTGTTTGAGCAACGCATTGCTTTAGCAGGCGCTCAACCGAAAGATGTATTTAAAAAAGTGATGGACAAAGCTGCGGAACTCCCTGAGCTTGCTCCTACACCTGTCTGTAATGATGAAAGCTGTGAAACACCTGAAAAATAATTCAGCGCGTTCAATCAAAAATCCCCGAACTTCGGGGATTTTTTATGATCAGTTTTTAACATCAATAAAATGAAACTTATTCCACCAAGAAGCTGATTTTTAAGTTCACTCGATATTCCGCAATTTTATTGTCTTTCACCACAACTTTTTGTTCATTAATCCATGCACCCTGAACGTTCTTTACGGTTTCAGTGACTTTATTAATTCCCGTTTGGATTGCATCTTCAAAACTTTTTGTGCTACTTGCATTTACTTCAACGACTTTAGCAACAGACATTGTATTTATCCTCATTGTTATGATTTTGAATCTTCATCATATGATTAAGTCACTTATTTTGGTTATTTTTTAAACATCAAAACAGCAAAATATTACATGTCTTACACAGGAGTGAATTCCACTTCGAGGGATTACAAACTGACCATCATTTATTACATGCTTTCTGTTTAAGCCAAGGCCACTACCGATTAGGCTAAAAGCTTCATTCTTCAAACGATCATGCTCGGGAGTAATGTCATGACTATTGAACCTCAAGCAACTTCTGCTGAAACCGAACTATCTACCAATACAACCCCTCAAACAACCACCAACGAGTCCCAAACAGGGAAGAATAGCTTTCTCTCACGTTTTTCTCCGACCGTCAAAGGTGCTGCGATCGGAGCTGTTGCAGGCAGTATATTGCCTGTTTTTGGTACTATTAGTGGTGCCATTATTGGTGGTATCGCAGGCAAAGTCTATGAAAAGAAATGTGCCAAACATTCATAGATTTTTCATCTATATCTGAGTGATACGCCGCTGTCACTCAGCTAATAAAAACTCTAGAGCAATAACTCTAATAGACTGTTTTATATAAATATTAAATCCTACCATTTATCTTGTGTTGCCGAATCGATCATTTTTAATTGATTATTTTTTGATATTATTTTCACATAAATTCAAGTGATTAATTTTCTCCCTGACTCAATTTTTGAGTTACTAATGATTGATAGGAATACACAAATGAACGCAATCAAATATGCTATGGCTGTTGCTGTGATGGCGCTTTCTGCAACTGTTTCTGCACAAATCGTTTACGTACCAGATTTTCCAGTAAAAAAAGCTGTAACTGCTGAAACTGCTGAAACTGCCAATGCAGAGAGCCAAGCTCCAGCTGCTGATACAACTGAAGTTATCACAAACACAGAAAAAAAAGCTTAATTTTTAGCTGATTTTTCCATAAAAAAACCGATGGCTCCCACCATCGGTTTTTTATTTTATGTGCCTTTACTTTGGGCTTTATTCTTTACTTAACATTAAAAATGAACATCTAAAAGCGCTCAATCGCTGATGATGACTTCAAAAAAATTGATCCAACTATGCCGCGATAAAATTTGCAAAGCGTATCTTTAAGCTGATGATTTGGTATTATTTTTAAACAAAATGCGCATTAATTGTCATATTCAACACTTAATTTGTAGAAGCTGACATTTATTTCCATGTTTTTTTTAATGAAATCTCTATAATCAAATGAACTAATCGACTTCTTTATTTTTAAATTTACATTGTCCTATGCAAGAACTTCAGGCACTGATACAAGGAAAAATTTCACCGCAGGTCATCGATATTGAACGCCTGATTGAATTGGCCAATACATATCGAAACCCGAATTCGGCTGAATATAAATTAGTAGAACTTGCAACCAATATTGTATTGGCTAAATATTTAGAAAAAGCACAAAAAGTCCTTTAGGAAGCGGACAAATGAATTTACAAGAGAAAGTACAATTAATAAAAGAAATCCATGTACTGACCCATCAACTTGAACATCGTGCTTTAAGTTTTTATGAAACGGCGCTTTCTAAACGTCGGATTCATGAAATTTTTGCCTTATGCGATGAACCAATTTTTCAAAAGCAAATATTAAGTTATCGCGCATTAACTAAGCCACAAATGGCTGCAACTGAATTTTCCAAACAAACGCCATATTCATGGTTATTTCGTGGCTATTTTAACCATGATGCTGCACTTGAAAATGCTTTATATCAATATCCAGAGATGGGTTGGGCCTTGCTGCATGACCATGAATTAGGTTGGCAAGTGTGGATGATTCCAGCCAAACAGCGCACGGCTTTACTCAGTGAATGGGGCAATTTTAGCGAATGCTATGATTGGTTAATTGAACAACAACAGCTATATAAATGTTTAATCAGTGATACCGATCTACGTCTACATGCCTTACGCCTAAAGGATGAAATCATCTCAGCGCCAAGCTGTGTTGCAGCAAGTGTGGACGACCTACTGCCAATTGAAGCGATAAATAAAGACGGATCTGTTGATCTAGATCATTGCGATAAGCAAATCAATAAAGCGGATACGTTGCTTGATAACTCAAATACAAATAAACCGGAGCTTTCTGCACCTGATACCGTTCCTCTTGTTCTAATTGAGCAGCCAACACATGCGCCATCGGAGGAACATCTCAACTCGACAATGGCAGGCGTTGAATTTCCTGAACAGGTTCAAATCGCTCAATATACCGCTCGCGTTCAAACGCTGCAAAACATCGATGCGCAATTGGCCTTGTATGAATTGCAGTTTATAGATCAGCCTGAACTCACAACGCAACTTGATGTTCTATTACATACAACAGATGGTACAGATTGGAAAAACCAGCCACTGTATTTAGCAGAGCAAATCAATACCGAAGGTCGCTTCATCAAATATCTCTTGTTGTTTGGTGCGCAAACGCAGATGGAAGCCATTCGACTCTCTCAGCTGTTTTGCCAACAACATCAACATGAACTTGCCGCGATTAAAGTCATATCATGGGACAGTCTAGAGCAACTCTGTGCTGCACCTGATCAGCTCTATCAACAGTCTCAGCATGCTGAAATGATTTGGTCGCAAAACGACTATTATCCATTTATCCCGGTACAGTTAGTTCATACGCAAAAATTCATTCATTTTGATGAACCTGAACCGACGCTACATACCCCGCTGTTATTATTACAAGAACGTCAAAAAATACGTTTAATCCACGGTCAAAAACGCATGGCACTCTTGCGTACTGAACAAGCCCTTCCCTATTTGATCCTCCATCGACAGCAAGGTTTAAATTGGCAAAGCATCCAAAATGTGATCCAACAATTGGCTCAACCCATTGATGTGATTTCGCTTTATCAAGCACTTAAGCAAATGACCGAAGATTAATTGCATTTATTTTGTAGTTTGGCTTGCATTTATCCGACAAAAATAACAAAACTACAGATGCAGGATACTCAGATGATAATTAAATAGAGCCAAAACATATGCATAAAAAACAACAGTACTTTATTCGGACTTTGCTTTTTTCCGCATCAATGAGCTTGATGTATCAAGTTGCTTGGGCCAATGAAACTGATGCTGTCGTCAATGAAACTGAGGGTGAACATTCGCAGGATGTGCCTGAAACTGACCAAAATTCATCGTATATCACGCCAAAGACCTATGATTTTTTAGATCAAATTCCACGTTGGATTGATGCAACACCGACCTTCTTACCTGAACAATCAGATCACCCCATTGTTCCGACAACAGAACAAACGGAAAATAATAGCTGGACCGATCGACAACAGAAGAAAGTCCGAAATTGGGCAGATCGAACGGCCGTTCGCATGGATAATTGGTTTGGGCAAAGTGAGCCTGATAAACCAGCCAATGCTACCCTTAGGGTGATTTTAGACAACAGTTGGAATAAGCACGATGAATACGAAATTAAGCCACGTATTCGCGGTAAAATTAAGCTTCCCACTTTAGAAAAAAAATTGAGTGTGGTCTTTGGTGATGACTCACTTGATAATGAATTAGAAAATAATGCTGCAATTACCAATGAAAACCCTGCGGGGCGTAGTGATAAAAATTATGACAATAAGCAAACCCGTGAAGATAACAGTTCACTGGCTTTACGTTGGTCAGAAATTTCAGATCGACTGCCCTTCGAAACTGACGTTGATCTCGGTTTACGTTCTGATGATGACCTATATGTCCGCTTAAAAGCAGCTAAAAAATGGCAACTCGACAATGACTTTCGTTTTTTAGCAGAACAGATTTATCGCTATGGCATCGACAGTGAAAATTATCTAAGAACCAATTTAGAATTAACCCATGCCCGCCCAGGCCAACCCTTTATCTCGAACCAATTCAACCTGACCTATGCCGATACGCAGGATGATGATTTGAAATGGGATAACTTCAGTTTTCGCCAACACCAATTTTTTAAAGGCAACCGCTTCAGCTATGGCCTATATACAGGTGGTTTTTACAATAACGATCAACTGCGTTTAAACAGTTGGGGGCCATCTGTGTCATGGCGCCAACCCTTCCTGCGCGAATGGTTTTATATCCAAGGCGATCTCAATTACCACAATAACCATCGTGATGATAAAAGCCACTTTTTGGGCGCTTTAGTGCGTCTTGAAGCCCTGTTTTAAAACCTCTTTAAACACAGCATATAAAAAAGCCCATCTCAACAGGATGGGCTTTTTTAAATAACTCAGGTTCAGTTTTTCTTAATCACACTCACACGATCATTACGTGCAATACGCGACTGCTTTTCAGCGACTTTTTTCACTTTAGGAAAGCTGTACTGAGCACGATCATTTCGTATCACACGGCGGCTATCGACAAAAGGGTTGATATCGTATTGTGCGATCTGCTTTGAAACCTGCACTCGGTCATTACGCACCATTTTTTGCGTAGCGCTATCTGCCTGAGCAGATTGCATGAGGCCCATAGAGAGCAGCGAACCCATTACAGCGATCACTAAAGTTTTCATCTTACAATTCCCAATATTCAATGATCGCTATTATAGATTAATTATTTATTTTTAATTTATTTTAAAGATTAAAACATGGACGTTTTTATTTATGCCCTCTATCGAAAAACCAAATAAAAAAACCTCCCGAAGGAGGTTCATTTCATATCACGGTTACTTCAGCAATAAGCTGTTAATCCGTTTGATATATTGGGCTGGATCTTCGGGTAAACCACCTTCAGCAATCAACGCCTGATCAAAAATAACATTCGCCAAATCATCAAACTGCGCCGAGCTTTCTAATTTTTGCACCAAAGGATGGGATGGATTGATTTCCAAGACTGGTTTTGACTCTGGAACCGCTTGTCCTGCTTGTTTTAGCATGCGAACCAACTGAGGTGATAACTCACCTTCAGCCACCACCAAACATGCAGGAGAATCAACTAAGCGTGTGGTTACGCGAACCTCTGAAGTTTTATCTTTGAGCGATGCTGACAATTTTTCAACCACCGGTTTAAATTGTTCCGCTGCGGCTTCAAGTGCTTTTTTCTCTTCAGCATCTTGCAAGTCACCTAAATCAACCGCACCTTTAGCGACGTTTTGCAATGGTGTGCCATCAAATTCAAATACAAATTCCATCGCCCACTCATCTACACGTTCAGTCATGAGCAACACATCGATGCCTTTTTTCTTGAACAATTCAAGTTGCGGAGAGTTTTTCGCTGCATTCAAACTATCAGCCGTAACATAATAAATGGCTTTTTGGCCTTCTTTCATATTGGCTTTATAGTCCGCCAATGACGTCACGACTTCATCGTTGCTGGCAGTAGCAAAACGTAATAATTTTAAAATACGCTCTCGGTTTGCCATATCTTCGCCCAGTCCTTCTTTCAAGACTGAACCAAATTCTGCATAGAAGGTTTTAAATTTTTCTTGATCTGCAGCATCTTCCGATTTTGCCAAAGCATCAAGTACGGTCAAAATACGACGGGCGTTACCTTCGCGAATCGTTTTCACGTCGCGGCTTTCTTGCAATAATTCACGGCTCACATTCAGCGGCAAGTCTGCGCTATCCACCACACCTTGAACAAAACGTAAATAATTTGGAATCAAATTATCAGCATCATCCATGATGAATACACGTTTCACATAAAGTTTAATCCCTGCTTTGGCTTCACGTGTAAAAATATTACTTGGCGCACGAGATGGAATATAAAGTAACTGCGTATATTCCGTACTTCCCTCGACACGGTTATGTGCCCATGCGAGCGGCGCCTCAAAATCATGGCTCAGGTTTTTATAGAACTCAGTATATTGTTCATCACTGATTTCATTTTTGTTCCGTGTCCATAAAGCGCTTGCAGAATTAATCGCTTCCCATTCATCGGTTTTTACATATTGACCCGGTTTAGCTTCTTCGCCTTCGGCTGCTTCTTCTTGCTGCCAAATTTCTTTTTGCATCTCGATAGGCAAGCTAATGTGGTCTGAATATTTATTAATTATCTGCTTCACTTTTGCAGATTCTAAATAGTCCAACGCATCCTCGCGTAAATGCAAAATGATGTCGGTTCCACGTGAAGCCTTATCAATTGGCTCTACATCAAACTCACCTGTACCATTACTAACCCAACGTACCCCTTCAGCGGCATTTACCCCAGCACGACGTGATTCCACTGTAATTTTTTCAGCAACAATAAAACCTGAATAGAAGCCCACACCAAATTGACCAATCAATTGTGCATCTGACTTTTGATCACCCGTAAGCTTCGACATAAAATCTTTAGTGCCAGACTTAGCAATCGTACCCAAATGATCAATCGCTTCTTGTTGTGTCATACCAATACCATTATCCGAAATGGTAATTGTCTTCTGCTCTTTATTTAAATGAATACGCACATGTAAATCTGGATCATTTTCATAATATTCAGGATGGTTAATCCCTTCAAAACGTAATTTATCACAGGCATCAGATGCGTTTGATACCAACTCACGAAGGAAAATTTCAGGATTTGAATATAAAGAATGTGTTACTAAATGCAGTAACTGAGCCACTTCCGCTTGGAAGCTGTGTTTTTGAGATTGTTGTTCGCTCATCAGTCTCTCCGTTCATACTGAGTAAAATTATCAATTGCCTATATGAATGGAGGGACTTCACTATTTTTCAATAGTGTGAATGGAAAATTTTTATTCTATCGCACTAAATTTTAAGGTTTAAAAAGGTCCTTGTTTATAAACGCGGTCCATGTAGAGATCCAGTTTTTGCTGCCGCATTTTATATACATCACTTAAACAACTGACATTGTCACGGCACTGATCGCGTAGTTGTAGCCATTTTATTTGTTGATCTTGAATTGCACCACGTGTCCCCATGGGAACCAAATGACGAATAATCGTATAGGTTGTTGCCATTTTGACATCGGCATCATTAATACTACGGTTATCACAAACCGCATGTTCGGTAATGGTTTTCGCCTTTGTACAGTCAAAACTTGCGGCATAACTTGTCGAAGTAAGATGAGCAATGCCCAAGACCAGCATACCCTGCATAATTTTTTTCATCGTCTTTTCTCTTCATCCAACTTGCTGATTTATTTTGACTCTAACAGTTCCACCTTAATTTTCTATTGCCTATTTGTTCAATTCGATCAACTGATGAATGGAATATGCTGCATAAAAAACCCTGCCATTAGGCAGGGTTTTAAGATCAGCTACAGCTTAGAATTTGTAGCTATAACCAATTGTATACACCATAGGATCGATATCTAAATCAAAAGTTTCGACAACTGTTTGAACTTCAGGCTGGATTTGAGCATAACGTGCATCAAAGAATACGCCCCAGTTTTTAGCATCAGCTGGTTGGTAGTTAAAACCAACTTGGCCAGCAAAACCATAAGACTCTTTCACTTTAACCTTTGTGCCTTCTAGCACACCTGAACCATCTTCATCCCAAGCAACAAATGCTGTACCACCCACACCAATGTAAGGTGTAAAGCCAGTTGAATTTTTAAAGTTATATTTCGCAGTAATTGTTGGTGGAAGATGTTTCAATTTAACACCAGCAACTTTTGAACCCGCAGCTGTTACATCCACATCATGACTAATTGGTGTAGCTAATAGTAATTCAGCTGAAATGTTGTCATTAAAGAAATATTCTACAGACGGTGTAAATGCAAACTCATGATCTGCTTTTACATTTAAAGCACCATTAGCAATATCAGTATCTGCAGTTGGAGCAATTACAGAACCACCAACTTTAACCTGCCATTGACCAGCCATCGCTGAAGCAGACATACCCAATAATGCAATAAGAGCAGCTTGTTTTAACATTTTAAAGCAACCTTCTAGAATGAATAATTAATATTAAACATTAGTATTAAAATTATGCAATAACATTATTTAATAATTTATTACATTATTATATAAGTTATTATTAATTAAATATATTTATTTTAATCATAGTGCAATGCTTGGTTTTATATTTTCACCGTTATAATTAATTTATTATTCATAATATACCAACCTTTTTAATCAGAATTAATAAAATGAATTATTTTAATCCAACCAAAATCCTCAGGATTAAATAACAAAAAAGGCGATTATATAATCGCCTTTTTTATTTATCTTTGAAAATTTTTTAGAGTACCATTGCGGCAATCCAACCAAAGATCATTAATGGAATATTGTAGTGAATGAAGGTCGGGACCACACTGTCTTTCATGTGGTCATGCTGACCATCCATATTAAGGCCTGATGTTGGGCCTAAAGTTGAGTCTGATGCCGGAGAACCTGCATCTCCTAAAGCTGCTGCTGTACCAATAATGGCAATCGTTGCCGCTGGGCTAAAACCAAATTGAATACAAAGTGGTACATAAATAATGGCCAAAATTGGGATTGTTGAGAATGAAGAACCAATACCTAAGGTAATTAATAGCCCTATCAATAGCATCCAAAATGCAGCTAAACCTCGGCTGTTTCCAATCCATTCAACCGAAGCTTGTACCAGTATTGGTACTTGATTCGTAGCCTCAATCACAGATGCAAAGCCCTGCGCAGAAATCATAATGAAACCAACCAGTGCCATCATGCGCATACCACTGATAATGACATCATCGGCTTCTTTCCACTTAAAAATACCTGCACAGCTTAAGATCGCAACACCAACCAGACCCGCCAAAATCATCGACTCAGATATGACTTGAACAGAAAGCGTAGCAACCACTGCAACCGCAGCCATAATCAAAGTAAATTTAGCGACTTGTGGTTTACCATTTTCATCTGCTTTTACATCAGATGAGATGGTGTGCTGTGATTCCTTAACCTGAACGTCAGCATACTCTCGTGGTTTACGGTAGCTATAAAAAACAGCAATTAATAAGCCAACAAACATCCCAAATACTGGAATTGCCATAGCAGTTGGAATTTGATCATAGCTGATGTTGAAACCGTATGGCTTACCAAAGGTATTGATGTTTTGACCTAAAATATCATTAAGGAAAATAGCACCAAAACCAAAAGGTACCAGCATATAAGTCGCCACAAGACCAAAAGTCAGAACACAAGCAATCAAACGACGGTCAAGTTTTAAATGATTAAATACGCTGAGTAATGGTGGAATTAATACTGGAATAAACGCAATGTGCACTGGAATCACGTTTTGTGAACATACGGCGGCTAAAGCTATAGTAGCGAAAATTACGTATTTCACGCGATTCTGGGCTTTCACATTACTGTTACCTTTGAGTTTAGTAATGAGTTGATAAGCCAGTAAATCTGGCAAACCTGAACGCGCAAGTGCCAAAGCAAATGCCCCCAACACGCCATAAGCAAGTGCGATTTGAGCACCGTTGCCTAAGCCACTATTAAACGCTTCGATGGTGCCATGAATACCAAGACCAGCTAACAAGCCACCTGTTACTGCACCAATGATCAGCGCAAATACAACAGGCACGCGTGCCAGCGACAGTCCAAACATGACTGTAATTGCGGCAAGAATAGCAAACATAAGAAAAAAGGGAGTCTGACAAAAAACCGTATTTTATCAGAATTTGCTCGCTATTTAGCCCCCTATCGATGAAACTGCCACTGTTGAACGATTTACTTAAAGCTGCTGTGATTGCGCAAATTGAGCGATGTAACTTGCAATTTTTTCGGGTTGGCTCAGCACGGCCCAATGATTTGCATTGACTTCAACCACGGATAAATTTTCCACCCATTTTGGCAATTCTTTAATATATTCTGGACTGACAAAAGTATCATATTTTAATACGATGGCTTGCACAGGACATATAGCATGACGTTGTCTTGGCTGCGTTAAACGAGGAGTAAAATTAGCACGGTAAAGCGCGATACCATATTTACCGTCATGTTGAATATTATGATTTAACGGCAATTGTTGAGTTCGTTCTAAATCATTAACAATTTTCCCCCATCGCTCTGCATTCAAAAAATGCCAAGCGGCAGGTGCAAGAAATGGTAATTGGAATACTCCGATATACCATGACTTGCTCAACAATTTGAGTAATTTTTTTTGCTGATGTTTAAAGTTATCTCTTAATAAAAATGCAGCATGGTCTAAGCATGGCCCAGATATGGTTGAATAAGACAAAATTCGCGATCTAAACTTTGCTTCTGTGACCGACTCCCAAGATTGAATTGAACCCCAGTCATGCGCAGCTAAGTGAAAACTACGCTCGCCTAATACCGCTTGCGTCACACTATCCAAATCAAGTGAAAGTTGTTCTAAACGGTAATCTCGTACTTTACGGGGCACAGAGGACTGCCCTGCACCTCGCATGTCATAGGTCACAATATAAAATTCAGAACCAAGATGCTCAATAACCGGTTCCCATACTTCCTGATTATCAGGATAACCATGAACCAAAACCAATGCCGGCTTAGTTTCATCACCCCATGTCTTCACATAAAGCCGTTGTTGATCTGTGGTATTCACCCATTGCGTATTTAGTGGTTGCATTCTTCTTGTCCTTTTATCGATTCCATCGAATTGACGTTTTATTTGTGAACATAGGCAATGTGATCAATGCCACAGTTTTGAAACTCATTTAGTATGCAAAGTTCAGCATAAAAAAAAATTGACCCAGTATGAGCTTAATCCAGAAAATAATGACAATGCCTATTGTCTCTAAATTCTTACTCAATCATTATGCCCCTTATAAAGGTGCTGGCATTTCGATTGATAAAATTGATCTCGCCAATTATCACATTCGCGTCAAAATGCCATTAACTCGTAAAAATCAAAATATCGTCGGTGTACATTTTGGCGGGAGTCTTTATTCAATGGTTGACCCATTTTATATGTTGATTTTGATGCATCACCTGGGCTCACGTTATATCGTGTGGGACAAAGCCGCAAATATCCAATTTTTATCCCCCGGACGTGGAACGGTATACGCTGACATCCAGCTCGACCCAAATGAAATCAACCATATTAAAAACTTAGCAGATAACCACGCGCCTGTTCTACGGAACTATAGCTTAAATATTTTTGATGAAGCAGGCTTACGTATCGCTGAAGTTCAAAAAACTCTATACATTCGTCGCAAGCAACCCCGTCCACGCAAATAAAAAAGGCGCTTATCTTTAAGCGCCTTTTCATTCAAATTTATCGGATTAGATTAGCGATTTTGCTCAATTGCAGCACCTGCACCACCACCGATTGCACCGCCAATAGCAGCACCGGTGTTACCACCAAAGATACTTTTACCGACTGCAGAACCAATCGCACCACCTACACCACTATATGTGGCATTTCGGTTTGAACCGTTTTGAGTTTTACTGCCGACAGCTGCACCAGCACCCCCACCAACGGCTGCACCTACACCACCACCAACGTTGTTACCCACACCACCACCAATGGCACCACCTAAAGCTGCGGCACCAATACGTTGTTCATTTGGCGACATGCTTTCACAACCAGCAAGCATTAGGGTCGAAATCATCGCGACTGCGCATACGCTCATTACTTTTTTCATTGTGATGTTCCTTGTCTTCTTCAATACCTATGATTCTAAAACCATTGTATGAAACAATTAAATATAGCTTGTTACGGCTTGGAGCATAAATGCTGCATTTTGTAAAAAACGACGCCTAATCGCTCACAAATCACTCAGGATTTTCATCCAAAATCATCAAATCTTTTGTGGTTTCACCATTTTCAGTCAGCACAGCATGAGAGAGTTTGGCTTTGCTTTCTGGATCTGTTGCCTGATCTAGTTTTAGCGTGCGTTTAATCGGGTCTTGCCCTTTCTTAAACTCTACACCTTCTGCATCAATATTGGTGTTTTGACGAATAATCTGACCGTCCTGCTTCACCGTAGTCTTGGTTTCAATTTTAGAGGTCGGGACGATGACACCACCACGCTGTAGTACAGGAATCGATAATTTCTTTTCAGAAAAATCACCTTGGTGATCAGAAAGTTCAATTTCACGTGCCACGATATCCTGACCTTTATTGGTCATTTCTAACACTGTTGCAGTCACTTGGCGTACAGGTTCTTGACCTGCAACACGGCGAATCACTTCTGTTTTTAGTACTGGAACTACAGCTTTATCTTCTACCACAATCGAATTGGGCATAGGTGCAGCAATCGCTGTCAATGAGCTGAATAATGCAGAAACTGCGAATAATTGCTGTGCGAATTTCATCAAAAGACCCCGTTATGTTTAAGTTTAAAAATCAAGAGATTTGTTATGTTCTATTTTTACTATAGGAAATAAATCAACATTAGGAAAGCTTTAATTTTCAATTCATCCGCATAAAAAAAGCCACCCAAAGGTGGCTTTTTTTAATAATTTAAGGGCTAATTAAAGACCGTTAAATTCATCGCTAAATGCTTGGCTTAATGCTTGATCTACATCAGAGAAATCATTGTGAAGCTCAAGCTCTGCAGCTTCAGACTCCTGACGACGACGTTCTAAGTGGTAAGCCAAACCTGTACCCGCTGGGATCAGACGACCTACAACTACGTTTTCTTTCAGACCACGTAATTCATCTTCTTTACCTGTTACAGCAGCTTCAGTTAACACACGAGTTGTTTCCTGGAACGATGCAGCAGAAATGAACGAGTCAGTAGAAAGCGACGCTTTGGTAATACCCATCAATTGACGTTCAAACTTCGCTGGAAACTTGTTCTGAGCTGCCACAGCTTGGTTTTCTTGAACAACGCGGATGTATTCCACTTGCTCGCCTTTGATGAAGCTTGTATCACCACCGTCAGTGATTTCAACTTTACGAAGCATTTGACGTACGATCACTTCAATATGCTTGTCGTTGATTTTTACACCTTGCAGACGGTATACGTCCTGAACTTCGTTCACGATGTAGTTTGTCAGTGCAACTTCGCCTTTCAAACGTAAGATGTCGTGTGGGTTTTGCGGACCATCAGAAATGGTTTCACCACGGTTCACATGCTCGCCTTCGAACACGTTAATCGTACGCCATTTCGGAATTAGCTCTTCGTAAATCTCAGAGCCATCATCCGGAGTAATCACAAGACGGTTCTTACCTTTGGTCTCTTTACCGAAGCTTACGATACCTGAAATTTCAGCAAGGATCGCGTGTTCTTTCGGTTTACGTGCTTCGAACAAGTCAGCTACGCGTGGAAGACCACCGGTAATATCACGAGTACGTGAAGATTCTTGTGGTACACGACCAATTACGTCACCGACACCAATTGTTTCGCCATCACGAACAGTCAGAATCGTATTTTGTGGCAAGAAGTAGAACTGTTCGCCACCATCAGTTGTATCCAATACAACCGCTGGACGCATATCTTTACCTGACGCAGGACGTGAAGTCACTGGTAAGATTTCGATTGTAGTCATACCTGTTGCATCATCAGTTTTCGATGTCACAGTTACGCCATCAGCGATTTGGCTGAAACGCACTTTACCTGCAACTTCGGTAACAAGTGGATGTGTATGCGGATCCCAAGTCGCTACGATACCGCCAGCTTCCACAGCTTCGCCATCTTTAATGATGATTGAAGCACCGTATGGAATTTTGTAACGTTCGCGTTCACGACCGATGTCATCTGCGATACCGATTTCACCTGAACGTGAAGTTGATACCAAGTGACCTTTAGCGTGTTGTACTGTTTTCACATTGTGGAAACGTACTGTACCTTTGTTACGAACTTGTACGCTGTTAGCAGCAGAAGTTCGGCTCGCAGCACCACCTACGTGGAACGTACGCATTGTTAATTGTGTACCTGGCTCACCAATTGATTGAGCAGCCATTACACCCACAGATTCACCTGGATTCACCAAGTGACCGCGAGCAAGGTCACGACCGTAACATTTCGCACATACACCGAAAGTAGATTCACAGTTTACAACTGAACGTACTTTCACTTCATCGACACCTTGCTCTTCTAAGTAGTTTGCAAGTTTTTCGTCGATTAAAGTATTACGTGGAAGAATCACATCATCCGAACCTGGTTTCTTCGCATCTTCAGCAAGTACACGACCCAATACTCGAGTACCTAAGTTCTCGATGACATCGCCACCTTGAATGAACGGAGTCATTACAAGACCGTCGAAAGTACCACAATCTGGCTCAGTAATTACCAAGTCTTGTGCAACGTCAACCAAACGACGAGTCAAGTAACCTGAGTTCGCAGTTTTCAATGCAGTATCGGCCAAACCTTTACGTGCACCGTGTGTTGAAATGAAGTACTGAAGTACAGTCAAACCTTCACGGAAGTTTGCTTTAATTGGTGTTTCAATGATCGAACCATCTGGTTTCGCCATCAAACCACGCATACCCGCTAACTGACGAATCTGAGCTGCCGAACCACGGGCACCTGAGTCAGACATCATATAGATCGAGTTGAATGATTTTTGTTTCTCGTCTTCACCCTGTTTGTTTTTAACAGTAGTGAAAGATAAGTTGTCCATCATCGCTTTCGCTACTTGGTCGTTTGTACGCGCCCAAATATCGACAACTTTGTTATAACGTTCGCCGGCAGTTACGAAACCTTGTTCAAATTGTTGTTCAATTTCGCGAACTTCAACTTCAGCTTTTTCGATAATTGCTTGTTTTTGTGGCGGAATCAACATGTCTTCCATACCAACAGACACACCTGAGTGAGTCGCTTGACGGAAGCCCAAGTACATCAATTGGTCAGCGAAGATAACAGTATCTTTTAGACCTAATTTACGGTAGCAAGAGTTGATCAATTTAGAGATGTTCTTTTTAGTCATCTCAACGTTGATTTGTTGGAAATCCATACCTTCAGGTACAACTTCCCAAAGTAAACAACGACCTGGAGTTGTGTCTACAACAATGGTTTGTTGTTCACGGTTACCATTTTCGTCAATGACAGTTTGGTGTACACGTGCTTTTACGCGAGCGTGTAAATCAACTTGACCTGTTGCAAGTGCACGGTTTACTTCGTCAGTATCCGCAAACACCATGCCTTCACCTTTGGCATTGATCGCATCACGAGTGATGTAGTACAAGCCTAAGACAACGTCCTGAGAAGGTACGATGATTGGCTCACCGTTCGCAGGAGAAAGAATGTTGTTTGTTGACATCATTAACGCACGAGCTTCTAACTGAGCTTCAAGTGTTAATGGTACGTGTACCGCCATTTGGTCACCGTCGAAGTCGGCGTTAAATGCCGCACAAACTAACGGATGAAGACGGATTGCTTTACCTTCAATCAGGGTTGGTTCAAATGCTTGAAGACCCAAACGGTGAAGTGTAGGCGCACGGTTCAACATCACTGGATGTTGACGAATTACGTGAGCAAGTACATCCCAAACTTCTGGAGTTTCACGCTCAACCATTTTTTTCGCAGCTTTAATGGTTGTCGCTTGGCCAGACGCTTGTAGTTTCGCGAAAATGAATGGTTTGAATAATTCAAGCGCCATTTTTTTCGGAAGACCACATTGGTGCAGACGTAAAGTCGGACCTACAGTAATTACCGAACGACCAGAGTAATCGACACGTTTACCCAATAAGTTTTGACGGAAACGACCTTGTTTACCTTTGATCATGTCTGCCAAAGATTTAAGAGGACGTTTGTTCGAACCGGTAATTGCGCGACCACGACGACCGTTATCAAGCAATGCATCTACAGACTCTTGTAACATACGTTTTTCGTTACGTACGATAATGTCTGGTGCTGCAAGGTCTAGAAGACGTTTTAAACGGTTGTTACGGTTGATTACACGACGGTAAAGATCGTTCAAGTCAGAAGTCGCAAAACGACCACCTTCTAGAGGAACCAACGGACGAAGATCAGGTGGAAGTACTGGAAGTACATTCATCACCATCCATTCTGGCTTGTTGTTCGACTCTTTGAACGCTTCCATCAATTTCAGACGTTTAGAGGCTTTTTTAAGCTTCGTTTCTGAAGTTGTATTTGGAATTTCTTCACGAAGACGTGAAATTTCAGCTTCAAGATCGATGTCTTTCAACAAATCTTGAACTGCTTCTGCACCCATTTTCGCAGTGAATTCATCACCATGTTCTTCTAAAGCCGTGAAGTATTCTTCATCGTTTAGAAGTTGGTATTTCTCAAGTGGAGTCATACCTGGGTCAGTTACAACGTATGATTCGAAATACAATACACGTTCGATATCACGTAAAGTCATGTCTAAAAGCAGACCGATACGGCTAGGAAGTGATTTTAAGAACCAAATATGCGCAACTGGAGAAGCAAGGTCAATATGACCCATACGCTCACGACGTACTTTTGCAGTTGTTACTTCAACGCCACATTTTTCACAAATGACGCCTTTGTATTTCATACGCTTGTATTTACCACACAAGCATTCGTAATCTTTTACTGGACCAAAGATTTTGGCACAGAATAAACCATCACGTTCAGGTTTGAACGTACGGTAGTTAATGGTTTCAGGCTTTTTAACTTCACCATGAGACCACGACTTAATCATTTCTGGTGACGCAAGACCAATACGGATGCGATCAAACTCTACAGGAGCATGACCGTCTGAATCCGTCTTTTTGCGCATGATATCGAGCAAGTCTTTCAATTTTTTTCTCCGTGTGTTGTGGAGATTTTCACTTCACAACTGGGTCACAAATATTGTTTTTTAACTGAGAAATCCCCCTTGCTCCTCTTGATTAAAGAGGTGAGAAGCACTGCTTCGCAAGGGAGATTCAATGGAGCTAATTAGTCACCATTTTTCAGTTCAATGTTGATACCTAAAGAACGGATCTCTTTGGTCAATACGTTGAACGATTCAGGCATACCTGGGTCCATGTAATGGTTACCATCTACAATGTTCTTATAGATACGGGTACGACCTTCAACGTCATCCGACTTCACAGTAAGCATTTCTTGAAGTGTGTATGCTGCACCGTAAGCTTCGAGTGCCCATACTTCCATCTCACCGAAACGCTGACCACCGAATTGTGCTTTACCACCAAGCGGCTGTTGAGTTACTAGAGAGTAAGAACCAGTAGAACGCGCATGCATCTTGTCGTCAACCAAGTGGTTCAGTTTCAACATGTACATGTAACCTACAGTTACTGGACGGTCAAAACGTTCACCTGTACGACCATCATACAATACTGTTTGACCAGTACGTGAAATGCCACCAAGTTCTAACAATTCTTTAATTTGTGATTCTTCAGCACCATCAAATACTGGTGTTGCTAAAGGAACACCTTTACGCAAGTTACCTGAAAGCACCAAGATTTCTTCATCAGTCAAGCTATCAAGATCTTCTTGTTCGCCACCAACTTTGTTGTAAATCTTGTCTAAGAAATCACGAAGCTCAAGTACAGTACGTTGCTCTTTCATCATCTTGTCGATTTGATCGCCAAGACCTTTAGCTGCCATACCTAAGTGAGTTTCAAGAATCTGACCCACGTTCATACGTGATGGTACACCCAGTGGGTTAAGTACAACATCAACTGGAACACCGTTTGCATCGTGTGGCATGTCTTCTACAGGCAAGATGTTTGATACAACACCTTTGTTACCGTGACGACCCGCCATTTTATCACCCGGTTGGATGCGACGTTTTACAGCCAAGTAAACTTTAACAACTTTCAATACGCCAGTTGTTAGTTCATCACCTGTAGAAAGTTTGCGTTTTTTCTCTGCAAATTTTTCGTCAATTTCAAGGCTCTTCTCTTTCAAGAACACTTGAATTTGAGTTAAACGCTCAGCAATCGCTTCGTCAACTGGTTGGATTTCAATAAGATCAACCAACTCAAGACCAGACAATAACTCTTCAGTTAATTTGTCACCGCGTTTAGTTGTACCGCCACCGTTAGATTCTTGACCTTTCAATAGACGAACAATACGTTCACGAGCCGCTTCTTCGAAGATTTTGTATTCTTCTTTCAAGTCTTTACGGTAAGCATCAAGTTGTGCTTTCTCAATTGCTTGAGCACGTTCGTCTTTTTCAAGACCGTCACGTGTAAATACTTGAACGTCAATTACAGTACCTTTCACAGATGAAGATACACGTAATGAAGAGTCTTTTACGTCAGCCGCTTTTTCACCGAAGATTGCGCGAAGCAATTTTTCTTCCGGAGTTAACTGAGTTTCACCTTTAGGCGTTACTTTACCTACAAGAATGTCACCAGCAGTTACTTCAGCACCGATATAAACGATACCTGATTCATCCAATTTAGAAAGTGCAGCTTCACCCACGTTCGGGATATCCGCTGTAATTTCTTCAGCACCCAATTTGGTATCACGTGCAACACATGAAAGCTCTTGGATGTGTATAGACGTTAAACGATCTTCTTGAAGTACACGCTCTGATAGTAAGATCGAGTCTTCGTAGTTGTAACCGTTCCAAGTCATGAACGCTACACGCATGTTTTGACCCAATGCCAATTCACCGCCATCTGTTGATGGACCATCAGCAAGAACGTCACCACGTGCAACTTTATCACCTAAACGTACAACAACGTTTTGGTTGATACATGTATTTTGGTTCGAACGTGTGTATTTGATCAGGTTGTAGATATCTACACCTGCTTCGCCTGCCACCATCTCTTCTTCGTTTACACGAATAACGACACGAGAAGCATCAACGAATTCAATACGACCACCACGTTTCGCAAGTACACACACACCCGAGTCATGCGCTACGTTTGCTTCCATACCTGTACCAACAAGCGGTTTGTCAGCACGTAATGTAGGAACAGCCTGACGCTGCATGTTTGAACCCATCAATGCACGGTTGGCATCATCGTGTTCAAGGAACGGAATAAGTGATGCCGCTACAGATACCACCTGCTGAGCAGATACATCCATATGCGTTACTTTTTCTGGTGGAATACGTACGAATTCACCTTGGTGACGTACAGATACGAATTCTTCAGTTAAGTTACCGTCTTTATCGATACCAGAATCGGCCTGTGCAATCACAGTACCTACTTCTTCAATCGCAGAAAGGTATTCAACATCATCCGTTACACGACCATCAACAACTTTACGGTATGGAGTTTCCAAGAAACCGAAGCTGTTACATTTAGCGTATACAGACAATGAGTTAATCAAACCAATGTTTGGACCTTCAGGAGTCTCAATTGGACATACACGACCGTAGTGAGTTTGATGTACGTCACGTACTTCGAAGCCCGCACGCTCACGAGTCAAACCACCTGGGCCCAATGCTGATACACGACGTTTGTGTGTAATTTCAGACAACGGGTTGTTTTGGTCCATGAACTGAGACAACTGGCTTGAACCAAAGAATTCTTTGATTGCAGCAGCAACTGGTTTCGCATTGATTAAATCTTGCGGAGACAAGTTATCAGTTTCAGCTTGAGATAAACGTTCTTTAACAGCACGTTCAACACGAACTAGACCAACACGGAATTGGTTTTCTGTCATTTCACCAACAGAACGAACACGACGGTTACCCAAGTGATCGATATCGTCGACTTCACCTTTACCGTTACGGATTTCAACTAATGTTTTCAATACATCAGTGATGTCTTCGTTTGAAAGAATACCTTCAACTTCACGAGACTTCTGATCCGTACCCACTTCGTAAGGACGACCCAAACGACGGTTGAACTTCATACGACCTACTGGTGATAAGTCATAACGTTCAGAAGAGAAGAACAAGTTATTGAATAAGTTTTCAGCAGCTTCTTTTGTTGGTGGCTCACCCGGACGCATCACTTTGTAGATTTCTACAAGTGCTTCTTCACGACCAGTTGTAGTATCTGCACGTAAAGAGTCCGCAATGAATGGACCACGGTCGATGTCATTGGTATAAAGTACGTTGAATTGCTTAACGCCGCCCTCAGCCAATTTCACCATAATTTCATGGCTAAGTACGGTATTTGCCGCAACAACTTCGCCATCACGTAACGTTACATCTTCAGCAACGATACGTTCATATAGGTATTCATCAGGAACAGAAAGTTTTTCAAGACCTGCTGCTTCCATTTGACGAACATGGCGCGCGTTAATACGTTTACCTTGTTCAACAATTGTTTTACCGTCTGTACCCACGATATCAAACTGTGCCATTTCGCCACGTAGACGTTCTGGAACCAAGTCAATTTGATAGCTACCCATATCAAGATATACAGGTACTTTTTCGTAGAACATGTCTAGGATTTGTTCGTTATTATAACCCAAGGCACGAAGCACAACAGTCGCAAGTAATTTACGACGACGGTCAATACGAACATATACAAGATCTTTTGCATCGAATTCAAAGTCTAACCATGAACCACGGTAAGGAATGATACGAGCAGAATAAAGAACTTTACCGCTAGAGTGAGTTTTGCCTTTATCGTGATCAAAGAATACACCTGGTGAACGGTGTAATTGAGATACGATTACACGCTCAGTACCATTGATCACAAAGGTACCGTTGTCTGTCATAAGTGGCATTTCACCCATGTAGACTTCTTGCTCACGCACATCTTTGATTGTTTTAGTTTCGCGATCTTTAATGATCAGACGAATTTTTACACGCATTGGCGCCGCATAAGTTGAGCCACGAAGAATACATTCGCGCACATCAAATTCAGGCTTACCAAGACTATACTCAACAAATTCTAAAGCAGCATTGCCAGAATAACTTTCAATAGGAAAAACTGAACGAAATGCGGCTTGGAGACCGATATCTTCGCGGTTTTTTGGAGTTTTGCCGTCTTGAAGGAAAGTTCGGTACGAGTCGACTTGAATCGCGAGCAAGTACGGAACATCCATTACCTTGGGCAATTTACCAAAATTCTTACGGATCCGTTTCTTTTCGGTATATGAGTATGCCATCTGGAGTCCTCGGAAAGTAAACTAAGTCCGCCTGCAGAACGAACTTAGAAGGAATTACGCAGGCCGATATGGCCACCACTTTCACAAATGCTGCAATTTTTAGTGGTATTAAAACGCTTAACAATATTTTTTACTGAAAAATATTGGTAAGCGTTTGGTTTTATAAATTATTTTTAATTTGTATGATTTTTATATCATGCAAACAAAAATCGAGCCGATTATTGTAACGCAAAAAGGCTGATGACCCAAGGGCCACCAGCCATTTTTTGGAGCCGATTATAAAAAAATCGACTCCCCTTAAGATTACTTAAGTGTAACTGTAGCACCAGCTTCTTCAAGTTTTTTCTTAAGTTCTTCGCCTTCTTCTTTAGAAACGCCTTCTTTAAGAACTGAAGGAGCGCTTTCAACAAGATCTTTAGCTTCTTTAAGACCAAGGCCAGTAGCTTCACGAACTGCTTTAATTACAGCAACTTTGTTAGCACCGAAAGAAGTCAACTCAACGTTGAATTCTGATTGTTCTTCAGCAGCAGCACCAGCAGCGCCAGGAGCAGCAGCAACTGCTACAGCAGCAGCAGATACGTTGAATTTTTCTTCGAAAGCAGAAATAAGTTCAACAAGTTCAAGAACAGTTTTTTCAGCAACTGCGTTTAAGATTTCTTCGTTTGTTAAAGCCATGAGAGTAACTCCAAATGGGTATTGAATGGTGTGTAAATTGATTTAAGCTTAAGCAGCTTCTGACTCGTTTTTCTCTTTGAGCGCAGTAATAAGGCGACCCAATTTCGAAATAGGAGCTTGAAGAACGTTTGCAAGCATAGTAAGCGCTTTCTCTTGGTTTGGAAGGTTCGCGATAACGCTAACTTCAGCACCTTGATAAACTTTACCGTCAAATGCAGCAGCTTTAAGTTCAAATGCTTTATTAGTTTTAGCAAATTCTTCGAACAAACGAGCAGCTGCGCCCATGTCGTCTTCAGAAGTTGAGAAAGCTAAGATTGTTGGGCCAACAAGGTTGTCGCTCAAGATATTGAATTGAGTATCTTGAAGAGCACGTTTAGCCAAAGTGTTACGAACTACACGAGTAGCAACACCTAGTTTACGAGCTTCAACACGTAGAGCAGTTAATTGCTCAACAGTTAAACCTTGATAGTCAGCAACAACAGCAGCATACGCAGTAGAAGCAACTTCAGTTACTTCAGCTACGATCTGTTTTTTGCCTTCGATAAGAAGAGCCATTGTAAAACCTCCTAACGGTGATTTATGCACCTATACAGATGCACTCCCAATTCGTTAGCTCATCACTGAACCAACACGCGGAGGAGGAACAAATCACACCACCGCGTCTACTCAGGCTGGGCTATTAAGAAGAAAGCATAAAACTCCCCTCGCCTGAGGTCTTTGACGCTGATAAATCTAAATTTATCAATTCAAAGTTTGCCTGAGGGGCGATCAGCAAAGCATGCTTTGCCGACCCGCAAGATGAGAAGCTGTGCTTCGAATGAAGCTTAATTTCTATCTTGCGTAAAAATCAAAGCAGCGCTTTGTTTTTTACTCAGGGCTTTAAAATTCTGTAATAAGTCGAAACTTATTTAGAAACGTTTGCCACATCAACAACAAGACCAGGACCCATAGTAGAGCTTAGAGTGATCTTTTGGATGTAAACACCTTTAGAAGTAGCAGGTTTTGCTTTCTTAAGGTCTGCTACAAGAGCTTCAACGTTTGAACGAACAGCTTCAGCAGTGAAACCTACTTGACCGATCGCAGCGTGGATGATACCTGCTTTGTCTACACGGTAACGTGCTTGACCAGCTTTCGCATTTTTAACAGCAGAAGCTACGTCAGGAGTTACAGTACCCACTTTAGGGTTTGGCATTAAGCCACGTGGACCAAGAATCGTACCTAACTTACCAACAACGCGCATTGCATCCGGAGCTGCAATTACTACGTCAAAGTCAAGGTTACCCGCCTGGATGCTTTCAGCAAGATCATCAAAACCAACAACGTCCGCACCTTCAGCTTTAGCAGCTTCAGCAGCAGCGCCTTGAGCAAACACAGCTACACGTACAGTTTTACCAGTACCTGCAGGAAGTGTAGTCGCGCCACGAACAACTTGGTCAGATTTACGAGGATCAACACCTAGGTTTACAGCAACATCCAAAGATTCTTTGAATTTTACTGCTGGAAGGCCGTTAAGAACTGCAACTGCTTCTTCCAAAGTGTAAACTTTGTTAGCTTCAACAGCAGCAACAATGGCTTTTTGACGTTTAGTTAATTTAGCCATGTCTTATAGCTCCACTTCCAAGCCCATAGAACGCGCAGAACCAGCAATGGTACGTACACGTGCGTCTAAATCAGCACCAGTAAGATCTGGTTCTTTAGTAGTCGCAATTTCTTCTAATTGAGCGCGAGTCAACTTACCAACTTTAGTTTTGTTAGGTACAGCTGAACCCTTTTGGATGCCCGCAGCTTTCTTAAGAAGAATCGCAGCAGGAGGAGTTTTCATGATGAATGTGAACGACTTGTCGTTGTACACAGTGATCACTACTGGAATTGGAAGACCAGCTTCAACTTTTTGTGTCGCAGCATTGAATTCTTTACAGAATGCCATGATGTTAACACCACGTTGACCTAGTGCAGGACCAATCGGTGGAGATGGATTTGCTTTACCAGCTGGAACTTGCAGCTTGATATAGCCGTCAATCTTCTTAGCCATTTCAATTACCTCTGGGTACTAACGCCGTTAGGCTCCCCATACATTTAAGTAACGATACCGTTACAACAACAATGCCCGATTCATAACAAATCGGGCGTTTATCAACCAAGTTAAATTAAACTGATTTTTCGACTTGGCGAAATTCCAGTTCAACCTGAGTTGGTCGATTAAATACATTAATCGTCAACGTTAAACGTGACTTATCGTATAGAACTTCTTCCACCACGCCTTTAAAGTCGGTGAATGGACCGTCAATTACGAGTAATTCTTCACCTGGTTCAAACATCGTCTTAGGACGAGGTGCTTCGCCAGTATTGCGTACACGTGCAAGAATCGCATCAGCTTCTTTTTGCGTAATTGGTGCAGGTTTTTCTGCAGTACCACCAATGAAACCTAATACTTTTGGACATTCTTTAACAATGTGCCAAGTTTCATCATTCATTTCCATTTCGACTAACACATAGCCTGGAAAGAATTTACGCTCAGATTTACGTTTCTTACCATCCTTCATTTCCACTACTTCTTCAGTAGGGACAAGGACTTCACCAAAGCTATCGGCTACAGCGCTACGCTGGATTCGATCATTAAGTGAGCGTAACACTTGTTTTTCATAGCCTGAATAGGCATGAATAATGTACCAACGTTTCATAGCTCTCTTACCCGATAATAAACTTCATTAACCAGCTCAAAGCATAGTCAAAGCACCATAATAAAATAGATGCCACTAAGACTACCGCAAGTACCTGCCAAGATGTGGTCATGGTCTCTTGCTTGGTTGGCCAAGTCACTCGACGTAACTCAATTCGAGCATCTTTCAACAATCGAACAAAGCCTTTGCCTTGATGGGTGGCGTATAATAAACCTAAAGCCACGATGATACAAGCCAAAATTACCCCAACACGGACCCAGACATCATTCGCTGGTGCCCAGTATGCTGGCAAATGTTGATTCACCATCATAGAACTACCGAGTAAAATCAACGCGATAACCCACAGAACATAGTCTAAAGGGGAACCAGAATTAACAACTTCAGCAGGATTATTTCTTTGAGGAATTGGCGCGTCGCTTAATGCGTCACGCGATTTATCATTCGACATTTTTGTACTCGTCGTAGGATTCGCGACTTATTATATGACCAGTTGAGCCAGCATCAAGCTTCTTTTTAAAAAAATTTGGCAGGCCAGGAGGGACTCGAACCCCCAACATTCGGTTTTGGAGACCGACGCTCTACCAATTGAACTACTGACCTACAGAGCAAATCGAGAGTCGAAACTCTCGATCTGTACAATGATAACTGTATTATATTATGCAGTTACTTTAGAAACAACACCCGCACCAACTGTACGGCCACCTTCACGGATTGCAAAGCGTAAGCCAGCGTCCATTGCGATTGGGTGGATTAATTCTACTGACATTTCTACGTTGTCACCAGGCATAACCATTTCAACGCCTTCTTTAAGCGCGATCGCACCAGTTACGTCAGTTGTACGGAAGTAGAACTGTGGACGGTAACCGTTAAGGAATGGAGTATGACGACCACCTTCGTCTTTAGAAAGTACGTATACTTCTGCGTCGAATTTAGTATGCGGTTTGATTGTACCTGGTTTAGCAAGTACTTGACCACGTTGAACGTCTTCACGTTTAGTACCACGTAGAAGAACACCACAGTTCTCGCCCGCACGACCTTCGTCAAGAAGTTTACGGAACATTTCTACGCCAGTTACAGTTGTTTTAACTGTATCTTTAATACCAACGATTTCAACTTCTTCGCCTACTTTCACGATACCAGTTTCAACACGGCCAGTTACTACTGTACCACGACCTGAAATTGAGAATACATCTTCGATTGGCATAAGGAATGCTTGGTCGATAGCACGTTCTGGTTCTGGGATGTAAGAGTCAAGAGCTTCAACAAGAGCAACTACAGCATCTTCGCCGTATTGACCAGCTTCACCGTTAAGCGCCGCAAGAGCAGAACCACGGATTACTGGAGTGTCGTCGCCTGGGAAGTCATAAGTAGAAAGAAGTTCACGAACTTCCATTTCTACTAATTCAAGAAGTTCTTCGTCGTCAACAAGGTCGCATTTGTTTAAGAATACAACGATGTAAGGTACACCTACCTGACGAGAAAGCAGGATGTGTTCACGAGTTTGTGGCATTGGACCATCAGTCGCAGCACATACAAGGATCGCACCATCCATTTGTGCAGCACCAGTAATCATGTTTTTAACATAATCGGCGTGACCTGGGCAGTCTACGTGAGCGTAGTGACGGATTGGAGAATCGTATTCTACGTGTGAAGTATTAATTGTAATACCACGTGCTTTTTCTTCTGGTGCAGAGTCGATTGCAGCGTAATCTTTCGCTTCACCACCGAATTTTTTTGCACACACAGTTGCAATCGCAGCTGTTAAAGTCGTTTTACCATGGTCAACGTGACCGATTGTGCCCACGTTAACGTGCGGCTTATTACGTTCAAACTTAGCCTTAGCCATGCTTTTCTTCCTCGTTTACGTCGAACACAATTCTGAGTAAAACCCAGCTCCGACATATCGCCTAAAAAAAAATAAACACCCAATACTTGAAAAGCAGACTAAAAAGCCTGCTTCTGGAATCTTGCGCAACATTTAAAGTTGCTAAACTGTAAAATCTGGAGCTCTTATCGAGATTTGAACTCGAGACCTCTCCCTTACCAAGGGAGTGCTCTACCACTGAGCTATAAGAGCAAATATAAGCACTTCAATAGATATGGAGCGGGAGACGAGGGTCGAACTCGCGACATGTAGCTTGGAAGGCTACCGCTCTACCAACTGAGCTACTCCCGCACGATGTTGGTACAAACCACTTATTGAAGTCTTAAAATTGGTGGTGAGGGAAGGATTCGAACCTTCGAAACTTTCGTAGCGGAGTTACAGTCCGCCCCCTTTGACCGCTCGGGAACCTCACCATTTTACACTTACTTCAGTGTTGTTCTTTCTACTCACTCTCAAACTTTCTAAGATGGTGCCGGCACACGGATTCGAACTGTGGACCTACTGATTACAAGTCAGTTGCTCTACCAACTGAGCTATGCCGGCGTTTCCTAGTGTTTCGTACGTTTCGTATCGGAACGGTGTGCAGTTTAGCAAATCTTGAAATCCTTGCAAGTGTTTTTTCTAAAAAAAACGTGAAAAACTCATAAAATCAATCCATTTGATGATAATTCAACCGCTTTGATCACTGCGCGAGCTTTTATTTGGGTTTCATTCCACTCTGATTCAGGATTAGAGTCATACACCACCCCTGCTCCAGCTTGAACATAGACCTTATTTTCACGAATTACACAGGTACGAATCGCAATCGACATGTCCATTTCACCATGCCAGCCTAAATAACCAACAGCACCACCAAAAATTCCACGTTTTACTGGTTCAACTTCGTCAATAATTTCCATAGCGCGGATTTTTGGTGCGCCTGAAAGTGTGCCCGCAGGGAATGTTGCTTTAAAAACATCCAAAGCATCGACATCATCACGTACTTCACCTTGCACATTTGACACAATGTGCATGACATGCGAATAACGTTCGATCACCATTTGATCAGTCACGTGAACTTTACCGATTTTAGAAACGCGTCCAACATCATTTCGCCCCAAATCGATCAACATCAAATGCTCTGCAATTTCTTTTTCATCAGATAGCAAATCTTTTTCTAGCGCTAAATCTTCTTCTTTTGTTTTACCCCGTGGTCGCGTTCCCGCCAAAGGACGAACTGTTGCCACACCATTTTCTAAACGGGACAAAATTTCAGGTGATGAACCGACGATATGAAAAGGAATGTCATTTTCTAGTGTCTGCCCTTGCACCAAGAACAAATATGGCGATGGATTGAGGTGACGTAGTGCACGATAGACCTGCAAAGGCTCACCATCAAAATCGGATACCATACGATGGCCCGGCACAACCTGCATCACATCACCGGCCTTAATGTACTCTTTTACTTTCGCAATAGAATCAATAAAATTATCATGTCCAGTGATGGATTCAAACTGTGGTGCAGTATGCTTATTTGCTTTGAGTGCAATTGGGGTTGCCAAAAGTTCTTCTAGCTCATCCAATTGTTGCTGCGCCTTGGTATAGGCCTCAGCATCATTTACATCGGCATGCACAATTAAGAATAAGGTATCCTTAAGGTTATCAAAGACGATGACGGTTTTTGATAGCATCATCCAAATATCCGGAATCCCGACCGGGTCAGCTTCTGGAACGTTATTGAGCTTTGGTTCGATATAACGTACAGCATCATAACCAAAGTATCCAACCAATCCACCGGTAAAGCTCGGCAACGCTGGCAAATCTTGCTGTGTAGGCACTTTATATTGTGCTTGGAAGTCACGAATGTATTGAAATGGGTCAGCACATTGTTGTTTTTCAACCGAGCCATCAGCATGTTGAACGGTCAACTGCCCTTCATTACACGAAAATACGGTGGACTCGCCCAAGCCAATAATGGAGTAACGCGCCCAGTTTTCGCCACCCTCTACAGATTCAAATAAATAGGCTTGTTTATGTTGTTTTAATCGCGCAAAGACAGAAAGTGGAGTTTCTGTATCTGCCAAGCGCTGACGATATACCGGAATCAAGTTATATCCAGCAGTTTTCAGTTGTTCAAATTGAGTTTGTGTAGTCATTTGGGTTTCTCTATATTTCGCGTGGTCAATTTCAGTTAATTTCTTCTCATGCTGATTGAGTGACGCCATCGAAAACCTACACACTTGCTCATTTTCACTTCCTTAACCCTACTTATTTCAACCCAATAATTCTTTTAAGTTATCAACCACGTGCTGCGGCTGACAATCTCGAATATTTTCACCATGATTATAGCCATAGCTGACCACAATACAATCAATACCCGCACGACGTGCTGCCTCTACATCATTGACAGAATCACCCACCATCAAAATTTGCTGTTTCGGCAAGGCATAATGCTCCGCACAATACTCTAGCTGCTTGGGATGTGGTTTACGCTCTTCAAAACGATCTCCGCCAATCACATCATCAAAGTATTCATGCATACCTAGTGCCTGCACAATACTGCGTGCCGGTTGCTCTGGTTTATTGGTCACACAAATCAGAATTTTCTCTTCTGCTTTTGCCCAATCCAAGAACTCTAGAATGCCGTCAAAGGGCTGCGTCAAAACACAAGGATCTGCATTGTAAATCTTTAGAAAAGTTTCCAGTAAAAGATGGTGCTGTGCGGCATCCACCTTCCCGGTCAAGTATTCAAGTACGCTATGACAAAACAATGGAGTTCCTTTCCCAATCCAGTTTCGCACCTGCGCTTCTGTGACCAACGGTAATTGCAACGCATTTAAACTCATATTCATCGCACGATGTAAGTCAGATGCTGAATCGACTAGCGTTCCATCCAGATCAAATAAAATCATTTGGCGTTCTGCTAAACGAACTTCAAACATAATGTCCCTCTATTTTTTTGTAAATTTTCCCCATAAAAAAGGCATGCCCATGCATGCCTTTTGAGGAATGTCTCGGTTTATTTAAACAAGACCCATGCAATAATTGCAAGAATGATTAAAACAATGACTGAGATTAAGCCCACAGAGGCATTTTTTTGCGCTTCACGCTCTTGCTCTACACATGTCGCTGGAATTTCTACATCACATGCTTCATTTTTCGGAACAGCAGTTACGTCAATTCCCTCAGGAATTGGTGCAGGTTTAGGCACATCTACATTGGTCGGCATACCATCACGAGTCAATTGAACTGAGCTATCTCGCTCTTTCAACTCTGGCATACCTTGATCATTCATTTGTTGTGCTGCGGTTTTAACGACAGGCTCTTGTGCCTTAGTCTCAGACGTGTTTGCTACAGACTCTTGTGCCACATTTTCAGAAACTGCAACAGCTTCAGACGGCTGCTGAACAGGTGTAATTTCTTCTGTTTGCAATGCTTCAACGCTTTGTTCGATATCCGCTGGAATCTGAACAGCTTTAGCTGGAGCCAATAAACTAAACTTCACACTGGCAAACTGTACAATATCACCTTCTTTTAAAAGTGATTCACCAGTCAAACGGACATCATTAATAAACGTCCCATTAGATGAATTGAGATCTTGCAACCAGAGTGCCTGATCTTTCAGTACAAAGGCAGCATGTTTACGCGATACATCAGATTCTTGTAAAACAATATCTGCTTGTTGATGACGCCCCACCAACATATCTCGCTCAATACTAATTTCTTGTCCTGTTAAATCACCAGAAATTGCTTGAATTTTCCAAGTCATGAAGTTAATTCTCTATTGCTCGTTTTTTTCATCATAGCATGCAGTGGTTTCAAAGCTAAACCACCCTACTGTCTAACCTAAGGAGTTTCCGCCACTTTGCCATTCGGTACGGTTATGGTTTGGCGCTTCACTGCAGGTTCAATGGCGACTGGCGTGGAGACCACTGCCGCTGGCTGTGTGGTTTGTGGTGCTGTCGGTACCGTCTTATACACAGGGGCTGGTGCTGTACCTTTTGAAACAGGTATGCGCTGCTGATACACATCGTCCACATTTTCAGGTAATTTCGCAAAATTACCGTCATTATCCAGTGCCAGTTGCAGACTATAGAGCTGACTGTAACGTTGCTGAGACATTTTCTTCACATCAGCAGAATTTCCAACAATGGTCGGATGAATAAAGATCAGCAAATTGCGTTTACTGTTGGATTTTCCTTCCGAGCTAAAAAGTTTGCCCAGTACAGGAATAGCCCCGAGCCCCGGAACGGATTGACGCCCATGCAATGTATTGTCCGAGATCAAACCACCCAACACAATCGTTTGACCATGCTCTGCCAAGATCGAGGTTTTAATCGCACGCTTAGTCGTAACTAAATCCGACGCTTGACCTTTATTGTCTTTTACATCAGAAACTTCTTGCTCGACCTCTAAACGCACCGAGCCGCCATCACCAATATGCGGCACAACTTTCAAAGTAACACCGACATCTTTACGCTCAATCGATGTATACGGATTGGCTGTACCACCATTGGTGGTGACCGAACCTGTCACAAATGGAACGTTTTCACCCACCACAATATAGGCTTCTTCGTTGTCCATCGTCACTATCGACGGTGTAGATAATAAATTGGATTTGGTCTTTTCTTTTAAGGCCTGAATCATCGCACCATAGAGTTTGCGCGAACCATCACTGCCTTCACGATAATCACCAAGAACTAAAGAAGTACCCGCACTCACCGCGCTACCCGCACCCGCAGCACCACCAGTTAAATAACCTGCGGCAATATTTTTTAAACTAGAACCAAAGTTATCAAAGTTAATTAAGCCGATACCACTACTGATATCTCCCAACGCCCATTGCACACCGAGCTGATCGGTATCCGTGCCTTCAACTTCAATAATCGCCGCTTCGATCAGCACTTGCTGACGACGAATATCGAGCTGCTGAATCGCAGATTCAATTTCACGCATGAGTTGCGGATCTGCTTTCACAATCAGTGCATTTTGTGTGGCATCAGCAATAATACTCACGCCATTGGCATTAAAGCTTGAGATACCGTTTTGCGTATTATTGGAAGAGTTATTACTGTTGAGGTTAATACCTGAACTGGTGTTATTTTGTGAACTGAATGACTGTGAATTCGAACTGTTACTATCATTCATTAAACTGTTCATCGTGCTGCTATTTGAGCTATTCGATGAATTTGTACTCGAAACGGCCTGCCCTGTGACCAAGCCTTGTAAGATTTCTGACAAGTTTTTGGCACTTGCATACTTTAGACGAAAAACTTTCAATCCACCCAATCGATCTGCAGCAGGCACATCTAAGGTCTCAATAATCTTACGAATACGCTTACGTGTCGCTGTATCACCTTTAATGATAATACGATTGGTTCGATTGTCCGCAATAATACGAATTCGTGAACCTTTCGGGTCTTTTGATGCGCCGGTCGAACTCATCGACTCTAACAGCCCAATCATTTCTTCGGCCTGACTCGATTGCAGCGTCACGGCTTCGATATCATTTTGACCCGTTCCATCTAAATTACGAATAATCGTTTCGAGCTGGTAAATATTACTAGCACGGTCTGAGACGATCAGCGCATTGGTCCCCGCCACTGCTGACAAATGTGCAAATTGCGGCATCAGTGGACGTAGGGCTGGAATTAAGTCGTTGGCATTGGTGTTATCAAGCCAAATTACTCGGGTGACAATTTGGTCTCCAGACGCACGGTGGCGCGCATCATAAGGAATGCCCGAGCTTTTTACATTACTGTCTGGAACCAGTTTAATGGTGTTGCCCGATGGAATCGCCACCACGCCATTGACATTCAATACACCGAGAAACAGGTCATAGACTTCATTTTTATTTAAAGGCTTATTGGAAATAACCGTTACATTTCCTCGTACCCGTGGGTCAACTGCAAAATTTTTCCCCGTGATATCTGCGACTTCATTAATGAATGCCGTAAGATCTGCATCACGTAAATTGATTTTCCATGTTTGTGCATAACTTGCTGTGCTGACCATAGCAACCAAGGGCACCATGGCATAGGCAGCTAAAGTTGAACGGTTAATATTAAATAAAGCCATATACGCCTGTGTTTCCTAACCCTATAAAGTGATGAAACATCACTAAAAATCCTGTTGTATGGTCATCACTTGATCACCACGTTTGACTTCAAGTTTTACCTGCCCTTCACGGCGGGCTTGTTCTAATAATTGCGCCTCAGATTGTCCTGCACCGACTGCCTGCCCATTTAAAGACATGATGCGGTCACCCGGTTGCAAACCCAATTTATTTCTCAAGGCAGCAGGTGTTCGATTTGAAATCTCAAACCCACCATTACCTGATGGATTCACCCCCATTTCCTGCAGATATTGCTCACGATTTTCTGTCATGCGTTGTACGGCCTGACCAATCGCGGACTGCGTCGTGCCTTGCCCTGAATTTGCAGGATTAGCTGCATTTTGCATGCTGTTATTCTGCAAAGATCCGCCTGATGTTGCATTGGCTGTAGGGACAATCGGTTGATCTAATCCGTTTTCAATGCCTTGGAACGCTAATTCACGCCGTGCACCATTGCCCTGCGTTAAAATCACCTTATCCCAGTACACTTCAGCCAGTTTGTATGATGAACCTTGAATGGTTTCTCCAACCAAGTAGCGATCTGAACTCTCATTGACCTTAATCACTGCCGACGAGTGGCGACTTGGCTGTCCAACCACCACACCTTGTAACACCATATTTAACTGCGCGTCAGCTGCTGAACTGCGGTTTTCCTGAAACAAGGCAAAAGAGCTAATATTAGGAACTTGCGTTTGCTGTGAACCCAATTCAACTCGGTCTAACTGCATGGCTTGTGGCGGTGCAATCAATAACCAAAATAAAGCGGCTAACTTCCAGCACAGGTACAAAATTATTAAAGCCAAGACCACAGGTGCAAGTCGATCTGTTTGCTTCCAATTGATCTCGCGGATTTTTTCGAAATAGTCAGCCATCAGTTCACCCCACTCAATAGAGGTTGACGCGAACTAATCACATACGTATCTAATCCTGCCTTACCTTCATAGGAAGCAACATTCATCAAAAAGCGCTGGGTTAATTGCACATCCAACATGAGGTCTGGCTCAAGTGATAAATTCATCATCTTTTGTTCGCGTTGATCTCGAACATCAATCGACAATTTGCCATTATCATCTTTTAATTGGGCCAACATGGCAGGCACATTCATTGACTCTTGACGCTGTGCAAAGCTAAAGGATAAATCCCCGCCTGCCCACTGCATCTCACCTGATGACTGACTAAATCCCTGTTGTGGCTTATATTTAAACTGCACATCTTTTAATTGAATGGCATTCGTTGGCCATTGCCAATCGGCAAAACTTTTTAAGGTTTCAGGAGCAATTTGACCCTCTAAGTTTTTGATGCTAATACTTTTGCCAAAACCATACCCCATCACACCTTGCAGTTTGGTATTGCCACTATGAATTTCAACATTTGCACCCAAGCGTAATAAAATCAAATCCCACGGGCGTGTGTTCCAGTTTAACGAGCCTTTCAAATTTCCTCGTGTCCAATCTGCTTGCCCATGCCAAATATTGCCACTGACGTTATGTAGCATTTGGTTATTTTTATAAAACTTTGTAATGAGCCACGCTGCTGGCACTTGCAGCATAACGAAAATTAAAAAACTGATCGCAGCAAAAATGAGCCACCGAATATTATTAGTTTTATTGATCATCCCACCACAACCGATCCATCAATTTTTTTCCATCATTTAAACATTTTTCTTTATAGACACATTATGCATACTTTTTCTGCATAGCCAATTCAAAGAGATAAAAAAACCAGGCATTTGCCTGGTTTAATTATCCTGAACTCAGGATATGACGATTTCATGAATTATTCTTAAATTAAGAAGTCTTCTAGTTTCGCGCCTTTTTCTAGCTCAGCCACTAACCAACGCGGTTGTTTACCACGACCAGTCCAAGTGTCATCTGCATTAGTTTTGCTACGGTAACGTGGCTCAACAGCTTTACGAGTTGATTTTTTACGTTTGCTTGAACCAAATTCAAGGATTTGTTCAACGCTTAAATCTAAATTTTCTGCAATTTCAACAATACGGTTGTACGCATCTTCAATCGCTTGATCTTTTTTAGATGCAATCAGTGCTTCAGCTTCTACTTGAAGCTTCTTTAACTCTTCAACTGATAAATTACTAATATCAGGCATAATCTTTAACTCCGAAATTTCATTTTAATAATGCTTATGAAAACTCGCTCATAATATTATAATAAAATTTTTATTCAATAAATAATTTTCATTTTACTACAATATTTTAACACGACTCCTTAAAATATATAAAGTTAAATTGTATTTAAATATTATTTCCCACTGAAATCTCTAAAGCTTTTATTTGGGTCTTTATACTTTCTGGAATTGAAGTTTTTTGTAGGGTAGTTTTATCCACGCACACAATAACTGCATCGCCTGTTGCAACGATTTTTTGTTGCTTTTCACTCCATAATATATAACTCATACGAAATGCACTATTCCTTAATTCTTCAACGCGCGTTGCCACTTTTAAAATATCAGGATAAACCACTGGGCTTAAATATTTACACTGGCTTGAAGCAACAACCGTAACCACAGACTGATTAAATATATCCAACTGGTCTAAATAACCAATCCGCGCACTTTCCATATAACGATAATAATTCACGTTATTTACATGCCCAAAAGCATCCATATCCCCCCAAGCGACGTGTTGAGTATGAACCAATGAATATTGAGCTAAATCTTCTTGCATATAATGTCCTTATATTCGAATTTCCATAAAATTAGCATTATTTTCAAATATTAAATTTAATTGTTTGATCAAGTCATCCTGCTGATTTAAGGCTGACTTGATGCGTAAATAACTCATTAATACATCATTTGGATATAATTCTAACAATGCATCTGCTTCAGCTTGACGTGCTGTCGCTTGGTAAATATTCCATTTTGCAAAACTAAAAACAGGCAGCGCAGGATACTTTTCTTCCCAACGTTGAATCTGCTGTTCTACAGCCACATAGTCAGGGTTTTGCTTCAGCATTTTTTGCTGGAACCACAAAAAGAACACTTCTTTGTTAAATTGCTGTTCCAGTAAATGAATAGCCAATTGCTCATGTTCCTGACTCATCTCTGGCACACGAGACAAGACTTTTAACCAAAGCACTTTGACCGCATATTTACGCTCTGTTATTTGATCTTGCAAATCCAAATAACGCTGCTTTAAATGCTGTAAGTCATCGACATCAGCTTGATCAAATGCAGATAATAATTGCTCCAACCAAGCTTGTTTTGTCAGCTCATCTAAATGTCCATAACGTGTCGAACGCAAATACAACCAAGGAAACTGCAACGCAAACATGCCCCATAGCGTGGTTAAACGCTGCTCATAGGCAGTGCTGACTTTTTGCAACCATGGCGATAATTCATGTTGATTCAAAAATTCAAGATGGGTTAAAGCCTTTTCACCCTCTTGTTGGGATAAATAAATTTCAATCCGTTGCAATTCTGCGAGTTCAAAAGCCATTGGGTTGGTCTGAGTTAATGCATTTAATGCTGTTTCATATTGTTGCTGAATCCAACATAAACGCGCATCAATCACCCCTTTTAATAATCCAGACTCAGTAAAAGCTTGCTGAATAAAGTTTTTTTGATCTTGCGCAGCATTTAAAAGCCAAATGACAGCCAATTGTTCATAGGGATGCAGTTTATTAAAACTAAAGACTGTTTCAGATTTACGCTGCTCTCGACTTAAATAGCGTTTAACCGTATACCAAAGCATTTGCACGAACAAACTCAGTAGTGCCAGCAATAATGCTAAAAACCAAATATTGGATTGAACTTGCCATTCACGCCAGTATAAATAGACATAGCCTGCACCATGTCCAAAACTCAGCAAACTAATAATGGCAACAACCAATAAGCTAATAAATAAATAGGCCAATAAAATATGTTTCATAGTCGATTATCCTATGAGTGCCCGAGTATTTAATAGCGGTACAGAAATAACCGGAATGTCCTTTAATTGTTCTAGACGTTGGCGTATCGGTTTTAATGAAGCATCTGGCAATTGCTGCATAATTTGCATAATTTCAGTGATTTCTTGTTGAAATTGAGGATATTGTCCTTGATTTAAAACCTGCTGAGCCAAAATTAAACGTAACTGCATTTCTTTTAATACCAAGCTACGCTGCATTAATACGGGACTCGGTTGTTCGACTGATTCGACTTGAATCCATTTTTGCCAAAAAGAAAGACCTTTTTGCTGCTCTTTTGAACTATAGGGCTTTAATATTTCTTTTTCTAACAATTGATCGATCGATTGCAGGGTATTTTTCACTTTATCAGACTGCAACTGACGCTCTGTCACATATTGCTTTAAGGTTTCACGGTCTTTTTGAATCACCTGATGCAAACTCATGCGCAGTGCAGGTGCCAAGCTCAACTGATCTAATTGTTGGTCTAATTGGTTTAATTTTTCCAAAGCGACAGCAAATTGTTGTTGCTGCATGGCAAATTCAACCAAATCAAGTTGCTGGCCCACAACCATCATTGGCTCAATACTATGGGTCGCCTCAGCAGCAATCGAAGCATTCGATGTCGTTGCAGCCGACATCTCGGTCGTTGTGCCATTCAACTGGCGTTTCAAAGCCACGACCTGATCATTCAAACCTGCATTGCGCTGTTGCAATAAAGTTTGTTGTTGCATCAGTTCGGTTTGTTGAGCATTGACCTGAAACAAGTCAAAACTGAGTTTAGCCAACCAAAGTACGGCGACAATGACCACAACGACAAACAACTTCTTCATGTATTTCCCTGCACGACTTGCACATGCTGCAATATGTGTGTCGCGTTTAAATCTTCGAGTTGAATAATTTTAAAATCTTTGTTCAGTGTTATACGACTTTGCTCAAGTAGCTCGAACAACCTTACACCTAAAACTAAAAAATGTGCATGACTCAGCACTGATAAATGCGACTGAATCAAGTCAAGCCAATTGAGCCAACTGGCCTCACTGGTGATCAACATACAATACGGAGATGACAACTGATGTTCAGAAATGAGTGTTTTTACTTTTTGAGTGGTCTCTTCCGGTAGATGCCGTTCGTATAGCACAAAATTGAGAATCTGAATGCCACGTGCTAGCAACTGCTGCATCATAAATTGACGACCACCTTCACCGCGCCAAAACGCTACACAAGCCCCGGCCTCTAATTGTTCTAAATGGCTTAAGGTGAGCATTCCCTCTGAGGTTTCCACCTGCGGCACAACACTGTGAATGCCATAATCAGCCAGCTTTGCTGCGGTTGCGTCACCGACTGCAATCCATTGAGTATGTTCGAGCTGTTCAAGTGAAATGCCTGCCTTACGCAGACCTTGTATACCAAAGGTGACCGCAGAGGGGCTCACCACAACCAATACATCCGCAGCACTCAACTGGGCGTAGCACGCTGCCAATGCTTCTGACCATGCCCGCGGCTTGAGCTCAAGTAATGGAAGCTCAGCCACAGCAACACCCGCAGAGCGCAGCGTCAAGCTAAGCTGCGCTGCACGATCTGTCGGACGTGTATTGATAAAAAGCATGTATTAATACAGTGCCTTTAAAATTTCACCGGCACCTTGGGCTAACAAGTCTTGGGCCAATTTGACACCGAGCTGTTCAGCCTGTTCGGGAAGACCTACTTGCTGTGCTTTCAACAAGGTTTGACCGTCAACACTACCGACTCGACCTTCCAAATGAATCTGACCATTTTCTAAGGTTGCATAACCTGCAATCGGTACTTGGCAGCCACCTTCTAGATATGCATTAAAAGCACGTTCTGCACGTACACAAGAATTGGACTCTGCATGCATTAAGGGCAAAATTAAATCCAATACAGCTTGATCTTGGCTACGACATTCTAGGCCCAATGCACCTTGTCCAACTGCAGGTAAACTCACAACAGGCTCAAGAGTATGACGAATACGCTCTGCTAAGCCCAAACGCTTCAGCCCTGCACTCGCCAAAATAATCGCATCATAGTTACCCGCATCGAGTTTAGATAAACGCGTACCCACATTGCCACGCAGATCAATAATTTCAAGGTCTGGACGTTGTTTTAAAATTTGGCATTTGCGGCGCAAGCTCGACGTTCCAACCTTCGCACCCTGGGGTAAATCATCAAAACTGTTATAAGTATTTGAAACGAAAGCATCTAATGGGTCTTCACGCTCACAAATCACGGCCAAGCTTAAACCTTCAGGCAAAGCCATTGGCACATCTTTCATCGAATGAACTGCCAAGTCTGCACGACCATCCAACAACGCCGCTTCTAATTCTTTTACAAATAATCCTTTCCCCCCAATTTTGGCTAAAGGGGTATCTAGAATCTTGTCACCTTGGGTCACAAAGGTCACCAACTCAACTTTCAAATTTGCATGAAGTGCTTCTAAGCGTGCACGAATATGTTCCGCCTGCCAAAGTGCAAGCGGGCTTTGTCGAGTTGCGATCTTAAGGATATTCATAAATTTTAAAATACAGTCTATAGGGCTATTATTCTAAACTTAACTTGCTCAGTTGAAAATGCAAGCTTAATTCGCAATGTGCTTTGACACTTGCCCTATAATTTTTGTATTCGCTCACGTAAATTCGGTAAATGTCGACGGCTGACCGCCAAACGCTCTTCTAAATCTCGACAACGCACCTGATACTGCCCCGAGCTTACGACTTCTAAACCTTCTAAAAAGCTCACAGACACCAAGGCATTTCGATGAATACGTATAAAGCGATCACCAAATTCATGCTCTAAATCCTTCAACGTTTCATCAATGAGTACGCTGCCATTTTTGTGCCGAACAGTGACATATTTCTGATCTGCAAGAAAATAGTAAATATTTTCCACAGGTACCAACTCTACACCACGATAGGTCTTTGCCGCGATTTGATGGCGGCTGATTTTAATTTCGTCCATATTTTCTTTTTGTTTTATCGTGCTCAATTGAGCTTGGGTTAATTTAGTTAAATGATCTAAAACCTGCTGCAATTCCTGTTGCATAACCGGTTTTAGTAAATATCCCTCTGCATTCGATTTAAATGCATCAAGTGCATGATGATCATATGCAGTGCAAAAAATAATAGCGGGCATGGGGTCTAATTCACGCAACAATTTCGCGCAAGTCAACCCATCCATTTCAGGCATTTGTATATCTAGTAAGATGACATCAGGCTCGAGGCTTTGAGCCAAGTCAATCGCTTGTTGACCATGTGAAGCTTTCGCAACCACTTGATGTCCAAGTTGAGTGACCAAACGTGACAATCGCTCTACTGCTAGAGGCTCATCATCACAGATTAGGATGTCCATTTCTCCTCCTTATCTCGTTAACGTCATTTATTTTTATTGGTCAACTGAGATTTCTATTTATATTGATATTGCACCACAGTCGTATACATTCCCTCGCCTGCGTAGGTTTGAAAAGTGACATGCTGACCATAATATGCCTCAAGTCTCTGTTTCACGTTTTCGATGGCAATACCATTCCCCTGACGTAATTTAATTGTATCCTGTGTATAGGGATTTGTAATAACGATATTAATTTGATTTTGTAATATTTCAATCAATATATTTATCGTACTCTTTGTCAAAATCTTTTCAACTCCATGAAAAATACTATTTTCTAATAAAGGTTGTAAAGTTAATAGTGGAATTTGTACTTGAGCGTATTGTTCAATACCTTCTAGTTTCCACTCCACCTTAAGCCGATCACCTAAACGCATTTGTTCAATAGCCAAATAACGCTGACACAGATCGATCTCATCTTTGAGACTTACCAACTTCAATTCTTGAAAACTTGCACGGAACAATCGAGATAAATTCAGTAGCATTTGCTCCGCTTTATCTGGGTCAATCGCAATCAAGCTAATCACATTGTTTAAGCTATTAAATAAAAAATGTGGATGAATCCGAGCTTGCATAGCCTGAATGCGTGAGTTTAATTCACTATGATGTTGTCGACCCCACTGTTCTCTTAAATATAAATATCGAAAACAAAATGCCCCAAGTAATACCCCATAGCTCAGATTTAAAACCACACCAGCAGTTAAAACATCTGCACTCAAACCAGCTAAACTGAAATTTTCACCCAAATAGATCAAAACATTTAAAATTAAGATGGTGAATAACACCAAAGCTTGCAATAAAACAAACCCGCTAAACATGAGCATTTTCATGCTTAAACCACGCGTCTTGCTCTGCAAAAGCTCTGAAAATGCTGCAAATGCCAATAATATCCAGTTAATAAACAACACATGCTGCATGACACTGTAAACACTTAAGGCTTGCCACGATTGAGCTTGTGCCAAAGCCAAGACCAACGCCACAATATTGCCCGCAAGAAAAAGCTCCCACAAATAATGCCAACGGCCCATTTTTCTTGAAAATACAGAAATTGTCATAGGCCCAAACCTTGTCTAAAAGTTTGATCAACTTGCCCTTCGGCAACTGGGTTCGAATTTGCTATACTCTTGTTCAGTTCTATGCTTTTTATCTTATTGAGCCGACATGACCACATCTTCTAATTCCTCAAATCCGTCACAAGCCCAAACTTCAGGCATGTGGGGCGGTCGTTTTTCCGAAGCTACTGACGCTTTTGTTGCTGAATTTACAGCATCTGTACAGTTTGACCAACGCTTTTATAAACAAGATATTGCAGGTTCAATTGCACATGCAACCATGCTTGCAAAAGTTGGCGTTCTAACTGAACAAGAGCGTGACGATATTATTAATGGCTTAAACACTATTAAAGCAGAAATTGAAGCGGGTAACTTCGAATGGCGCATTGACCTAGAAGATGTGCACATGAATATTGAGTCACGCTTGACTCAACGTATCGGTATTACAGGTAAAAAACTACACACCGGTCGTAGTCGTAATGACCAAGTTGCAACCGATATCCGTCTGTATGTTCGCGACGAAATCGATGCGATTTTAGAATTATTGAAAAAATTACAAAAAGGCATCCTAGGCTTAGCGGCGAAAAATACCAATACCATCATGCCGGGCTTCACGCATTTACAAACTGCACAGCCAGTGACTTTTGGTCACCATTTAATGGCATGGTTTGAAATGTTAGTACGTGACTCAGAGCGTTTAATTGACTGCCGTAAACGGACCAACCGTATGCCTTTAGGTTCTGCTGCACTTGCTGGAACAACCTACCCAATCGACCGTGCATTCACTGCAGAACTACTAGGTTTCGAAGCTGTAGCTGAAAACTCTTTAGACGCTGTATCTGACCGTGATTTTGGTATTGAATTCAATGCTGCAGCATCACTCATCATGATGCATTTATCACGTATGTCAGAAGAAATGATTCTTTGGACATCGGCTCAGTTCAAATTTGTGAACATTCCTGACCGTTTCTGCACTGGCTCTTCAATCATGCCGCAAAAGAAAAACCCAGACGTTCCTGAGTTGATCCGTGGTAAAACTGGCCGTGTATATGGTGACTTGATGAGCCTATTGACCCTGATGAAAGGTCAACCATTGGCATACAACAAAGACAACCAAGAAGATAAAGAACCACTATTCGATGCAATCGATACTGTTCGTGGCTCACTCATGGCATTTGCCGACATGATCCCTGCACTAGTGCCAAACATTGACATCATGCGTGAAGCAGCGCTGCGTGGCTTCTCAACTGCAACTGACCTTGCCGACTACCTAGTTAAAAATGGCGTGGCATTCCGTGATGCACATGAGATTGTGGGTAAAGCAGTTGCTCTCGGTGTTCAAGAAGGCAAAGATCTTTCAGAATTAACCCTTGAGCAACTTCAACAGTTCTCTGACTTGATTCAGGCCGATGTCTTCAAAAAAGCTTTAACACTCGAAGCATCTGTCAATGCACGTAACCACATTGGTGGTACTGCACCTGCTCAAGTTGAAGCAGCAATTGAACGCGCGCACGCACGTTTAGAAAAACTTTACGCATAACTTTTTCAAGTTAAATGGAGTATTGATATGTCTCGACAAGTTTTTTGCCGTAAATATCAGGCTGAAATGGAAGGTTTAGACTTTGCACCATTCCCGGGTGCAAAGGGACAAGAATTGTTTGATACGATATCTAAACAAGCTTGGCAAGAATGGCTAAAACACCAAACCACGTTGATCAATGAAAAACGTTTAAACGTGTTTGAAGCTGACGCGAAAAAGTTCCTTGAAGAGCAACGTGAAAAATTCTTCAGCAATGATGAATCTTTAGAAAAAGCCGAAGGCCTAAAGCCTGAGTAAAACTTAAAGCATTGCTTTAAGTTTTACGCAAGACAAGCGAAGCGCGTAGTTTCAAATGTCATGAAGGAGTCCAAAGGGGCTCCTTTTTTTATACTCCGCCACGCCGCAAGACAAGCAGCTATGCTGCGCGTGGGCTTTAATTGAAAAGAATCTCCAAGTTTGGGGATTCTTTTTTACTACTCTACAAATGATTCAAGACAAGCGAAGCGCGTAGTTTCAAATGTCATAAAAGAGTCCAAAGGGGCTCCTTTTATAAATTTAGAAGCACTGTTATTTTCACAAAACAAAGATGACGTCTGTGTAAGCTTTCATTGGGAAATGATCTTCATCATTGCTGGAATATCTTTTATCCATTGATCAATTTTATTTAAACTTAAATAAATGAATTTATTATTTAAATAATGTTAATTGTATTTTTTCCATTACATATATCGATTTTTATCGTTTAAATCCAAACAAAACCTACCAAAGTTATCGACCAATTTGTATCAAAAATTCTTAATGTAAATTTGTGATACATTTCTCAATAAAACACAACATTACACTACAAGAAACTCCATGTATTTCTAAGTCTGCTTTCCTATACTAGCAATCAAGGAGATGGAAACATCTTCCATAATAGCGATAAGTAACCCCGATTTTCCTTCCCAGATTTCCCCCAAAATCTGGGAATTTTTTTATCCAAAATTTGCGCTAACGTCTCACATTTAACTTCAAGCTCTATTCAAATGAAGCGTTGTTCAAACTAGACAAACCCTCAATTTTTTCTAAAAGCTAGGCAATAAAAAAGCCCCGATAACGGAGCTTTTCATAACTTACTTTTTCATCAAGGCTGTTTTAAATACGGCCATGCGGCTTTCAAATATATAAACATCGACCATAAAGTTAAAACCACTGCTGTATAGAGCAATCCATACGCCAACATTTCAAGGGGTTGCCAATTCAGCAAAAATACTGAGATCGCAATCATCTGAAATGCTGTTTTATATTTACCAACGGTTGAAACCGCAACACTGGTACGTGCGCCTAATTCAGCCATCCATTCACGTAGCGCAGACACTGTAATTTCACGTGAAATAATCACAATCGCTGCAAAGGCCATCGAAATGGTCGGTTGCCATTGCACCAAGACGATCAACGCAGTTGCGACCATCAGCTTATCTGCTACAGGATCGAGAAAACGTCCAAATGCTGAAGTCTGATTTAAACTTCTCGCAAGGTAGCCATCAAACCAGTCAGTGACAGCTGCGATCACAAAAATAGCGGTCAGCAATATATGACGTGACATGCTTGCAGCATGCTCACCCACGCCCATTGCAGGTGGCCAGTACGCCACCAACAAAAACACAGGAATTAAAGCAATTCGTGCCAATGTTAAAATATTAGGAATATTCAGGATTCGACCTGTTGTCATAGACACCCCAGTTTTCCCCTCATGCACGATGAAAATGCAAAATAATTTGAGGATTTATCCATCGTTAGTTGCACTCACTTTATACGAAATGCCCCTCAGTGTCACTAGGCAAACACCGTAACAGTCTGTCGCGCAATCGCTATCAACTGGTTATTTTCATCCCATAAATGAGCATATTCCGTGGCGTAGCCATCCGCTGCATAGTCGGTAAATACTTTATATTTAAACCAATTATGCAAGCTTGATTGCAAGGGATGCACATAGGTCAACGTCCACGTTAAAGAACTCGCAGGTGCCATGGTTTTGTACATAGGCAGCACGCCGGGCGGCCACATATCCATCGAGACCAGTAAATCAGCGACGGTCATCTTACGGTTATCATGGCGTTCTGGATTAAAACGCATCCAACCACTAAAGTCAGGCTTTTTGCTTGCTGTACACGGATACTGCCCATCTACCCAGGCCAAATCCATTTGCTGAAAGCACTGTGGTGCAAGTGGATGATGTTCGGCAATCTTTAAGCTGCTCACTTCAGGAAAATTGGGTGCTTGACGCTCCTGATTGACGGCAATAGTTGATTCACGTGGAACACCAAAGCTCGCCAATAAAATGCTTTGTACGGCATCATCTTGCCAAATTCGAACTTCGATGGTGGTGACGGATTTGCCCTGTCTTAAAATTTCCGCACTTAAACGCACGGGCGCCAATTGTACTGGCCCAACAAAGGTCACATTACAACTGAGTAAACGTCGCTGCGGATCGGCAATGGTAGCAACGGCTTTGTGCATCATCATGCCTGCCACTAAGCCGCCATAGATCGTTCGTCCTTGCAACCATCCTTCTGGAATCTCAACCCATTCATTGTGTTCAATATGTTGATACAACTGTGCGAGTGACATCATCATCCCTGATCATATTTTTGATTTTTATATCATTGTATAAAAATCAAATGATGTGAATGATCAGTGACTCATGCGTCAATGAGCATTTTGGCAAATTCAGGATTGACCCGTCATCGATTGGGCTTAGTTCGTTCTATTCATGCAGGATTTTATAAATGGTGCGCGCCATCACATCGCCTAAGCCAGGAACCAGTTTTAAATCATTTTCAGAAGCTTTTAACACCCCTTGAATGCCACCAAAATGGGTCAGAAGATCCCGACGACGTTTTGGCCCTAAGCCCGGAATCACCTCAAGTACCGATGAGCCGCGCTTTTTATCTCTTTTCGCTCGATGTTTTGTAATGGCAAATCGGTGGGCTTCATCACGAACCTGTTGAATCAAATGCAGGGCTTTATGGTCTTCGGGCAATTGAATTTTTTCACCATCGGTAAAGTGCAAGGTTTCCAGACCCGGTTTACGCCCCTCACCTTTGGACACCCCGACCATAAACGCATCGAGCTCGAGCTCCTGCATGACTTCCATCGCCATGTGTAATTGACCTTTACCCCCGTCGATTAACAACAAATCGGGCAACATGTGCTTTTTATAGCGACGGGTCAGCGCTTGACGCATGGCAGCATAGTCATCGCCTTCGGTAATGTCATTGATGGAAAATTGGCGATAGTCGCGCTTTCTTGCGCCGCCCGCATCAAAGACCACACAAGACGCGATGGTTGCTTCACCCATGGTATGAGAAATATCAAAACACTCAATACTGTCAATCGGCCGCCCAACGACTTGCTCTAACTGATGAAAGCGCTCATTCAATTCAAAATGGTCAGCCAATTTACCTTTAATCGCATGTTGTACATTCATCTGTGCCAATTCTTGCCACTCTGCACGGGTTTCACGCACTTTATGTTTGATTTGAATCCGCTTTTCAAAGTGCTGGTACAACGCATCTTCCATGTCTTTGCGATCTGGAATATCGACATTAATGATGAGTTCCGCAGGGATTTCGTCTGCCACCTGAAAGTAAAAATTGGCAATAAAATCTGAGAGCATTTGACCTAGATCATCACCCTGCATATCAGGGAAATAACTCTTTCCGCCGAGCATTTTGCCATTGCGCACATGCATGATTTGCACACAGGTCACACCGGCTTGATAAGCAATGGCAATGATATCAGCCTCACCTTTGACTTTATAAATCGCTTGCTGAGTTTGCACATCACGCAGCAGCGCCATACGATCACGATAAAACACCGCCTTTTCAAACTCCAAAGCTTCGGCAGCAGCTTCCATTTTCCCAATCAGCTCTTGATTAAGCTCTTTAGTGTCGCCTTGTAAAAACCGAATCGAGTTATTGACATCTTCTTTGTAATCTTCGGGTGAGATCAAACCCACACAAGGCGCGGAACAGCGTTTAATTTGGTATTGCAAGCATGGTCGTTTGCGCTGCGAAAAATAGCTATTTTCACACTGACGCACATTAAACAGTTTTTGCAGCACCACCAAAGTGTCACGCGCGTTATAAGCACTCGGATAAGGCCCGAAAAACTTACCGGCCTGATGCTTCGCTTTGCCTCGCCCTGCGGCAATTCGTGGATAGGGTTTATCGGCTGAAATAAAGATATAAACATAAGACTTATCATCACGCAGCATGATGTTATACGGTGGACGATGCAGCTTAATCAGGTTTTGTTCGAGCAATAAGGCTTCCGTTTCAGAACGCACCACCAAACTTTCAATATCATAAATACGGGCGACCAAGGCTTGCGTCTTGGGATGCTCAATGGTTTTGACAAAATAACTCGACACACGATTTTTTAAATTCTTTGCTTTACCCACATACAGCAACTCACCGTCTTTACCCAGCATGCGGTAAACACCGGGTAGAGTCGTCATATTGGCAAGAATTTTTTCAATATGTTCGCGTGCGTTTTCGTTCACTTTTGCCTTGTTCCATTTTCGATATTGCTCTTTGACATGATGTGATGCTTTTACCTGCATTTTCAAGCAATCCCGCAAATTTATTGTTGCTCATAGCAATGATCTGATTGCTAAAAGCTATTAATGCAAAATTCTAAATTTGCTATGCTCAAAACATCCCGCTTTAGGAACATGATGCATGACGAACGCCAATCCCGCCATCCATGTCGTACACCCGACAACTTCGACGCAGAGCACTGCTGAAAAAAACCGTTTGATGGGTAAGCCGCGTTTTCATTTTGAACCGCATGACGTTATGCAACGCTTAAAGCAACGGATCATTGGACAAGAAGCAGCATTAGACGAAATTGAAAAAATGCTGCATGTGGTCAAGGCTGATTTTTCCAGTCCTGAACGACCGCTCTCCGTAACCTTAATGCTTGGACCGACAGGTGTTGGTAAAACCGAAACTGTGCGTTTAATCAGTGAAGTGATTTATGGCCGACCTGATGCCTTTTGCCGTATTGATATGAACACGCTCGCACAGGAACATTATGCGGCTGCCATTACTGGTGCGCCTCCGGGCTATGTCGGTTCTAAAGAAGGCCATAGTTTATTTGATGAAGTTGCCATTGCAGGTAGTCATACCCGTCCGGGCATCGTGCTTTTTGATGAACTGGAAAAAGCGTCAACCGAAGTGCTTCGCGGCTTAATGAATGTGCTAGATAGCGGAAAATTAACCCTAACCTCAGGTACAAAAACCATCGACTTTCGTAATTGTATGATCTTTATGACCAGCAATGTCGGTGCACAAGCGGCACAGCAATATCTAGATAAGTTAAATTTTTTGCCCGAAAAAATACAAAAGGTTTGTCTCAAGCGCGTGCCGGTCAGCAGCATCATTGAAAAAGTTATGCAACGTAAATTCGACCCTGAATTTATTAACCGTATTGACCGTGTACTACAATATCAACCCGTTCAAGATGATGCTTTACCTCGTTTGGTCGAAATTGAGCTGGAAAAACTTAATCAACGCCTACAGCATCAAAAACGCAGCATCAAACTCACAGATGCAGCCAAAGCACATTTTTATCAGAATCATGATATTCGGTATGGCGCACGGCATTTAGCACGAAAAATACGGGTTGAACTTGAACCTATTTTGGCGGTGTATTTTTTGAATCATCCCGAACAAACTAAAATACACCTAGATGCACAACTTGGACAATTGGTTATTATTAAATAATTCACTGGTCTTTAAAAGGCATGCTCACATACCTTTATTCAGCATTCTTATATTTATTGGATTGGAACACCAATCGCTTTAGCAAAAGCTTGCGGATCTTTCGGTGAAACCATGACAAATTTGGTTTTGCCATCTCGAAGATATTCAATTTTTAAACGTTTAATGGAAAGCGCAGGTGCCGCAGACAAATCCTGACTTGCACTGATGCGTTGGATATCCTGCAAAGGAATCTGCCAACGTAGAAACATGCTACGGATGTTTAATTCTGTAGCGGAAATTTGATAACGTGTATTGAATATTGGCCACCACAGCAGTAATACCGTTAAAATATACACCGCGGTATGAAGAGGATATTGCTGCATCGTGCCTTTGGCTTGCATGGTGAGTAATAATTGAATGAGTAAACCGCTCATACAAACAATAAACGCCACCACCCACCAATCTTTTTTTGAACGAAAAACTTGCATCTTATCCCCCATCAACTGCTTTTATTCTATACAAGATTTTGAAGGATGCATCTGCTATTTCAGCTTTATTTTTTGCAGGAAATAAGCGTATTTATCACATTATTTCCAGGAAGATTAAGACCCATTTAGCTCAAGTTTTGCAATTCATCCATTGTCATTTTTGACATTCTCTAGGCTCAGATCACGCTTCTTTCGACATGGGTTGTTCCTGCAAACGTTTATAATTCTTTTTCTCTTGATACATTTTAGCATCGGCTTGTTGTACTAAGCTCATCGCATCTACATAGCCTTGCTGATGGTCTGTTTGACACAACCCAATACTTAAACTTAAGCCTGCTTCCATTTCAGCCACTGCTTCTAATAAACGCGGGATAAAACTCCCTTCCACATGCTTTTCACTACATCCGGGCAAGACCAAACAAAATTCGTCTCCGCCATAACGGAAGCAATGATCATCCGAACGTGCAACCGACTTTATGGCCGCAGCAACCATTTGTAGTACCTGATCTCCACGTGGATGACCTTGTTCATCATTGATCTTTTTAAAATCATTGATATCAATAAACACTACTGTCACAGGTTCATGATTACGCTGTGCGGTATATAAAATACTGGTCAATAAGGTCGATAAATGCCGGACATTTAACAGTCCTGTTAATGGATCGCGCTGTGAAAGCTCTTCCATTTCTTGTGCACGAAACTCTAGCGCATGCGCATACTGTTCCATTTTTTCACGGGAGATCTTCACCTCATTAATCAAACTCCATACATAGGTTTCCACCACCAATGTAGTATCGAACATAAAGAGCTTTTCCAACGTGTTAATAATCCGCTGATATTGTTCCGTATCATTAAAGGTACGCTGAATTAAGCGAAACAACATGGTCTTTAGGGTATGTACCGCAGAGAGATACAACTTCGGCTCTACACCAATGCGCTTATGAACCAAACCAATCCGTAAACGGTTATTCACATACGCGCTGTCATAGCGCCCGGAAAATAAATCCAATAAATATTGATGCTGCGCGCGTTGCAAACGCTTCAAGGTATCAAGATCACCAATCAAAGTGGCAATTTCTGGAATTGAGGTCTGATTTTCATAAAATTCATCAACCATACTGTCGAGTATCGGCGCCACAATCCCACCAATCGAAGCCAATTCCGCCAGCTCTAAATCAGTCAAGCCAAGCAACTGTTTACGTCGTTCTATATCTTGCATCGAAATATGCATTTGATGCATCAATGTTTGGTTGGTTGCTTTCATGAATCGGATCCCCTTCCCGCCAAATCAATCCCTTCAGGCGTTTAAACAGGGTTTCTATGCAGTAGGTCTTCATGCCTGCATGCAAAGCTTCAACCGTTCACCTTTGGGTTTTGGCTATCATTGATGATGACGCTTTTCTTTCAGCTCAACGGTTTTGCATGGGCTTAAGTTCGGACGTCAACATCATATTCCTCGTCTATTGGCTCACTTTTTCTGGCTTATTCTGGTTCTAGCTTATTCTGGTTCTAGCTTATTCTGGCTAACACTATTTCTGCTTTTTGCAGATTTGCTCTGCATAATTATTTTTATTCTGCTTGCACGATAACTGATATTTTGCTGACTGTCAGCATAAAAAAACGCCCCTAAGGGCGCATTTTTTCAATATTTATTCTACTTTTAAAATAAATATGGGCGTACAAAAATCAGGAAGAACAGCCCCAACATTAGGAACCACTTTAAAAAGTAATACAGTGAACGATTGGTTTTTTTCAAGGCTTTGGCTTTTATACGAATTTGATAGACATAGCCAAATACTTTATTTAAACCACCCGTTTTATCACCGCTTTCATTCGGTGAACTCGCAGCAGTCATGACATTTTTACCAAACCAATGGTTAAAAGCTTCCATCCACTTTGACTTTAATGGCCGTTCAACGTCTGCAAAGAAAATAATCCGGTTCTGATCCGTTTTATTTTCAGCATAGTGAATATAGGTTTCATCAAACACCACACTCTCGCCGTCACGCCATGAGTACCGCTGACCATCGACATCAATAAAACAACGGTCATTATTCGGCGTTAGTAAGCCCAAGTGATAACGCAATGAACCGGCATAGGGATCACGATGACGGACTAAACGACTGTCAGGCGCCAACTCAGTAAACATCGCGGCTTTAATAGTGGGTAGATTTTTTAACAAGGCCGTAGTTTTTGGGCAAAGTTCAGCAGCCGAAGGATGGGCTGAGTCATACCATTTTAAATAAAAGCGTTTCCAACCTGTTTTAAAGAACGAGTTAAATCCAAGGTCATCATAAGTACTCGATGCTTTGATGCTCCCTTTTTCATATAAGGCCTTGGCTTCATCACGAATCATTTCCCAGTTTTCATCTAAGACTTTTAAATCTTTAAAATGCTGCGTGTCAATATAGGGTTGGCTCGGCACTTTTGAAAACATGTACATGAGAAAATTGATCGGTGCGAGCAATGTCGAATGATCAAAAAACTGACGATAAAATGAATGACGGACTTTACCGCGTTGCTGGATATAAAACGCAGAAATGACAAAGACCGCCAGGATAATCCACTTAATCATATGAGGACCTGGTGCTAATAAGCATTGTGCTTAATAAAAAATTAACTTTTGAGAACGCGGCGAGTATAGCATAGTGCTCAGTGACGCTTAAATAAGCAGCATAGAACACTGTGTCTCAGCAAAGATGGATGACAATAGTAAAAGTGAATTGACCATTCTGCCGAAAAATACACTTGCTTTTTTCTTGATTTTTTCTTTCGCATCTCAATCTATAGCTTACATTTATAAAAAAATGTGAACTGAAACATAAGCTTCAACATATTTAATCAGAGCGATAGCGTTTAAAGGCAGATCCGAAGGCTATTTCCAAAAGAAATTTTGATGACCCTAGCGTCACGGCTTGATACAACTTGTTATGTTCTTTTTAGATATAGTTATCGTAAGATTAGCGAGGCATAAAGTGTACGCAGGAACCGCGTACTCGCTTCACAACATCAACTTAGAAGTCCTCCAAAATAAAGGAGATCAGGCATGATCCACGCTGGCAATGCCATTACCGTCCAAATGCTTTCGGACGGAATTGCAGAATTCCGCTTTGACTTACAAGGTGAGTCGGTCAACAAATTTAACCGCGCAACAATTGAAGATTTTAAAGCTGCAATTGACGCTGTTAAAGCAAACGGTGACATCAAAGGTTTAATCGTTACTTCAGGTAAATCTACATTTATCGTGGGTGCAGATATCACTGAATTCGGTGAAAACTTCGCTCAAGGCGAACAAGCGATTGTGGATTGGGCATTGCCTGTTCACGACATCTTCAATGCGTTTGAAGATCTAAACGTTCCTAAAGTTGCTGCAATCAATGGTATGGCATTGGGCGGCGGTTTTGAAATGTGCTTAGTGTGTGACTATCGTGTGATGTCAGAAGCTGCACAAGTTGGCCTTCCAGAAATCAAACTGGGTATCTACCCTGGTTTTGGTGGTACGGTTCGTTTAAGCCGCGTGATTGGTATCGACAATGCGGTTGAATGGATGGCAATGGCTGCACCGAAAAAGCCGGCTGCTGCGCTCAAAGACGGTGCTGTTGATGCAGTTGTTGCTGCAGACAAACTACAAGACGCTGCAATTGACCTTGTGAAACAAGCAATTGCTGGCCGTGTAGACTGGAAAGCAAAACGTCAAGAAAAATTAGATCCTGTTAAATTGAACATGCTTGAACAAATGATGGCATTCAATACAGCGAAAGGTGCAGTTCTTGCAAAAGCAAATCCTGCTCAATACCCAGCGCCAAAACTTCTTCTAGACTCATTACAAGCAGGTGCAAGCCTTCCACGTGATGAAGCATTGAAAATCGAAGCGCAAGGTTTTGCTAAAGCGGCTGTGACTCCACAAGCAGGTGCGTTAATTGGTTTATTCCTTAACGACCAAATTGTGAAGAAAACTTCGAAGAAATATGAAAAAGGTGCTCACCCTGTCAACCAAGCTGCTGTACTAGGCGCAGGTATCATGGGTGGTGGTATTGCTTACCAAGCGGCAAGCAAAGGCACACCAATCATCATGAAAGACATTGGTAACCCACAATTGGCGTTAGGTATGTCTGAAGCGAACAAATTGTTGACTAAACAAGTTGATCGCAAAAAAATGACTGCGGCGAAAATGGGTGAAACTCTTGCCCGCATCCGTCCGACTTTAAGCTATGACGAGTTTAAAGAAGTGGACATCGTGATTGAAGCAGTAACAGAGAACCCGAAAGTAAAAGGTATTGTACTGGCTGAAACTGAGAAAAATGTTCGTGACAACACGATCATTGCTTCGAACACGTCAACAATTTCAATCACACGTTTGGCTGAAAACCTACAACGTCCTGAAAACTTTGTTGGTATGCACTTCTTTAACCCAGTTCACATGATGCCATTGGTTGAAGTGATCCGTGGTGAAAAGACGTCTGCTGAAGCGATTGCAACCACTGTAGTTCTTGCTCAGAAAATGGGTAAAACACCAATCGTTGTCAATGACTGCCCGGGCTTCTTGGTAAACCGCGTATTGTTCCCTTACTTCGGTGCATTTGACCTTCTACTGAAAGACGGAGCTGACTTCCAGCAAGTTGATAAAGTGATGGAAAAATTCGGCTGGCCAATGGGTCCTGCTTACCTCATCGACGTTGTGGGTATTGACACAGGCGTACACGGTGCGGAAGTAATGGCAGAAGGCTTCCCTGACCGCATGAAGCCAGACTACAAAGGCGCAACTTTAACCATGTACGAAAACAAACGTCTTGGTCAAAAGAATGACGTTGGTTTCTACAAATACGAACTTGACCGTAAAGGTAAGAAAGCCAAAGTGGTTGATCCAGTGGCTTACGAACTTGTGGCTTCTGTTGCAACTGCGGAAAAACGTGAATTTGACGCTCAAGAAATCATTGACCGTATGATGCTGACGTTCTGTAACGAAACTGTTCGTTGCCTAGAAGACAACATCGTAGCGACTGCTGCTGAAGCAGATATGGCGATGATCATGGGTGTAGGTTTCCCTCCATTCCGTGGTGGTCCATGCCGTTACATCGACCAAACAGGTGTCGCTGAATACGTAGCGCTTTGCGACAAATATGCGTATTTAGGTAAGGCTTATGAAGCGCCACAAATGTTGCGTGACATGGCTGCAAACAATAAAAAATTCTACGGTTAAGGAGCAACGTGAATGGCTACTTTAAATCCACGTGACGTTGTCATCGTTGATGGCGTACGTTCAGCAATGGGTAAAACCAAAAATGGTATGTTCCGTAACGTCCGTGCTGACAGCTTATCTGCTGAATTAGTACGTGCGCTTGTTGCTCGTAACCAGTTTGATACCAATGAAGTTGAAGACGTAATCTGGGGCTGTGTAAACCAAACCCTAGAGCAAGGTATGAACATTGGTCGTAACATCGCTTTATTGGCTGATCTTCCAAAGACTGTTGCAGGTCAAACCGTAAACCGTCTTTGTGGTTCTTCTATGCAAGCAATCCACACAGCGGCTGCGCAAATTGCAACCAACCAAGGTGATATCTTCATCATTGGTGGTGTAGAGCACATGGGTCACGTTGGCATGATGCACGGCATCGACATCAACCCTGAAGCGTCTAAGCACTATGCAAAAGCGTCTAACATGATGGGCTTAACGGCTGAAATGTTAGGTCGTATGAACGGTATTTCTCGTGAAGAACAAGATGCGTTTGGTGTTGAATCACACCGCCGTGCTTGGGCTGCAACACAAGAAGGTCGTTTCAAAAATGAAATCGTAGGTGTTGAAGGCCATGATGCCAATGGCTTCAAAATCCTTTGCGACATCGACGAAGTGATTCGTCCAGATGCAAACCTTGAAGCATTCAAAGGTTTACGTCCTGTATTTGACCCGAAAGGCGGTACAGTAACAGCTGCGACTTCTTCAGCGTTGTCTGATGGTGCTTCTGCAATGTTGCTTATGTCTGCTGAACGTGCACAAGCTTTAGGTCTTAAACCTCGTGCTGTAATTCGCTCTATGGCAGTTGCAGGCTGTGATGCTGCGATCATGGGTTATGGTCCTGTACCAGCAACTCAAAAAGCACTTAAACGTGCTGGCTTGTCTATCGCAGACATCCAAACGTTTGAGCTAAACGAAGCGTTCGCTGCACAAGGCTTGTCTGTTCTTAAAGGCTTAGGCATTTATGACCAACAAGACCGTGTGAACTTGAACGGTGGTGCAATCGCGCTTGGTCACCCATTGGGTTGTTCTGGTGCGCGTATCACAACGACTTTGCTGAACGTTATGGAACAGCAAGATACACAAATCGGTCTTGCAACGATGTGTATCGGTTTGGGTCAAGGTATCGCGACCATTATCGAACGTGTTTAATATTTAGTTAAATACTGAGATAAAAGAAACCCCGCTTAGTGCGGGGTTTTTTATTTGTTAACTAAACTCTCATGAATACATACTGGAAGCCCCTTCTCCCTCTGGGATGAGCAGCATGCGCCACAAGAGGATGAGGGAAATTTTTCATATAAATCCTCTCCCTGAGCGGTATTCTGCGCAAGTCTCCTTAAAAGGAGAGGGAATGTCCATTGTGAAGTAAATTTTGTTCAAAAATCTTCAGCAATAAACCGTGCTAAACAACCCTTAAAAAACGTCTTAGCATATTTAAAATTTAAAACGTTAATTCTCGATTTTCAGCGATTTTTGAATTATGGTAAGGCCTGAACCAAAACTTAAATATGCATAACAATGATAAATAAACGACTTCACTACCTCATAAAGATGAGCTGCCTAAGCACTTTTATTTTTCTTACAGCTTGCGTTACAAATAATCAAATCGGTGAACTCTCCCGTGATCTGTTTCAAAAATACGAAACAAAATATGCATGGAGAACAATCCTTGAAGATGATGTGATCGCATTTGGCAAACCTGCTAAAGCAATACCCAATGAACCAATCGATAGCATCGTAGTCGCAGGCAATAAATACAGCTATTTGATCAATAAAGGCGGTGCTGATTTTATTCAACTGATAAGCCAACTCAATCCACAATATATTCGTCTCCATCGAGAGCTTGACTTTAATTCTCCGAGCCCGAACAGCACTAAATTTAGCGGAAGCTTTAAATTTTATTATGCGCCTCCCAATGGAACACTAAGTCCTACGGAAAGGGCATTATTCAACCAATATGGCGTAGCACCATGTGATTGTTCAAAGGCAGAACAGCAAGATCATCTCTTTAACTTAGAAATTGCAGGTACGGTTTACCCAAAAGTTGCGAATGCCGCAGATTTAAAGCCCTTAAGCCATCCATATAAGATCCGTATCCAGCATTACGAAGACCAAAGTGGCTATGTCAAAAAGTCAGGGCAGGAAAAATTGGCAGAATTACCACTATTGCCTTTAACACTCACAATCGACATCATTCAATTGCCTTTAAAAGCTTTAGGCTTTATTTATCAGCCTTAAATCAGAGTATGATCATATTTAATTGGTTGAATTTTCTAAGTACACATACACCCTGACTAACTCAAAAATGGTTCCCTTTTTTCAGTTTAAGTAAAGTAAGTGTTGAGTTGATCCCCAACTCTTCAACTCAACATCCTACAATTCTTGGCTTAAATTTTCTGCGCCAACAACGTCGCAAAATGCTGTTGAATTCGCTGCCCTTCAGCATCCACCCGATGCAGCTCACCGACATTTTCATTGTATTTCACAATATTCCAGCCTTCATACAACGCACTTAACTCTCCTGCTTTAAAGCTAAATGGAAAGTCAGGCTGCGCAGGTAAATCAGGTGTATCCATAGCGCAAACTATCAGGTTATAGCCATTTACACTTGTCGCTTGCTGCATCTGCTGAATCAGTGGCTTCACTGTCTTGGCCTCTAAAAACATCATCACCACGGTACAGCAAATAAAATCATATTTCCCCGTAATGCTTTGGTCTGCATTTAAATCACGCTGCTGTACATGAATATTTTCAATACCTTCCGCAGCGATCACCTCTTGCAGCTTGTGCAAACTGTGTGGATTGACATCCCATGCATCCACCTCAAAGCGCTGCTCAGACAGCTGACTTAAGTACAGCGAATTACGCCCCTGCCCACAGCCGACATCCAAAGCACGACCACCTTGCAAATATGGTGTTGCTGCCAAAATTTCTGAATGTGTTGGACTGAGCTGATACTTCTTATAAAAATAGTCCTGTGCTAAGCAATAAAAACTCAACTGACATTGCACATCGTCACTCGCAGACACAATCTTGTGCCACGCCTGCGGTTCGATAAACGGCGGTGGCTGATCTGGGCTAAATACATGCGTGGAAAGGATATTTCCAGACGCATCTAACATGGCAAAGTTCACTTCACCTTGCAGTACGGTGAGTTTTGCCCAAGTGCCTGCTTTGGTATTGTGCTGTTGTTTAAAACCTTGTGGAATCGACTGCTGCGTCCACACAGGGAGCTGTTTATAACAAATAAGCTGCTGCATCTGATGTTATCCCTCATGCGACTTTATTTTTATGCCATACCAATGGCAGAAATATATATTCACAATAACGGCTTTAACAGTGATTTTAAATCAGCTTTGAATTGAAAATTTCGAATGCTGTGCAATGCACGCTGTTTTTGTTTGTTTTTCTGCGTTACACCATGTTATCCGTTTGTAACATTGGTGGAATATTCACACAATTAAATCCCTCACTCTGTGCCGTGTAACCTAAGCGCTGTTGATAAGGCATAAAATTTACAATGCCTTATTTTAACTAAGTTTTATAGAGTGATGACTATGAACGCGATCAAAACTACTTTAGCTGTTGCTTTAGTTGCTGCTACAACTTCTGCTATGGCAACTACTGCTGTAGAACAAAAACCTGCGACTGCTGTTGAAGTTGTAAAAGCTCAAGCTGCACAAGCGAAAACTGCAACTGTAGCTGCTGCTCAAGCAACTAAAGATGCTGCTAAAACTCAAGTGGCTGTTGCAGAAAAAGCGACTCAAACTAAAACTTTAACAGTGAAAGAAACCACTAAAGCAAAAACTGCTGACATGAAAAAAGCAGTTGTAGAAAAAGCAGCAGCAACTAAAGAAACTGCAGTTGCAGCAAAAGATGCAACTGTAGAAAAAACTGTAGCGGCTAAAGACGCTGTTGTTGCAAACACTGTTGCAGCAAAAGACGCGACTGTAGCAAAAACTGTAGCAACTAAAGATGCTGTCGTTGCAAAAACTGTTGAAGCAAAAGATGCAGCTGTAGAAAAAGCAACTGATGCAAAAGAAGCTGTTGAAACTAAAACTGAAGAAGTAAAAGCTGAAGCGAAAAAAGACTGCGCTAAAAAATGTGCAGAGAAAAAAGCTGAAGCAGCAAAAGCTGAGAAAAAAGGTTTCTTTTCTTGGTTCAAAAAAGCAGCTTAATCGTTGATTAAATGCAAAAAAAAGATGCCTTCACGGCATCTTTTTTTTGCCCATTTAGACTGCAATACTGCTTTCTGACAACGGAATAATCTTTTGATAAACAAACTGATTTTTCCCTTGTGATTTCGCCTGATATAGGCAGGCATCGACATGTTGTAAAGTCGTGGAGTAATTGGACAAACTCAACTGTTGAAACTCGGCCAAGCCCATACTAAAGCTGACATCTAGCCTTAATTGATCTTTTCGAAACGGCACATGTTCGCAGCGTTCCAAAATTGTTTCACACAACATTTTACCCTGCTCCAAATCGGCACCTTCGAGCAAAATTAAAAATTCTTCACCGCCCCAACGACTAATAAAACTCGCGCGTGGACTACAATTTTTTAAGATTTTTGCCAAATGCACCAAAACACTGTCCCCCATTTGGTGTCCATATTGGTCATTAATTTTTTTAAAATTATCGACATCGAGCAAAATGACACAGCCTTTATCAACCGCACCCTCTATAAATATTTGTTCTTTAAAGGCATGGCGATTTTTCAGTCCCGTCAACTCATCGCAAAAACTTACACGTTGCAAAGCCAAATATAGACGTTTATTTCGTGCATACAGCTCACAAATAAACAGAAAAATGATCAAATAAATACTCAATGCCAAACGATAAGAACTGATCCGCGAGAGCATATGTACCTGTGCATCCGACCAATATTCCCCAGCCAATGGCATGGCACCATACCAGCCACAGATCAGCGTCATTAAGCCAATCAGCCAGCAAAAGGTTTTGAAGTCATATTTGATCGCGTAGTAACACATCAATAAAGGCAAGACCATGCAAGCATAGAAGATCTGATCATTTGAGATCACATATTGGACGGCCAGTGCCACGATCAGATAGCCATAATCCACCCACGGCACATTCATCCAGCGCTGAACACCAAACAGTAAACACACCACAGCCAAACTTGTTGCAAATTGCTCTAGAAAATAATCAACAAAGGCAAAGTATTGGTTGTCCATCTGAAAGCACGCCACAAACAAGAGACTGCCTGCAAAAGCACTCACGATACTCGGAACAGCTAACATTAGGGTTCGCTTAAAGCGGCGTTTTTTTAAATGGCTCAGCGCTAAATAGGCTTTAATAAATACCCAAATCTGAAATGCCGAAATCGCACACAGGAGAAATTTATCTTCTAAGATTTTGGCAGGATCGACCATCAGCGAAGCCACAAAGATCGCACTAAAAGCATAAAGCACGATCAGTAAATCGTGACTTAAATGCTTTCGCATTAAAACCATGCCATAGGCAGCGAATGCATTTACCACCCAAACAGGGCTAATGAATAATTCATAGGTATAGCCTATCGACACCAATGAAACCGCACATATGGCAAGCCATAGCAGTATTAATTTTTTCATACGCTAAAAAAATCGTCTCTAAAAATGGCGATAAACCTTTCATTCAAAGCCAATCGGTCTAAGGTTAGAATGATTGCAAGTTCAATACAGCTCAGCTTCTTATGCGTTATGGGCTGCTGGCTAAAAATTTATGTTTAAATTTTCGGCGTATTTTAAGTGATTTAAGTCACACTATTGGTTGATAGTTGTATTAAATTTGCAATTTAAACAATTGAAGACTGTTTTTAAAGCCAATGTTTTTTGCGTTATTCATGCTAGTTCGGAACTCAGCTCCCAAATTGATGCTTGATAGCAACAAAAAAGCCATCCGCTAAAGGATGGCTTTCACTTGTATAACATGTATTGAAGCTGTGCTGAATAATTTGAATGAAAAGGACTTATTTTAATATTTGTAATTGTTCCATCAACCAAGCCATGTATTTATCTTGATCCATAAAGTCAGGGGCCGTCCCTGTATCCAAACTATAAAATTGTTGATTAAATTCAATCACAATTTGTTCAGTCAGATGCCAATCTTCAATCATGCGAAAATACTGACTGAAGAAAAAACGGTTCTTGCCCCAATTGTTTAAACTTTCCAAACGTGGATATTGGCGGTTCGCGATAAATTCGATATAGACCTGCTGAATATCATCAAAAATCTGAATAGCTCGCATGAGCATGGACCTCAATATGATGTAAAACCCTGCTATAAGCCACTTTATCGCGCAAATTTGAAAGAGTGATGACAGTCAGTTAAAGCTTTTGTTTCAACTCTGAACGGTTCTTTTGGCGGATCTCATCCATTTGCGCATTGAGCGCTAACATCTCTGTATAAAGCTGATTAAACTGCTTTAAAGGCGCATCTTCATAGAACATAAATAATTTATTTTTCTTTTCCCATTTATTGGCTTTCAGCACAGCAAAGAGCTCATCAGCCTTCGCCAAGCTTTGCTTTTCTAACTCAAATAAAGCATGCGACTCATCACTATCACGACTGTCTCTTAAACTCTGGGCAATTTGCTGACGAAACACCTGTTTGACCGCCAACTGTTTGGCCTGAGCTAAACCATTTTCCTCTTGCTGTGTAGTTTTTTGCTCATAAGCATCGACCACTGCATGCACCTGCTGCAGCATTTGCTCAGTCTCTTGATACTGGTTTTTTTTATCCTGCAATAAGCGATCGATGTCGAGAAATTTATCCCAATTCAGTGCTTTAAGATCACGAATATATTGATTCCGCGCTTCTGCACGCTGCAGCATTTGGCTCAAAATAAAATCCGACATGATTTTATAATCACCCGTTAGCCGTGCATCTGTCACATTGAGTTGTATCGGCTCTTCCCAGTGCTGAGCTTGCTGAAAAATTTGCTCGGTTTTTTCACGCAAAACCGTTTCATAGGTCGAGAGTTGCACAGCTTCTTTTTGCTGTACTGAATATTGATAAAACATCCATCCAAAGACCAATACCGTAGCACTGGCCAAGACAACAAAGATACGCGGCATAATGAGCTCCGAATGCCCTTTTATTCAGTTTAACCAAAAGTTTGAAGATTGACGATAAAATAGCCATGCTTTTTAAGAAGGCTATTTGAAAACATCAATGTAAATAGACTTAAATTGCGCATGCCATCAAAACGAAAATTCATGGATAAAACATGAATTTTCGCCTTCAATGTACTGTAGAGATGTATTCGATTATGGGGTCTTAATCGGATTGGTATTTAACTGACGGTCGATGTTTCCGAGATTGATTTGATCACGGCTGATTTGCACATTGGTCGCATTACGGTCAATCCCAAAGGGTTGCAACATAATATATAAACCATTGCGTGGGTCAGAAGACTGCAAACCTGCGGCAATATTTAAAACATGCTGTTGCATCAAAGGCGATAAATTCGACATATCTGGCACTGCTGTGGCAGGTAAGATATCAATATTTGACACGATTGTTGCATCGACACCTTTGTTTTGAGTATCACGCTCAAGTTGCATCACCCGTTGCTGTAAGGCTTTACGGCGATCCACCTGCTCTTGATACTCAACAATGCCCGTCTCTGCACGCATTTCACGCTCTGCCATAATGGTTAAAGCAGGCATCTGAATAGCTTGTTGTTCGGTTTCATCAGCTTTTGTAGTGGCTTTTTCCGCAGCCAATGTACTCATAGCCGTCATTGCTGCACTAACAAAAACCAAAACGGAAACAGATTTAGGGAGATTCATCATGTTCATTCCGAGAGATTTAAAAATAGAAAATTGAAAAAATTTACACTGCTATTATTGTACAACAATTAATCAATTTACCAGATTTAACCCCGACAAACGGCAAGAGAGCACAGCTTATTTAAACCTCACGTTGCTCATTCTAGACTTGAGATATCATCCTTTACCTATCTGCATTGCCGCTGCTTTTTCTCTTTTATACGGTCCCGATTCTTAACAGTACAGGAAATGACAAAGCAAACTCTTGCTGCGGATGTCGGCTAAAGAAATCCTGCAAAGCTGCACACGGCTGAAGTGTCGGATGCCGCTGTTGATAGTGTTTAAGCCCAGACCACGTTTGCAAATAGTCCAAAATTTGCTGTGCACTCCACCTGTAATTTAAAAACAGCTGAGGGACTGCTAACTCCTGAAATGGAAACGGAATACTACGATATTCTTCGTCGATGTAACGACGTTCAGCATCCCAATAGCCTTTTAACGTGACAAAATACAGATCCTGTAAGAGTTGGCTTAATTCCGCGTGTTCAAATTGAATTAGACCATAGCCCACAATGGCGATGTGACCTTGAGGTTTTAATACGCGTCGTACTTCTGCATAAAAGGCAGTAAAATCAAACCAATGAATCGCTTGCGCGACTGTAATTAAATCCGCTGAATGGTCTGCAAGCGGACAATGTTCGGCGCTGGCTTGCTCATAACGCACATTGTCTAAATTGGGTGCTTGTGCCAATTGCTCTGCACTCAGATCTGTCGCTAAAATCTGTTGAAAATAGGGCGCCAAACCTTTGGTAAATTGACCTGAACCTGCACCACAGTCCCATGCCAATTCACGCACGGCAACATGCTGCAAAATGCTATCAACGACTTCAGCAGAATAACTTGGACGTGCTTGTTGATACAGCACACTCCCTGTAGAGAAAAGGTCTTTCATTGTAGAAATTCATTGGTTATTTTTTATCAGTTTAATCGAATTTTAGGGGTAGGAACTAGCACTTAAGTCATAGCTTCAGCGATAAAATTTGAGCTTCAAAATATTTACTCAATCACATGCTGTATATAAAAACTGGTCTGCGCAATCGGGCTTAATTGATCATTCATTTGATAATATTTCACATCATAATGACCAGTTTTCCATCCAGTCATAGGATAGAAACTCACCCAGTTTTGTTGCTGTTGCTCACTAACTTTGCGTGGTGTAAAGAGCAGCACTTCACCGCTATCACGATGCGTCAAACGCACCATGACTTGCATATTGTTTGGAACTTTACCCATGGTATCAAAATGTGCATACAACGGCTGTGTGACATAGATTTCACGAGGTAAAACTTGATCTACATCTGTCTGTGATTGATCTGTCACATACGCTTGCCCTGCCAATCGCTGATGCGGATCATTTTTGGCTTGTAGAAATTCGTCTAACATCTGCTGCGCAAATTGTTGCTTATTTTGAATCCCTGCAAAACTGTAATTGGGAAATGCCTGCTGTAAATATCGCCCCAATTGTTGATCTGAAGTCTGCTGAATAATGCTCTGTAGCTGACGATGTTGGCTTTTGCGTTGTTGCTGTATATCTTTAGAATGAGGTTGATCCGAGGCATCTTGATCTAAAGCCAAGAGTGCCACAGGATTACTCGTCGCCAAAGTTACAAGCGAGTGTTCAGGTGGCGACGACGTCAAGCTTGGTTGGTCATTCCACGATGCCGCAATATAGCCCAGTGCAAAACAAAGCAGTCCAAGCATCGGATATTGAAGTCGCTTCAACTGTCACTCCACGAATCTATGTTCATTTGATTAAAGCCTACAGCGGAGCACTTCTGTGCCGACAATATATTCACCAGAGCTCATCGTCGTACCCGTGTTAATCACCTGATTTAAGCTAAAGTTAGATCCAACTTTTAATTTAAGCAGACCATTATCACATGCTGCAGTTATTCTGCTGCCCGATTTCATATTGGATACACAGCCCGTTTTGGTCACGGCAAAAATTGTTTGCCCTGCGGAAATACTGGTGCTGCATGATGCTGTGATTATTTTATCGAGCGATGATTCACAAGAAGAACAATTGCCATTATCACAAAGCGCTGCTGCATTTTCACTTTTACATTCATAGGTCACACCATTTTGAATAATGGTTTTAGAATAGGAAGAATCGACATTACTACCGCCCCCGCCACCACATGCGCTCAGCAAGGCAATCATGCCGATCAAAACAGGAAATAATATTTTTTTCATAACCTTAACCCTTATTTTTTAATAATTTTCTTATAGCAATTGGGCCCATCATCTGGCATCGATTGTAGCAGTTAAACTGTGCGAAATATCAACACCTGAAAAACAGCAGACGAAAAAAAACCTCAAACAATCGTTTGAGGTTTTTCTAATATGGTGGCGAGACCCAGGATCGAACTGGGGACACACGGATTTTCAATCCGTTGCTCTACCTACTGAGCTATCACGCCGATGCGGTGTATTAAGCCGCATCTCAGTTAATTAGTCAATCATATTTATAAAAATATTTTTCGTATGCATATTTTTTAGGCAAAAAAAATCCCTGATGGGATCAGGGATTGATAAACTGAAAAATCAGTTTTGAATATGGTGGCGAGACCCAGGATCGAACTGGGGACACACGGATTTTCAATCCGTTGCTCTACCTACTGAGCTATCACGCCGATGGGGCGTATTAAACAATTTCAGTCTCATGGCGTCAAGCATCCGTTGCGCTTTTTTGTGCAAATGTTTATTTTTAAATCAATATTTCACACTATTTGCTTATTTTTTGAGTGATTTCAAATTTCCACAGCTGAAATTACAGTGACGAAACTGTATTTATCCAACAAAAAAGCAGCTCAATGGCTGCTTTATTATTGGAGGGCAGGTTATTCAGCCGCAGTAATTTTTCCAATGTGTGCCAAACAGCGGTGGATCGCGCCACAACCTGGTTCAAAAGTTTTCACCCCTTTTTCTTCTTCCATACGGGTGGTCTCACTGACCAAGCGCTCTGCAACACCACGCCCACGATTTGCAGGGTGTACCACAATATATTCAAGGGTTTTGCTTTCACCTTGGCCTGTACACCAAATCGCACCAATCAATTTTGTATTAAATTCTGCAGTATAAACTAAGGTATACTGAGCTAAGTTCTGCTCAAGTTGTTCAATCGCATCGGAACCGTCGCTAAACTCAGGGCTGGTGTCATACAGTCGCTCAAGCTGGCTACGCACTTCATCATTTTCTAAAGAAGTATAGGCATGTACGGTAATAGGCATTGATAAACCCTCCTGAGCAATCTAATATGCGGTGACTTTTCGTCACAGCGAAAATATTTTTACATCAATCATTTTGACGTATTTGAGGAACGTGTCTATGACAGATCGTATCAGTGAAGTGGTAAGAAACACCAACGAAACCAAAATTCGAGTTCGTGTGAATCTTGATGGTACTGGTCAAGGCACTTTAAACACTGGTGTTCCATTTTTAGATCATATGATTGATCAAATCAAGCGACATGGTCTGTTTGATATTGATATTCATTGTGATGGCGATCTTGAAATTGACGATCATCATACCGTAGAAGACTGTGGGATTACACTGGGCCAAGCCTTTGCTCAAGCACTGGGCAATAAAAAAGGCTTACGTCGCTACGGTCACTTCTATGCGCCGCTCGATGAATCACTGAGTCGTGTTGTGGTGGATTTATCTGGCCGTCCGGGTCTTTGGATGGATATTCCATTCACTCGCGCGCGCATCGGGACTTTTGATGTGGATCTTTTCTCTGAATTTTTCCAAGGTTTTGTGAACCATGCGTTAATGACGCTGCACATCGACAACCTAAAAGGTAAAAACAGCCACCACCAAATTGAAAGCGTATTTAAAGCCTTTGCCCGTGCATTACGTATGGCGTGTGAAGTTGACCCGCGTGCCGAAAATACTGTTGCGTCTACCAAAGGAACATTGTAATGACCCGTATTGCCCTTCTTGACTATGGCATGGGAAATCTTCACTCAGCAGCAAAAGCCCTCGAACACGTGGGTGCAACTGTTGATGTCACCAATGATCCTAAGCTGATTGCACAAGCAGATAAAATTGTGTTCCCCGGTGTGGGAGCAATGCGTGACTGTATGCAAGGCATGCATGATGCAGGCATTGATGATGTGGTCCGTAAAGCGGCATTTAATAAACCTGTGCTTGCGATCTGTGTCGGCATGCAAGCTTTAATGCAGCATTCCGAAGAAAATGGCGGTGCAGATGCATTGGGTATTTTTGAAGGTTCGGTTAAACACTTCCCTGACATAGAGGGATTAAAAGTGCCGCACATGGGCTGGAACCAAGTGCATCAGGCAGACCCTAGCCATCCGATGTGGAAAAACATTGAGCAAGATGCACGTTTCTATTTCGTACATAGCTTCTATGTAGAGCCGCAAGATTCAAGCATTGTCGCTGCTACCTGTGACTATGGTTTGGAATTTTGTACCGCAATTCACAAGGAAAACTTGTTTGCGACACAATTTCACCCAGAAAAAAGTCATACAGCCGGTCTGCAATTGCTGAAAAACTTTGTGGAATGGGATATTTAAAATTCCTTCACCGCAAAAAAGCCCGCTCCTTGCGGGCTTTTTTGTACTGTTTATTTTTCATCCTTTTATTTTCTACATATTCATTTTAGAATTTGCCTACTTATAAAAATACCAAAGCCTAGGAATAATAATGAATACCTTCACATCTGACTCACCGACCCAAGCCAGTGGTCGCTTTAGCCGTCGCGCTTATCTTGCATGGAATCTACTGCTCGGCATTATTTTTACGCTAATTGCTGTTGTGGTCGGCCTGCTCATACCCGGTGCGCAAAATGCGCTGACTGAGGGTGCTATGTCAACGCCACTCATGATTATTTTCTTTATCATGTATGCCATCGTCATTTATTACAGCGTCATTTTCTTAATCCGTCGTTTACATGACCGAGACCATTCAGGATGGCTTGCACTGCTGATCTTAGTTCCTGTAGTGAATATATTGTTTGCGCTCTATGTGTTATTTGCACCGGGTAATAGCGGTAGTAATAGCTTTGGACAACCACGCCCGACCAAAGGCTGGGAAACAGTGCTGGCTGTTTTGTATATCGTGGTGTTTATAGTCGGGATACTTGCTGCGATCATGATTCCGTCTTACCAAAACTATGTGATCCGCTCTCAACAAACCACGATTCAACAACAATAATGATAAATCATTAGATGCCGCCGAGATCGTCCTAAACAGCAATACATCTACTCAAACAAGCTCACACAAGTGGGCTTTTTTTGTACTTTACCTTTATAATCAACGCGCTTTTTTGGTACAGGATCAAATCCTGTACTTTTTCACATTTTTATGTCGTTTTTAGCTCAATTTTTTGCGGCTAAAAATGAATGATAACAATACTTTTTACGATAATTTAAGATCATTTAATATGAATAATTCACCCAATATTAACTCTGGCTGGAACCGTGACGGTCGCTTTAATCGCATGTCATTTATCGGTTGGAATGTCTTCTATGGCCTCATGCTAAGCATACTGATGCTGCTGATTGTCAGCATGATGCCCAATACTCTCAATGCCCTAATAGCTCACGCTGAAAATCCAATGACGCAAGTGATTGGATTTATCCTAAATGTTTTAATGCTGATCCCTTTGATGATTTTTTCAGTGCGTCGTTTGCATGACTTTAATCTCTCAGGCTGGTTTGCACTCTTAGAGCTGATTCCGTTGCTCAATATCGTCATGTGCATTGCGCTGATGCTCATCCCCGGGTCTGCAAATGCCAATCAATATGGTGAGCCACGTGCATCCAAAACATGGGAGGTGGTTCTCGCCTTTCTCTTTATCGGTTTATTCTTACTGATCTTGGTAAATGTATTATTTACTGCGCGTTTTCTATTTTAAGTCGTCACTGACTTTAAGCCTATTGGTCACTGTCTTTAAGTCCTCTCATCACTGTCATAGCAACGCGCTATGACAGGCAGGTGAGTCAAAGGCTCATGCTCAACGCCGCATCTCGGTATTTGCATTTCCCTACTAAACGCTCTAGGCTGCAACAACAAGCCTTTGAATTAAATCACAATGACTGATGCTCTACCGACACCTATTTTGCCAACAAAAGAACAGATTAAAAATTTTCCATTGTTCCAAAATTTAGTGCCAGAGCAGATCCATGTCATTCACAATGCAGAACAATGCCAACACTGGGCCGATGAATTGCAGACGACTGCCTTATTCGGTTTCGACTCTGAATCTAAGCCGACTTTTCGTAAAGGTGAGGTCTCTACCGGTCCACATTTAATCCAACTTGCGACGGCGCAACAGGCGTGGTTGTTTCAAATGAACGAATGCACTTGGGATTTTTTAAGACCAATCTTGAGTAATCGGGATCAAATTAAAGTAGGTTTTGGCTTAAAAAATGATGCGCATTTATTTCGTAAAAAAGGCATCGAACTGAATAGTGTCTTGGAACTCTCCAAGTGCTTTGCTTCTTTTGGCTTAACCCAACCCGTCGGTTTAAAAAATGCCATGGCACTGCTTTTTCGTGTGAATTTTCCAAAATCTAAATCGGTCAGCACCTCCAATTGGGCCAAAAAGCGCATAAGTCCGGAGCAAATTCGTTATGCCGCTGCCGATGCTTATGCCCCTGTTTTGGTCTTTGAAGAATTATTACAACGTGGCTTATTACCTAAAACCATTCCCAATACCTCCCTCAAACTAAGAATTCGTCCGCACATGAAATTATAAACCCTTAATTATTTTAATGATTTAAATTATATTCAGCGATGTAACCGCTCTGTAACTGGATATTGCCCCAATCTATGGCATGACCAAGTGCAAAGGTCGGCTGAAGAGTGCCAATGAATTTGCAGTTTATTTGCGCTAAAGATTTGAACAGTACCTTATTGCCTTAAAAATAGTCACTGCACAGTCTAAAAAAATAAAATCGCACCTTTTAAGTACATTTATATCTTTGATTTAACTCATTTTAATTACATTAATACACATTTATATTTTTATTCGACTAAGGTTTTGATCTCTCTAGATTTTCTAGCAGAATTACATGATTTATCTCATTCTTTCTATGCTTTCATAATTTATTTTCATCTATCTCCTTTTGCTAAAACAAATCTGCCAAATACATAACACATCATAATCTAAAAGCTTGGAGAACCTGACATGTTGAACTTATTTACAGGAAAAATCAGCGGTGTACTCAGCCTGACTTTACAAGGAATCAGTAAAGCGGTTGGACTGGTTTTAAATACTGTTTTGGATACTGTAGACAGCGTATTAGAGACCGTAAGTAGCTTAACAGCGCCCTTAACGGATGCACTCACTGAGTTTCCACTCATTGGGGGAGACATCGAAAAAGTACTCGCGGTTGAAAATCAGTTGGTTGGTACGTTACTTCAATCCGTAAACAGCGATTTATTACAAACAACCGCTTATGTTTAATGACTAAAAACGCTAATACACAGCGCAATTGTTGTAACCAAGAATAAAATCCAATCCTCTATTTGCACTAGCCTGACACTTGTCAGGCTTTTTTAATTCATCAATTCTGATATTAGCATTTAGTGAATAGCCGTTTATTTGATAAGATTAGGCACAAATTCATTCTTAATTTGATTGAGCAAGGAGCGAAAGCATGCTGATCATCCCTGCAATTGACCTGAAAGATGGCAAATGTGTCCGTTTAAAACAAGGTCGTATGGAAGACGATACCGTATTTTCTGACGATCCAGTGGCAACTGCACAGCATTGGGTAAATGAAGGCGCGCGTCGCTTACATTTGGTAGATTTAAACGGTGCTTTCGCTGGTACACCGATTCATAAGCCTGTGGTTGAAGCGATTGCTAAAGCACAGCCTGAATTGCCAATTCAAATTGGTGGTGGTATCCGCTCACTTGAAACCATTGAACATTACCTTGATGCAGGCGTATCGTTTGTCATCATTGGTACAAAAGCAGTGAAAGAGCCTGAATTTGTTGAAGAAGCGTGCAAAAAATTTGCAGGCCATATCATTGTCGGTATCGATGCCATGAACGGCATGGTGGCAACAGATGGTTGGGCAAATGTCACAGACGTGAAAGCTACTGATTTGGCAAAACGCTTTGCAGATGCTGGCGTATCAAGCATTGTCTACACCGACATCGCACGTGATGGCATGATGCAAGGTGTGAACGTTGAACAAACCGTTAACCTTGCAACGTATTCAGGCTTACCTGTTATTGCATCGGGTGGCGTGACCAACCTTGACGACGTGCGTAACTTAAAAGGCCAACCGGGCATTTTAGGTGCGATTACCGGTCGTGCAATTTATGAAGGCACATTGAACCTTCGTGAAGCTCAATTACTGCTTGATCAACAAAGCTTGTAATTTACCCGAGCAGAAAAGAGGTCTTCGGGCCTCTTTTTTTTATTTCCCCTCTTCGAACAATCAAATACACATGTCAACCGTCCAATCTGCTTGGAAAGCCAAGTTCCCGCAGCTCGCACTCATCCTGATTACCATGATTTGGGGTGCCAGTTTTATCACCGTGCAATACGGTTTAAATTTCAGCAGTCCCGTGCTGTTTGTCGGTCTACGTTTTGCCGCAGCTGCACTGGCTGTGAGTCTGTTATCGCTCAAATATCTTAGACATTTTTCTCAATACGATGTCATTGCGGGCGCAAGTATTGGCGCTGTGATTGCGATTGGCTATGCGACACAAACGGTCGGCTTACAAAGTATCAGCAGCAGCGAATCGGCTTTTTTAACCGCGCTGTATGTCCCGCTGGTTCCGATTTTTATGTGGCTCTGTTTTCGGCATAAACCACATCTGATGACATGGCTGGGAGTAAGTTTGGCTTTTGTCGGTTTGGTCTTTTTAACTGGTAATGGTTTTGGCGCTATTCAGCTCAATTTTGGACAAATCATTACGCTGTTCGGGTCGATTGCCATTGCCTTTGAAATTATCTTGATCAGTTATTTTGCACCCCGCGTCAATCTGCGCAGAGTGACGGTTCTACAGTTGGCATTTGCCTCTCTGTTCTGTTTTTGCTTTGCCCCACTAGTGGGTGAAACCACTTTGCCAAAATTTGAATGGCCATTAATCGCTGTACTCTGCGGATTGGGGCTAGCTAGCGCCGTCATTCAACTGGTGATGAACTGGGCGCAGCGCATGGTTGACCCTGCACAGGCAGCAATCATCTATGCAGGTGAACCGGTTTGGGCCGCGATCATTGGGCGGCTTGCAGGTGAACGCTTAACACCGCTCGCTCTCATTGGCGGACTGTGTGTAGTTCTTGGTGTGATTGTGAGTGAATGGCGGCCGAAATGGTTAAAGAAAAATATAGATAAAACTACAGAAGAAATATCTTAACCCTCAAAACAGCCCTCAATGACGAGGGCTGTTTTGCATGATACCCTTCATACATAAATAAAGGAGGCTTAAATTTAGAAGGACACCATCTTGCCCGGATTGACCATAGCCCCCAGCCCATAAGCGGTTTTCGCCATTGGAATCACCATCGGTGCAAGTGCGCGACCAAACAAAATGTCCTGATGCTGAATACTGGTGAGCATTTTAAAATCATCGGCATTGCCACAAAAATCATCGGCAATGGCTTTGCCTATACGCACGGTTTGCGCCACACCATGACCACTCCAGCCTTGCACGGCATAAATCGGATATTTCCCATCGGACTTACGGCTATCGGCTGCGCCATTCATGGTTAAATCTGTGGTGCCACTCCAAACAAAATCCAGCTCAACCTGTTTCAATTGCGGGAACACATGCTTGATTCGGCTCAGTAAATAATCATGGGTTTTTTCAGGCGTCCAGCAAGAACCCGTCCCTTCACCGCCAAACAGCAAACGGTTTTTAGATACCCCGCGATAATAATCAATTTGGAACTGTGTATCGTACACAGGTGCATCGCTCGGCAGAATTTCAGCAAGATCGAGCTCTAAGGGCGCTGTGGTACACACATAAGTATAAAATGGAATGGTGGTTTGATTATGGCTTTGCAGCAGTTTAAATGAGGCATGATGTACCCCAATCACGGCGCTCTTACGTGCTTTAATCACACCGCCAGTAGTCGTCACATAAATCCCATCTTCACGCTCATCCACCGACAGCACTTCGGTTTGCTCATAAATTTTGCCACCTTGTTGACTAAAACCATAAGCAAGGCCACGGTTTAAAGCCAAAGGATGAATATGCCCGCCGAGGGTATCGAGTAAACCGCCATAATAATTTTCCGATTTCACATGCTCAAACAACTCGTGCTTGCCCATAATCTGGGTATGGTCTTCACCCAAATATTTACGCGCATCTGCACCTTCGGTTAAACCCACCAAATGCCCTGGGTGTACGGCTGCGGTAATGTGCTGATGTTTGCGTTGTAGATCTAAATCATAGTTCTGCGCAATTTGGTCAATTAAAGACATCGCCTCCGTCGAAGTGAAGTGCCATAAGCGTTTAGCCTCTTCATAACTAAAGTGCTCGATCATTTCCCCTGCTTCCCAACGCGCCAGGCCTGGGGTTAATTGCCCACCATTACGCCCCGATGCAGCACTACCAATACGGTTTTTTTCGACCAATACTGTATCTACACCTTGTTCTGCCAAATGCAGTGCCGTGGACGCACCCAACAAGCCACCACCAATCACCACCACATCACACTCAATATCTGCATCAAGGGCATCAAAAGCCTGCCATGCGCTTAATGAGCTTTCATAGTAATTGGCTGGAAAATCAAAACTGCCACGCACAGGATTGACCCAATTCCACTCTTTACCGCTTTGCACATTGACACTGTTTTTATATTCAACATCATTTACAAATTTTGGCTTTGTATTCATTTTATTTACATTCCTATTTATCAATTCTATTTAATCGTTATAGAGGCTTCAGCCACTTAATACGCACTACCAATCACAATGTTTTGTTTTCTTAACTTTTTATAAGCGAACAATACAACGCCTACTGCCAACCAAATGCCACCGCAAACCAAGGCGTTGTGTTCTAAATTCACCCAAAGGCACATCAGCGTAGCCACTGAAAGCAGTGGTAAAATCAGGTTGAGAAAGATATTTTTAAGACCATGACGTTGACCATCACGTACATAAAACTTCATAAACACGGAGAAGTTCACAGCTGTAAAGGCAATGAGGGCACCAAAGCTAATCATGCTGACCACGGTGGCTAAATCTAAACGAATGGCTGCCAAGGAAATCAAACCAATCAACAAGACTGCATATAAAGGCGTGCCCAACTTGCTATGGACTTGACCGAATGTGCTTTTATGGAAAATGCCATCTCGTCCCATAATATGAATCAGGCGTGATGCGCTGGCATGCGTGGCAAGCCCTGAGGCAAATGTATTCATAATTTGGGCGCATAAAAATACCGATTGGAATAGCGCCCCGCCCACGTACAGGACGATCTCAGGCAGCGCTTCATCTGGATTGTTAAAACGGACATTGGTTGGAAAATACAATTGCACAAACCAGGATGCCGTAATAAAAATCACACCGCCCGTAAGCGTGGTGAGGATAACCGCACGCGGAATAGTACGTTTCGGATCTTTAGTTTCATGTGACATGGTGGTCACTGCATCAAAACCTAAGAAGCTAAAGCACAGGATTGAAGCCCCTGCGATGAGTGGCAAAATTGACGTATCACCATTGAATAGCGGTGTGAGCGTCAAGACATGCGCATAACCTTGCTCACTCCCTACCCCTTGAATGACCAAATAAATAAAAAAGCCCATCAGCAATATAGGTGCGCAAACAAAGATCATGCTTAAGTTGGCCAATATATTGATACGAAAGCAGTTGATTAAAGTGACCAAGCTGGTAAATAAAATCACCCACGCCCAATACGGTACGCTTGGAATGACCGCTTCTAAATAAATGCCTGCCAACAGCGCATTAACCAAAGGCAACATGATGTAATCCAGTAAAGAACACCAACCGACAAAAAATCCAGTTTGAGGCCCACAGGATTCTGCCGTGTAAGTATAAGCAGAACCCGATTTATCCGAATGTTTACTAAAGCGCGCATAACTAAATGCAGTGAGGAGCATGGCAAATAAAGCCAAAATATAGGCCAGTGGTACACGGCCATCGGTAATACCTGAGACAATGCCAAAGGTATCAAATACAACCATTGGCGTCATATATGCGACACCAATGATCACCACTTGCCATAAAGACATTTTTTTTAAAACAGACGCTGAAGTTTCCATGCACGTCACCTGAACTATATTTATTTGCGTTACAGGTTCTTTTGCAATCAACATGCCATATAATATTCATTCATTATTTTAATGATGATTCAAAAAATGCCAAAGTATGATTTAGAAACCAGAAAATCAGCCATTCAGATGTATAAAAAAACTGACTACAAAGTGGCTGTATGCAAAGAGTTTAACATCTCTCGAGTCACCTTGGATGCTTGGATTCGCCTGGAGGAAGAGACCGGAAGTTTGCTCCCAAAAGCCGCAAAAAACCGTGGTGCACCGAGCCACATTCGCGACTGGAATGAATTTCAAGTATTTGTAAAAAATACAAAATTTAAAAATATTAGTGATCTAGTTCCATTATTTGAACAGCGATTTAGCTATCCTGTTTCGTATGCGGTATTGGTACGCGCAATACACGTTTTAGGTATGCGCCGTCGCCGTGGTCGATTCTATAGCTAATACCTAAACTGGTGTAATTTTAAATAAAAATCCAGAAAATAATTTAAATAAACAACTATACATTAATGTAAATTTATTTTAGTAAAAACGTAAATTTATATTATTAAGAATGTAAAATAATAAAAATAAATATGTAAATTAATAAAATTAAATAAGCAAAGTTATTTTATTAAAAATGTAAGTTATAATTCTTAAAAATGTATAGTCAATTTTGCTTAAATAACCAAAGTTAAGCACTTTTATGTGCAATTGCTTTATAAAAGAGCATTTTTTGATGCCGCCTATCGAATGGTCAAACGAAAAAAATAAAAGCGACCCATGGGTCGCTTGTCATTATGCTGCTGTATTTACTCATACATCGGTCTGTTGTCATTGACACGAATTAAACCTTTAATCGCGCGGTACACAATCCATAACCAAGACAGTCCGATCACCGTGACACAGAAGGTACTCGCTCCCAGTGCCACACCCGCAAAGGCATTGGCATTATTGCCGGTAAAGAACAGAAAAATAAAAGGCACGAAAGCAATGATGTTCCAAATGAGATACCACCAAAACGTACGGATCTGCCAAGTAAAATGGCTTTCAAAAATCGTGCCGCGAACATCACTGCGTTTGACGTAATTGATAATCAACGCGAGGACCGCAAGCAAGCCGGCAGAAAAAATCGCCACAATATAAAGAATATACAAAATAATCGTGAGCAGGCGGTTTGGATCTTTATCAATGGAATAATTCATTTCGCTCTCCGTCATGATGATTTTGCGGATCATTCCACCCTAGATATGCAGGATATTAAATGGTGAAATCAGCCATAAAATCAGTAATATGTTAAAGGCTATAGTACAGAAATATATTTTTCGAAATGGTTGTTTTTGTGTTTTATGCCGCAAACGTTGCTGAGCCAGCCATGCCGCCGGCCACCCACCTAAAAAAGACAAAAGATGCAGTGTATTTTCTGGCACGCGTCGGTTCCCCATTTGCGCAGCTTCTTTATCTTGAGCGTAGAACCAATAGGTCAGGACATTGATAATACTCACAAAAAGCAGCACCATGCCACTGAGTAAACCCGCCACAGACAAACCCGCCAAGGCGAGGATATAAATGATGCACAAGATTTGCATCGGCTCTGCCTGACGCGGCATCTGCACCACATTTTTTTTATTAGGGCGTTGTGTAGCTTTGGTTTGTGAGGCTTTTAAATAATGCACTTGCTGTGCACGAAAGCGTCCGCGTTCGTCTAAGATCACAGCATAATCCAACGCGCAGCCCACGATTGGTCGTGGGCCGGGACGGGAAAAATCTTTAATGTGCAAAAATACGCGATCTTTGGTGCTATCGTTCGGTTGAATGAAGCCGTAGCCCTTGTCATCAAACCATTCTACTAAGCGTCCTTGATCACGCATGCTTTTCCCCCTCGTTGTTTTTAAAATTTATGCAGTGACGAATTTTAATCGTTCAATCAGCATATTACGCATTTCAGCAGGGTTTTTCTGCAAAATATCATCCCCTGTACGGCCTTCTGCTGCATTTTTCTGTGCCACCTGTAAACGCATCATCCAGAAACGACCTGCCGCCATCGCCAAATATAACTCTAGGCATGATTTTTCATCTGCGGTTAATGGACGCACGCTTTCATAGGCATTTAAAAAGGCAATGGCTTTGTCTTCATTCAAATGTACATCCGGATATTCAGTACAAAAGTCATTTAAAGTAATAGCAATATCAAACAAGAGTTCGTCTTTATTTAACTCATAAAAGTCTAAAATGCCGTTGAGTTGATCGCCTTCAAATAGAGTATTGTCACGGAACAGATCAGAATGAATAAAACCGGTAGGACGGTCTGGATACATCGCCGTTAAGATGTCATATAAGCCCAACAGATTGTTAAGTAACGTGGTATCTGCTTCATTTAATGTTGGACGAATATCACGTGAAACTTGTAACCAATAAGCATGATCACGATATTCTGCACGTTCCAAAGGGAAATCTTGTAAAGCCACATGCATTTTCGCTTGGGCTACAGCAATCGCTTCTGCTTGCGCTAAGCTCGCAGGCATGGGATGTTGACCTTGCATGCGTGGCGCAATCTGTGCAGGTTTATCCTTTAAGCTATGAATCGCTTTACCCGAATGATTCAGCGGTACAGGCACAGCTAGACCAGCCTGCCCCAAATGTTCAAGTACAGGGACCAGTTCCCCTGCACCTTGCTCGTCCATCTCTTCAAAAACAGTTAATACATACTGCGTGCCATTTTCGCAAACAATAAAATAGTTGGTATTTTGAATACCGCCTTGAATCGGAATCAGGTCAATCACCTCCAGTCCATAAGGTGCTGCAAAATCCTGAACTTCCTTTAAAGTCAAAGTGGTATAAACCGACATAGAAAACCTGCGAAAAAACTTACATATTTTTGATAGAATAACCGCTCCGACTACTAAGGTGTAGCATCTAAGTCGCGAAGTTTCATAATCGGCTGTTATTTTTGGAAAAAATTATGCTTGCTAAACGTATTATTCCTTGCCTCGACGTGGACAACGGTCGTGTAGTGAAAGGTGTTCAATTTCTTGATATTCGTGATGCAGGCGATCCAGTTGAAGTTGCACGCCGTTATAACGAACAAGGTGCGGACGAAATTACCTTCTTAGACATTACCGCAACCTCAAATGGTCGTGATACCACTTACCGTACGGTAGAGCGTATGGCTGAGTCTGTATTTGTGCCATTAACAGTCGGTGGTGGCGTGCGTAAAGTAGAAGATATCCGCCTGTTATTAAATGCGGGTGCGGACAAAGTTTCGATTAACTCTGCGGCTATTTATAACCCTGAATTTGTACAAGAAGCCTCTCAGCGTTTTGGCGCACAGTGTATTGTGGTTGCGATTGATGCAAAAAAAACTGGCGACAATAAATGGGAAATTTTCACCCACGGTGGTCGTAAAGAAACCGGTATCGATGCCATCGAATGGGCAGTAAAAATGGCGGACTTCGGTGCAGGTGAATTACTCATCACCTCGATGGATGCTGACGGAACCAAAGCCGGTTATGACCTTGAACTGATGCGTAACATCAATGACCGTGTGACCATTCCAACCATTGCTTCTGGTGGTGTCGGTAATCTCCAACATTTGGCCGATGGCATTTTAAAAGGTGGCGCAGATGCGGTGCTTGCAGCCTCTATTTTCCACTTTGGTCAACACACCATTCCTGAAGCGAAAAAATATCTTGCAGAACAAGGCATTGAAATGCGTCTTTAATTGATTCGTTTTCAATGAGGATTGAAAAAGAGCGATGATTCGCTCTTTTTTTGCTTTGGTGTTTTTGATGCAACGCCATGGAGTTGTAGCAGCGAATCGTCGATTTAATTCATCCACTATAGACATAAAAAAAGGAGCCTTGTCGGCTCCTATAAACCAAGAAAAACTACAGCACTTGGTCTGATACTTAAAACAAATGAAAAAATATACATAGCAACTTCATCAATCAACTCGTCGTGTACAAGCCTTTTGATGATTTAAATATAGGGCATTTACACCGTATTTGATTGACAGTAGATTCATAATTTATTGACAAATTGCGACAGCTCAATTGGGTAGCAAAGCTTGTTGTCAAAACGCACAGTGCATTCATATTAGACCGTTTCAAGAAGTGCAACTGGCTTTTCGCGCTCAGCCACCCACTTTGCAGGAAATACCCGATTGACCCAGTGCGACAACGGCTTGGCAATCGCTGTCGGCAGTAGCACACCCAATGGGTTTTGTTCCTGTAATTTCGCCGAGGAAATCACCCGAGTCCCTAAAATATAATCAAACCACGGCTTGGTCACACACCAATTGGCATCCTGATTTGAGTTCATATGGTGGTCATAGTGCCATGGAATCTTTTTCATCGCCCACTCTGGCTCAAGATGTGCGCGACGATGGATATAATAATAATTCCCTGCACAGTACAGCACAGACAAACTCATTCCTTTGGAAATGGGATAAAAAAGCGGGACAAATACGGCTGAAACTGCCACCAGTGACAATATTTCATTTTTCGTGCGCCAGTTCTGTACACCTTCAACATAACCATGATCATGAAAATCTGTTTTTCGAACTTCACGATGATGTTCCCAATGTGATTTCATGCTTTTCGGTACTGGACTAAAACGTGGCTTGCCTGACCGATGCGTCCCATGCAAAACATATTTATGTGCGAACCATTCAAAGGCATTGGCGACGACCAACCCTGCAATAAAACCTTTTAACATGACCAATATCTCCTTTTCTTAGCTCCACTATAGGTAATGAAAAGGGCTAGATATTGACCGTTTTTTTTAATATTATTGACAAAACACGACAAAATTTAGAATTAAAAAAATATGCAACAACTCAAGGACTATACAGGATCGGTCTATGGAGGACTGGGCCATTTGCTCTATGCTTATCACCAAGCCCAAGGCATTGCTATTCCTGAAAAATTGAATAAAGTTCAAAACTTAGAGCGTTTTGATTATGCCATTTGGCGTGATTTATTGATGGATTTAGATCAAAAGATCCAAAAGCCGGCGCTGGGTTTAGAAATTGCAGAACATGTGCAACCCAAACATATTGGCATTATTGCGTATATTGCTCTGTCCTGTGAAAACTTGGGCGAAGCGCTGCTCCGCTACCATGATTTTCATCGCTTAATCTTCGATGGCAGCCCATTGCTGATTGATATTCAAAATGATTTTTTCTCGATCGGTTGGAATGATTTACCCATGAATATGGCCAATCAATTGACCGATGAAATTGCGATTGCCTTAATGCTGCAGTTTCTAAAATTATTCATGCGTTTTGAAGATATCAATTTACACGAAGTGCATTTTCATAATCCTGCACCGAAAAATGTCGCACAATATGAACAATATTTTCGCTGTAAAGTTCGATTTTCCCAAGAAAAGTCAAAGGTTATTGTTCCCATTCAAGAACTGTCTCGCCCCTTTTCCCAAGGCGATCAGACCTTACAAAAACTGTTAATGCAGCAGGCACAGTCTTTATTGGAAAAGCTGCCGAATACCACGCAAATCGACCAACGCTTACAACAAGCCATCTTAATGGGTTTGCAAAAAAATCAGTTCCAAATTGAACATGTCGCTACGCAACTGAATCTGTCCGTCCGACAATTACAACGCCATTTACAACAACAAGGCAGCACCTATCAGCAACGTATGCAGGAGGTCCGCTGCATGATGGCAGAAGAATTTTTAAGAGACCCGCATTTAAGTTTGCAGGAAATTGCTCTACTGCTGGGTTATTCAGAACAGAGTGCGTTTCAACGCGCTTTTAAACAATGGCGAAACTTGACCCCACAGCAATGGCGCTTATCGCAAATTGAAGCAGTAAGTTAAAAATGTGACACAGTTATCATTTTATATATTGTGATTTTCAGCAAAATCCATTAAATCTATGCATATTCGATAAATGAATAAATATTTAGCAGAACTGATCGGTACATTTTGGCTGGTCTTTGGTGGTTGTGGTAGTGCGGTCTTGGCTGCGGCCTTTCCTGAACTTGGCATTGGCTTCGCTGGCGTGGCACTGGCCTTCGGTTTAACCGTATTAACGGCTGCTTATGCGCTGGGTCATATCTCAGGGGGACATTTTAACCCTGCCGTGAGTATCGGCTTGTGGGCCGGTGGTCGTTTTGAAGCGAAAGAACTAGCACCCTATATTATTTCTCAATTGCTGGGTGCAACCCTCGCCGCATTTATTCTATTCATCATTGTACAAGGTCAGGCCGGATTTACCGGTGTCGGCGGTTTTGCCACCAATGGCTATGGTGAGTTATCTCCGGGCAAATACTCTATGCTCTCAGCGTTAGTTATTGAAATTGTGCTGACGGCTGGCTTTCTGATTGTGATCATGGGAGCAACAGATAAACGTGCACCTGCCGGATTTGCCCCAATTGCAATCGGTCTTGCGCTTACATTGATCCATCTCATCAGCATTCCCGTCACCAATACTTCGGTCAACCCAGCGCGTAGTATGGGTGTGGCATTCTTTGCTGAAACTGCTGCGCTTTCACAAGTTTGGCTATTTTGGGTAGCCCCTATCATTGGCGCGGTGATTGGTGCTGTCATCTATAAACTGATGGCAAAAGACGCATAAATAGAAGAAGACACCATAAAAAAAGCTCACAATCTGTGAGCTTTTTTTTCATTCATCCCGAATTGAGCATTGCTTCCTTCGACGGTCGATGACACAGCATTAAAGAAATGGATTTTCCACTTCGTTGTCTTCACCGCCCTGCACTATTTTTTCAGCTAAGTTGGTTTCTGCCTCAAGTGTGGTCACCACATCATTGAAAAATGCCTGTAAAGCTTTCGCTGCAGCTAATCCAGCTTGGTCTTTCGTCACCTGTAGGTTGCCATAAATATTAATTCGATCTTGGCCATTTTCTAGTGTTAAGTCATGAATTGCATGCGACGCTGTGTCATTTTCAAATGCTTTGAACATGATAGATATCCTTCTTTTTTGTTGTAGTGATGCAGCAATAGAAATACGTGAAAAAGATTTCAACTGCAAGCAATGATCTTCTTCATCACTCACAGTTCAGCGCTATTATCTGCTCGATTATTTCAAAATCTGTAGCAGATATTGCAGAATTTCTTCAATCAATTGTTTGACCAAGGCATCTTGATTGTTGTCATTTCCACTGCTTGCCGTAGTTGTCTCACCCACAGAACCACCACTCGATTTAAAGTCTTTTTGCAAACTTAAAATCTTGTCTTCTGCGACATCTGCAGCACACTGGCTTTCAGCATCCCAATGCAAATAAGCAATGTCTTGATTTGCTTTGACTTGGGTGGCTTTGAGTGGCAAACGGTAGGTATTGCGCTTTTGGTCTTCGGTTAATTCTGGAAAAAAATTAATTCCAGTCAGTTCTTCTAGCGCACAAATACTCATCACTTTGACTGTCGGTGCGGTATCACGCAAGGTATTGTCTGCATAGTACACGCCTGCAACGCCTTTTTTCGGCAAATAGATCGCCTTATAAGTGGCGGTCGGCACAATGACCCCTTGCCCAATGGTTTTTAATTTTTTCGCACTGTAAACCGGCCCCGTCACCACATAGACATCTTGCTTTTGTTTGGTCACTATCGCCCGTGTGGCTTCTTCTAACTCGCGCCACACTTGCTGATTATTTTTTGGGGCTTGCGGCACCATATTGGCCAAAGAAAAACTGTCTAACTGTGCAGCTTTATTGGGCATATCGGCATTGGGCGCCATGTGTCCACGGTCATAGCCTGAAGATTTATAGTCTGACAGCAATGCCCGATATTCAGACGGCACGCGAGTCTCTTCATGAAAGTTATCTTCACGCGGAATTTTTTGACTCAGGCGTGCGGGGGTTAATGCTTCTGCAACCCAAAGCGGTGTCTTGGATATCCCTGAATACATGACATTAAAGCCATTAAAACACAGTGGAAAACTGTTTTTATGTAGGCTTTCACGGACCAAATAAGGTGGCACTTCACGATAAAATTGGTCCAAACAGGCGCTATTTGAAGTGCTGCTCATAAAAACAAGTTGTTGAATTTTTTCTTGCCCAAAAGCAATAGCAAAGCTTCCTGTTGCCACCAGACCCAACAGCACTTTTATGCCATTTTGCCCAAATAACTGTGAAAGTGGATTTGCTGAATTGCGTTTCTTTTTGACCATGACTTACAACAATGACTTCTAAAAGGACTATTTTTCCGCAGCTTAGCAAGGGTGCAAATTTTAGTACACTTTTCTTTTTTAATTTGCTTAACAATCACACAAATATTGTTTAACAAAGCAGCAGTTGATGTAACTTTATGTCGCAGTTGTGCAGTTCTTTATAGGAGGTCATGAAGCAGTTGCGTATGTTTCATTGAATTCGCCTAAAGAATTATGACAAGGTAAAAATACGAAAAATTGCGATAAAAATATAGGGAGTGATTATGCATTCTAAAATTTTAGGTTTAGGTTTAATTTCAGGTTTAATGAGCGCAGCAACATTTGCAGAGCCGCCGATTCAACCCGGTGATACATTAGAAAGCTTATCTAAAGTCAAAATTGTGACCACCGTGAATGGTCAACCTGGTTCCATTCAGGACTTAGTTTCAAGTGGCCAAGTTCAATTGGTTGAAGCTCCTGCCGGACAAGTCAATGCCGCTGCAACAGAACAGCCCTTAAACCCTGAACAGGCTCAGGCAAACCAAATCGATCCGAATGCCCCTGCAGTCCCTGCAAATGCTGAACAAGCGGCGACTGAAGCGGAAAATGCACTCGCAAATGAACAGCAAAGTGTAGCAGCTGTACCTACAGAGCAGTCTGTGCCAACTGAACAAACGGCAGTGGCCAATCCACCCGAAGCCACGGTAACTGAAGCACCTGTGGAAACAGCACAGCAAGCACCTGAAGCCGTAGCAACGGATGCCAATGCTGCACCTCAAGCACAGCAGGATGCTTTTATGGCAGCAACTGAAACTCAAAGTGCAAATCCTGCAGACGCATCAATTCAAGCCAACCCAGAAGCACCTGTTGCTGACGAAGCCATCCAAGCTGCGCCTGAAGCCTCTGCAGATGTAGACGCGACAATCAACTAATCAGCGTATTTTCAAGGATGAAATAGCGCAACATCTTCATTCTGTTGCTTTGCTCGCATACTCCTCCCAGGAAAAAGCAACAGAATGATCTCTATGTCTTTGGACTAAATAAGTTCAATTATCACAGATAAAAAAAGCCAGAAGTGATCTGGCTTTTTCGTGTCTAACTTTTAAATCTATGCCTAAAAGTTCAATCTAGGTCTTAAATTTCAATCTGACTTCCCAACTCAACCACACGGTTGGTTGGAATTTGATAAAAGTCGCTGACTGGACTGGTATTTCGCTGCATAGAGATAAACAGCTTTTCTCGCCATGGCGCCATGCCTTCACCCAAGGTATGAATAATGCGGTCTCGGGAAATAAAGAAACTGATTTGCATTAAATCAAATTCAAAGCCCAATTCACGATACGCATGCTCCAAAGCGGCAGGAATATTCGGCTGGTCTTTAAACCCATAAAACATCGTGATTCGAAAGAATCGATCATCTAGTTTCTCCGTGATCACCCGCTCATTTTCAGGTACAAACGGCACATCTCGGGTATTGACCGTGACCATAATATTGCGTTCATGCAAGACTTTGTTGTGCTTAATATTATGCAACATGGCATGTGGCACGATCTCAGGCGTTCCGGTTAAGAATACGGCATCGCCTGGCACAAACTTGGTTTCACTACCCATGCTGACACTGCGAATAAACAGGTCAATAGGCAAGGCATCTTTACCGAGTCGATTGAGCACCAATGCCCGACCATCTTTCCACGTCATTAAAATCGTAAACAATACCGCACCAATCAGGATTGGAACCCAACCGCCCGCTGCAATTTTTAATGATGTCGATGCAACAAAGATCAAATCAATCAATAAAAATGGTACTGCAAATATTGCCACTTTCCAAACGGGCCAACGCCATAAACCATAAGCTAAAACTGAGATCAAAATCGTACCGCAAAGCATCGTCATGGTCACAGCTACGCCATACGCACTGGCCAAATTCGCACTGTTTTCAAACAGCAAGATCAAGATCAGCACTGAGATAAACAGTGCCCAGTTAATAAATGGCAAATAAATCTGACCACGTTCAACTTCGGAGGTATGTTTCACTGTCAAACGAGGCAAATAGCGCAATTGAATCGCCTGATTGACCATAGAGAACACCCCTGTGATCACTGCTTGAGAGGCAATCACCGCTGCCGCTGTCGCCAAAGCAATCATTGGATACAGTGCCCATTCAGGAATCAACATATAGAATGGATTGGCTAGAGCTTCTGGATTCCGCAGTAGCAAGGCTCCTTGGCCCGCATAGTTCAACAGCAAGCACGGCATCACCACAATAAACCATGCCAAGCGGATTGGGAGTCGGCCAAAATGCCCCATATCGGCATAGATTGCCTCACCACCCGTCATCGTCAAGATGACCGCACCCATGGTCAAAAACGCAACATAGGGTTGCTGTACCACAAAATTGAAAGCCCAATGCGGACTGATCATGGTCAACACAAATGGTGTTTGCGAAATACTCCATAGTCCAAAACCACCAATGGATAAAAACCACATGAGCGTCAAGGGACCAAAGAATTTACCCATCGTGCCTGTGCCATGGCGTTGCACTAAAAATAGCCCCGCTAAAATACCGATCGATAAGGGTTGCAGCCATTGGTTAAACATCGGCGTCGCAATACTTAAGCCTTCAATCGCGGATAACACAGAGATTGCGGGGGTAATGATCCCATCACCAAAGAACAAAGATGCCCCAATAAAGCCAAGGGCAATCAGGTAGATTTTTTTGTTTTCGGCAATTCGTGTGGTTCGTAGATTCAAGGCCAACAGCGACATAATACCGCCCTCGCCATTGTTATCTGCGCGCATGATGATGCTGACGTATTTAAAACTAATCGTCAGCATGATGCACCAGAAAATCAGGGACAGAATACCCAGCACAGACGCTTCGCTAATCGCCAAGTGTGCTGTGAGGAAACATTGGCGCAGCGCATATAACGGGCTCGTCCCAATGTCTCCGAATACTACGCCCAAAGCTGCCAAGGTGATGGCAGGCAATGCGGCTTTTTGTGCAGTACTTTGCATATAATTGTCTTCAATTTAGACAGGATTTTTGCGAATCATAGCACCGCTCAAGATGTTTTTGTCTAATTCAATTGTTTCTCTTGGCAGAATATATTTTTTTCGCTATTATCCACCGCGCAAAAGGTGAAGTGTCCGAGTGGCTGAAGGAGCACGCCTGGAAAGTGTGTAAACGTTTATAGCGTTTCGAGGGTTCGAATCCCTCTTTCACCGCCAGAATAAACTGCAATGCCAAGCAGAATGAAGGTCTAAATTAATAAAATTTAGGCCTTTTTTAATTTTATTGTCCTCAATATTAAATATTCCCCTCTAATTGATCTTTAAACTGTTTGGCCAATGACATCGCAATATTTGAGTCCTGATTGATGGATTTAAATCACACGTTTCTTTCCTAACGCACGACTTATGGATTTTTATTGGCAGCAATAAGGACACGTTTATTTACAAATACAAATTTTATATTCTAAAGACAATTACTTAAGCCTATGCTAAAAATAAATCATCCTCTCAATATAGGCGCTATTCAAAAAATTATTCATTAATTTAAACATCATAGAACTGAAACGCGATTGCGGTACTTTTAACTTGATCAACGAAAAACTTAAAAAACACCTTTCATATATCACTGCTATTCCGGAGAGAACATGAATAACAGCCAGAACTATGTTAAGCAGATCAAGAACGCCAAACGTGGTGGCTATACCCCAACCCTTGCCAAAGACATCAATAAACATAAAATTCAAAAAGCACAGCGTCTCATCGATGAATGGCGAAAGCTCGCCAATGAACTCCGCCCACAAATGCAACTTGAGATGGCATATACACTTGAGGAATGCGCACAGGATCTAGACCAAATTTTAAGAATGAAATAGCACTCAACGTTCATCTATCCTATTTTCTCGCCCACATCTTGTGGGCGAAACATTGCCTAATTTTATTTCTCTGGTTTTAGAGCCAAACATCGGTTGAATGCTGAATAAATCAAACGTATAAATTACATTCGATTTGCTGTTTTTTTAACTTGCACCACTTCAAAAAATCTGTAGAATGCATTCCACAACGCCGGCATAGCTCAGTTGGTAGAGCAACTGACTTGTAATCAGTAGGTCCACAGTTCGAATCCGTGTGCCGGCACCATTTCTTAGCCTCGCTTTTTAGTGAGGCTTTGATGTTTTTAGAGCCGCTCTTTTATGGCTTCCTCGCGCTAATCTGCACATAACGAATCAGCCCATCTCGATACAACTTCTCGCACAATTTTGCCGTCATCTTGATTTTGAATTGATCCACATGACTCAGGCTCGTCTGACTTTGTTGTTCTTGAATATAATCGGCAAAACCCTGAAATACGAATTCGCTGATATCTTCGATCTGGATATTTTCGAAACCTGCCTGTTGCACTTGGTGTTGTAAATTTTGTTTTGAATTTAAATTTTTCAAATTCACATCTGCTGCTTTCAGCAGACTTTGATATTGCAGTCGCTGTAATGAATTTAAATTCAAAAACGCATCGGATAACATTAAATAGTGAAAAGCAAAGCGCCCTTTTGAATTCAAAACATCAATGACTGATAAAAGCAATGAATTCAAATCACTATGATAAGCCGCATCAATACACAGTACGGTATCCATACAGTTTTGTGGATAAATATTTTTTAAATTTAAAAATGAATCTTGTTGTATTTTGATTTTTGAATTTAAATTTTTTTGGATTTTTTCCACACATGCCGTTTGCAATTCGACTGCGGATAAGTTTTGAATTTGAAAATGTTCCATCCAAAAAACCAAGCTCGCGCCCTGCCCACAACCAAGGTCTAAAACACGATCTGTAGATGTTAATTGAATGGATTCGGCAAGATGTAAAGCGAGTTTTTGACAGGCTGCAGGATAGGATGATTTTGCATCATCCCAATAGCCCAAATTGCTCCAAGCAAGCTCCGCATCATCTCCGAGTAGTCGACTGTTAATCGCATATTTATGGCTAGGAATATAATGACGAATTGCTTGAAGCCATTTCATGTTAGTAACCGAGTTGAGGGGCAACCTCCACTTTAGGTTTTAAACCTACAAACGGCAATGGTGCACCAAAAATTTCTGCAATATGCATAGCAGACGTTACCGCAGACTCTAAAATCGGCAGACCGTCACAAGACCATGAGCCACAGAAGAAGACTTTACGCTCAGGGGATAAATGGCGTTGCTGTAACTCTTTATTCAGCGCCACCGTATGTGAATCCACCACTGCACGTGTCAAACTGACCGAAGAGATCACTTTTTTAGGATCGATCGGTGTCACTGGCTGCCAGGTTTGGAACACAGGGGTTTTACCCACCAAGCTCGGCTCGATTGAGTTGAGCCACACGGTAAATTGCTGACGGGTAAATTTACGATCCATCATATAACTTAGTACAGACCAATCTTTGCGCTTCGGTGGCATCACGGTTTGATCAGTGTGAATCACCAATTGACCTTGCTCAAATTTAAATTTCTTTAAGAGCTCAATATCGTCAGCAAACTGGGTTGAATCTAAAAATTCTTCCGTTTTGGTGGTTGGTGTCGCGACTACCACACGATCGAATAGATGATGTGCTCCGGCCTCAGTTTCCACCAAGACTTTATCGTCTTGCTCGTGCACTTTGGTAATTGCCGTACCACTTTGAATATTTAAACCTTCAATCAGTTTATCAACCAACGCAGGTGTACCACCTTGGATACGCAGCAAGGCATCGCCATTGGTCAATTGACGCAAGAAAATCAACAGCGGTTTCGCAGGCCATTCGCCAATCGTTTTCGGGTTACAGGTGCAAATGGTATACAACACTGGCATGACCGCACCATGCCAAAATACTTCTTCAATTTCATTTTTATTAATGAACTCGGCAAGCGTGATATCCTGATTTTTTGATTTAAAAAATCGAGTGATCGCCGCTTTGAGTTGCAACATCCCTTTGACTAAACGCCAGCCATATTGTTGTAAGCCTTTACGGTTATTAATAATTGGGAAATTACCAATACGGCTACGACTGGTGGTCAACCACGTTTCTGTACGATCTTCAAATAGCCAACTGCATGCCATATAGGTACGGACTGGGAAAGTTTTAATCCCTAAATGGGTCGCCAAACTTAAGGTATTTTTCCAGAGGTGTGGATTCATCACACGCAAAGGGGCATCAATCAAGCCGCCTTCAAACTCAGTGCTGTGGCTATCCATACCACGACCAGGCAGAGCTTCGAAAATTGTAATGTTATGCCCTGCGTCTTTAAGAATTCTTGCGGTAGCCAGCCCAGCCATGCCACTACCGATGACTGCAATTTCCAATTTTCTTTTCCATCTATAAAACACAGTTTAAAAGTATGACTGATCAGAAGTTAAAAATAGCTATTAAAAAATACCAGATTCGCACTTTTTGTATGGATTTCAGTACAGCCGTTTTTAAGTTAAATTTACAAATATTTACAGTCAAAAAAGCACACAATTTAAGCTTTGTTTTTTAAACATATTTTTCTTTAAAATTTTAATTACTCTATAAAACCAAACAATTAAATTAACCATTTTTATAACTTTCGGTTTACTTTAAAGCCAAGTCTCGCTAAGATGCGCCACATAAGAAAGTGATAAATTCATCACAATTTATAAAAAGTAAAATGATATTTAAATCATGACAACTATAAATACTACAGCGCTCAATAAAAAAGCCTCTGACTATTCAGAGGCTTTTTTTTCGGCTATTTCAACGACATGATTTTCGCTTAAGCTTCATGCGCCAGCGCAATTTCACCAAATTTTCCGTTATTGAAATCATCAAAGGCTTGAATGATTTCAGCTTTGCTATTCATCACAAATGGGCCATAACCTTGAATCGGCTCATTTAGTGGCTCACCGCTAAGTAACAGAAACTGTGTGTCCTGCAACGCTTGTAGCTGAATGGCGATATCGTCTTTGGCAAACATGACCATCGAACTGTCTTGAACTTTATGGCTTTCATTCACCACAACCTCACCCTTCAAGACCACCAAAATGGTGTTATGCCCTTCAGGTACATGTAAGGTGGTTTCATATTGAGCTTTCAACTCACCATCCCAGACATTCACTGGACTAAAAGTCTGTGCTGGCCCAAGGTGACCACCCATTTCACCGGCAATCACCCGAATATGCCCTGCACCTTCATCCATGTCTATGCGAGGAATATCTTGGCGTGTGATCGCTTGGTAACGAGGCTGAGTCATTTTGTCTTTTGCCGGTAAATTCACCCACAATTGAACCATCTCAAAAAGACCACCTGCTTGAGCAAATTCAGGCGAATGAAATTCTTCATGTACCAGACCCGACCCTGCGGTCATCCATTGCACATCGCCTGTTTGAATTGTGCCGCCACCACCACTTGAGTCTTTATGAGTCACTTCACCGCTGTAGGCGATAGTCACGGTTTCAAAACCACGATGTGGATGTGAACCCACGCCATGCTGTGCAGTGGTGGGATCAAACTGATAAGGTGCTGCATAATCCAAAAGCAAAAATGGGCTAATCGCCTGACCTAGACGATCATAGGAAAATAAGCTTTTGACTGGAAAACCATCGCCCACCCAGTGCATTTGCTGATTACGATAAACACCAATTACTTTTTTCATTTCTTAGCTCCTATATTCATACGATAGGATGAACATAGCGCTTATTTTAAGCTTTGAAATACTTACTGACCATCTTCCAGATAGCATTCTATATCTCAAAATTAGAACAATACTCAGACATACAATCTGCACCTCACTCAAAACCAAGCATTAATTTCGAAATTCTAAGGTTTAAGACATATATAACGATGAATTATCCCAATTTTATGATTGAGCTTCTCATTTAAACCCATTTCATTGTCTCATTTTTATAACTATTCTAAATCTAGTTAACACGCAGACTTCATCTGATTCTGCGTACTTGCAAACAGGAAAGAGGACAATAAAATGGGCAAACCTTACGTTCGTTTAGACAAAGATAATGCCGCGGTACTTTTAGTTGACCATCAAACAGGTCTACTTTCATTGGTTCGCGACATTGATCCAGATAAATTTAAAAATAATGTGCTCGCACTGGCTGCAGCCGCTAAATATTTCAATCTTCCAACGATTCTCACCACCAGTTTTGAACAAGGTCCAAACGGCCCTTTGGTTCCAGAACTAAAAGAAATGTTCCCTGACGCACCTTATATTGCACGCCCAGGTCAAATTAATGCTTGGGACAATGAAGACTTTGTGAAAGCCGTCAAAGCAACCGGCAAAAAACAATTGATTATTGCTGGTGTGGTGACTGAGGTTTGTGTTGCATTCCCAACCTTGTCTGCTTTAGAAGAAGACTTTGACGTCTTTGTGGTGACCGATGCTTCAGGTACGTTCAACCATTTAACCCGCGACTCAGCATGGCAACGTATGACACAAGCAGGTGCACAGCTCATGACGTGGTTTGGTACCGCATGTGAATTACACCGCGACTGGCGTAATGATATTGAAGGTTTAGGTGCGCTTTTCGGCAACCATATTCCAGACTACCGCAACCTAATCAACAGCTATACGCAAAATACTGAAAATAAATAATCCTTCAGTAGTAAAAAGCGGCTTCGAGCCGCTTTTTTGATACCTGATGTATAAATTGACGTATGATGATTTGAATTGAAATAATTTTTCACTGCATAAGGTGATCCATGCATTCATTTGATGACTATTACTACTTTTATTTGGTGGTGAAACATGGCGGTTTTAGCGCTGCAAGTGAAGCATCGAATATTACAAAATCAAAATTAAGCCGACGCACTTTAGATCTCGAAGCCAAATATAATGTCACCCTTATTCAGCGTTCTACCCGACACTTTAAGGTCACGACATTAGGCCAAGAATTGTATGAAGAATGCATAAAAGTGATCGAACAAGTTGAATGTGCGCATCAGGTGCTCCTGAAGCAAAAAAGTGAACTTGAGGGCTTGGTTAAAATTAGTTGTCCACCCGTCATGATGGAACATCAAATTCGCCCCTTGTTAAATCAATTTTTAAAAGATCATCCCAAAGTTCAGGTCGAACTTGAGCTGTCTAGCCGCCGTGTAGATGTCTTGCATGACGACATTGATTTAGCGATTCGTACCAATTTTAGTAAAAATGAAGACTCGAGCATTATTGTACGTGACGTGATTAAAACCGTGCATTGCTTAGTGATTAGTCCTGAACTTTTACAAGGACGCGAGTTAAAGCATATTTTCGAATTGACAGAATTTCCGAGTATCGTTTTGGGTACACAGAAAAACCGCTATCAATGGCATTTGCATCATACGGGACAGCAAGAGCAGATTGAAATTGCCTTACAACCTCGGATTAAAAGCAATGACTTAGCCGGTGCTTATTATGCGGTACTCGATGGTTTAGGCATCGCAGACTTACCGTATTTAACGGTACAAGCAGATATTGAGGCAGGTCGTTTAATTCACCTCTTCCCCGAATGGTGCTCAAATGTCGGTACGGTACAATTGGTATATGCTTCGCGAAAAGGTCAGCGCCTAGTCATGGAAAGATTAATTGACTATTTAGTCGCTGGAATTCGTGACTATGCTCCGGAGCATGATGGCTATTTAGTTTAATGTTCTAGACCACAAAAAAAAGCCAGAACTGAGTTCTGGCTTTTTTAAATCTACGGTTGGATCACCAAATTAGATTTTACCCACTAGGTCGATCGATGGTGCAAGCGTCGCTTCACCTTCTTTCCATTTTGCAGGACATACTTCACCTGGGTGTGCATGTACATATTGAGCAGCTTTTACTTTACGCATCAATTCAGAAGCATCACGGCCGATACCACCTGCGTTGATTTCAACGATTTGGATTTTGCCTTCAGGGTCAATTACGAAAGTACCACGGTCAGCAAGACCATCCGCTTCAATTAAAACATCAAAGTTTTTCGCAAGTGTCCAAGTTGGATCGCCAACCATTGGGTATTCGATTTTCTTAATTTCTTCAGAAGAATCGTGCCAAGCTTTATGCGTGAAGTGTGTATCAGTAGATACTGAATAAATTTCTACACCCATTTTTTTGAATTCAGCATAGTGATCAGCAAGATCGCCTAATTCTGTTGGACATACAAAAGTAAAGTCAGCAGGATAGAAGAACACCACAGACCATTTACCGTAGAAGTCTTTTTCTGAAACTTCAATAAATTGACCGTCTTGGTAAGCGGTAGCGTTAAATGGTTTTACTTCAGTATTAATTAAACTCATTTGATATTCCTCTAACTCATTTCAGGGATTGCTTATCTGTTGAAGCTAGAATACGAAATATCAAACCATAGGTAAAACCGAACTTTTTTATAAAAACTATCGGATTTTTAGATTTGTTATTTAAATCAATCTTTGCCTTTCCATCGTGCAAACCAATCAAGTTCAATGGGTGCAAGCCTTTATATCCATAAAGAGGGTCTGCCAAGCAGCCTGTGTAAACTGTTGTTTATAGTGTGATGGTGGCGTTTTGACTTTATGTGATAACCATGCCCGACAATAATTTTCCGTTGCCCCTAAGACCAATGACATCATTAATTCTTTGGGTAAATGCTCAATCAAATGCCAATCGGGTTGTGCGGTCAACCAATCCAGTAGTGCGCTATTGCGTTGCAAATTATGTTTTTTTAACTCGGCTTGTAGCGTTTCCTTACGCATACTAAACCCTGCCGCATACAAGAATCCTGCAAAATCTGGATAGGCTTCGACCCAGTCTATATACGAGCACAAAATGGCTTGAATGCCTTCCTGCAGCGATTGGGCCTGTGTCAATGCATCTGCCCTTTTCACAAATTGATCTTGCAACGCCGCAAAATACAATGCCGCCACTAAACCATCTTTATTTTTAAAATGATGGTAAATCGCGCCAACACTGGTCTCTGCACGGTCTCTCACATGTTCAATCGTCGTCGTTTCAATCCCTTGCTCTAAAAAACATGCAAGGGCTTCTCCTAAGATCTGCCGTTTAAGTTCCGCTCGGCGACCACTGTAAATTCGTTGCAATAATGCTTGATTTGACGACATCGATACCTTCCCTTTGATCGGGTCATTTTAAAACAATGTTGGCTTTTTTTAATAGCTGTGACGTCATTTACTCCATTAACAGAACAATATTCTGTATTAGAATTATATTCTGAATAATGACAGATAATTAAGCATGAGCCAAGCATTAAAATTATGGAAGACCTTCCAAAACAAACCGGCAGGGAAATGGACTTTTTCTAAATTGCTGTGTTTGAAAGCACCGTATTTCAGTAGTATTTCGCCTGTTTTTGATGAATTAAAGCCCCAATACTGTGAACTGCATATTAAAAAACAGCGCAGTGTGCTGAATCATATTGGCACTGTCCACGCGATTGCCATGTGTAATATGGCTGAATTGGCTGGCGGTACCATGACCGATGTGACCGTTCCGAGCAGCCATCGTTGGATTCCCAAAGGCATGACTGTGGAATATTTGAAAAAAGCCGATACAGATTTAACGGCTATTGCCACGCCTGTCGATGCTAATTTTACGTGGAATGCAGGGAGTGATTATTTGGTGAATGTCGTGGTGAACAACACGCGTAATGAAGCCGTTTTTAAAGCCGTAATTACCATGTGGGTTTCTGCAAAAAAATAAGTCGTCGACTCAATTGCAAAATGAAACTGATCTTTCAAGATGAGACCTACGAAAAAAAACCCTCAAAATTGAGGGCTTTTTTTGATGATGATCTACCGTTTTAAACGCTGTGTTTAAGGTTCATTAGAACGGTAAGTCATCATCTAAATCTGCTGCAGCAGGAGCCGGTGTCGGTGCAGGCTGTTGTTTTGGCGCAAAACCACCTGGGTTGTTGTTGCCATAACTGTTGCCTTGAGCCGGTTGGTTATTGCCATAACCGCCTTGGTTTGAGTTATTACCGTAGCCGCCTTGGTTTTGGTTATTGTTATAACCACCTTGTTGGTTATTAAAACGAGGTTGACCAAAATCGCCGCCTTGACCTTGTTCGCCTTGCTGACGGTTATTGTCAAGCATTTGCATTTGTTCACCACGAATTTCAGTCGTGTAACGCTCTTGACCGCCTTGATCTGTCCACTGACGAGTACGTAATGAACCTTCAATATACACTTTAGAACCTTTGCGCAAATATTGCTGTGCAATTTCACCTAAACGGTTATGCAACACAATACGGTGCCATTCTGTTTGCTCTTTACGCTCACCTGTATTTTTATCAGTCCATGAATCACTCGTTGCAATTGAGAACTGAGTGAGAGAACCACCATTTGGGAAAGTTTTTGTTTCAGGGTCACGACCTAAAGTACCAACTAAAATGACCTTATTTACACCACGCATCAGACGTATTCTTCCTATTTGTTTCTATTATTTACTTTATAAGAGTTATGCTTAAATGGCTACCTCTTTCCCTAACAAGTGCGTTAAATGTTGTCGCGCAGATTCATCCATCTGCTGCTTATCCACTTTTACATAAGCCACTTGCTGGTCAGACATCACCACAACTTCTTCAATACCACGAATTGCTAAAAGCTGAGAAGTCCATTCATCCGTTTCTTTATCTTCAGGCAAACTAAACACCATAGACGATAAATAACGCGGCTGAGCCAATCCAAAACTAATGATCAACCATAAAATGGCTAGCCCTGTCAGGATACCCCATCCCATTGCCGTATCATTTAGCAACAAAAGTTGCCCACCAATCATACCACCAAAAAATGCCCCCAGAAACTGACTGCTGGCGTTCACGCCCATGGCTGTTGCTTTGGATTGAATTGGAGCCGCTTTCGATAACCATGACGGTAATAATGCTTCCATCACATTAAATGCAATAAAGAATAATCCTAAGCCAGTAAGCAGAATATATTTAGATTCGAAACCAAAAATTAAGATGCCCAATCCTAGAATAATGCCACCAATGGCGGTCAAGAAAATGCCGCGCATTTTGCGATATTTTTCCGCCAAAATAATACTCGGAAAGGCAAAAAACAGGCTTACAACCAAAAGCGGCAAATACACCAGACCATGCGAATGCAAGGGAATATTGGCGAAGTCAATCAACTGAGATGGCACATAAATAAACATCGCGGTGAGTAGTAAATGCAATGAAAAGACTGAAACGTGCAACCGATTTAGATCAGGCATTTTCAGCACTTGCTTCAACTGCGTGAGATAACCTTGTTGGAAATTTCGGTGATGACGCGTCACTTTCGGCACCAACAGCAACATCGCAATCGCGGCAAGTCCCATGATGGTGGTCACCCAAAATAAACCCGAGATGCCAACTAAACCTGTAAGCCAAGGCCCAAGGCTAAATGCCACCACAAAGGACAGACCGATACTCATCCCCATCATCGCCATGGCTTTGGTACGCTGTTCTTCACGAGTGACATCGGCTAACAAAGCCATCACCACCGCAGATACAGCACCCCCACCGGCTATCGCACGCCCGATAATTACGCCATAGATACTATCGGACATCGCCGCAATTGCACCGCCTAAAGCGAATAAAAGTAGCCCGATCACCACCAACGGTTTACGGCTATAACGGTCTGCAATCAGACTAAACGGGATCTGTAAAATCGCTTGGGTCAACCCATAAACACCCACCGCCAAACCAATGAGTGCCGGTGTTGCCCCTGCATATTGCTGACCTGCCACAGAGAAAACAGGAATAATCATGAACAGCCCCAGCATACGTAAGGCGAAAATACTACTCAAAGCAAAAGTTGAGCGTCGTTCAAGAGCATTCATCATAGCTGGTTAAAAATTCATTAATCTTGGAATGGGATTATAGGACATTCAGCTTAAAGCGAAGCAGGATTTTTATTGATTTTAAATATCCTGATGATTGGACAAATAAAAAGCGCAGCTGATGCTGCGCTTTTTGGGAGATATTAGGCAAATTTAAATTAGCCTAGACTTTCTTGGCGCTTTTTATATTGAATAGAGGCAATCACCGCCCAAACAATAAATGCCACACCAATTAGACCCGTTACCACTTCAGGGACATGCAGACCCGTGCCACTCGCCAACATAATGAAGGCCAAAGCACCAATCGCATAATGCGCACCATGTTCAAGGAAGATATAAGCATCTAAGGTGCCTTTATCTACTAAGTAAATGGTCATCGAACGCACGAACATTGCACCAATAGCAAGACCGAGCATAATGATCACGACATCAGAGGTAATCGCAAATGCACCAATCACTCCATCAAAACTGAATGAGGCATCGAGTACTTCAAGGTAAAGGAAACCACCAAAACCTGCTTTGATCACGCCTGTCGGTACGCCATTTGCATCATGTCCAACCGCATTACCGTTTTCATCGACTTCAGGTTCGCCACCCAATAAATGACTCAGTACTTGGACACCGATATACACCACGATCCCCCAAATACCCGCCATTACAACCGCTAGACGAGAGGCTTCAGCCACGTTTGCCGCCATCACCAATAACGCAATTAGGGCAATAAACACGGACATCGCAGGAACGTTTGCAAGATTGGCCAAACGACGCTCTAACCAACGGAACCAATGGGTATCTTTCCCTTCATCTAAGAAGAAGTTCAGGAACACCAATAATAAGAAAGCACCACCAAAGGCCGCAATTTCTGCATGATGTGCCATCAATTTAGCTGAATACTGAATTGGATCATTCAACGCCATTTGAACCACTTCCATTGCACCCATGTCTGCAGTTACAGCCACGATCACAATTGGGAAAATCAGACGCATACCAAAGACAGCAATCACGATCCCGACAGTTAAGAAAATCATTTTCCAAAAATGGTCCCAACCACGGAGTACGGATGCATTGACAACGGCATTGTCAAAAGACAAAGACACTTCCATCACCGCTAAAATGGCAGTAATGGTCAGTGCTGTCAGCATGGCTTGCACGCCTGCATTTGGGCCATGATTCAGACCCCAATATGCAGAAATAGCAAGACACACGATCGTAAATACGATTGAGAAACCAAAATGTTTCATCATGATAGATCGACCTATTCATTCAATAAGATTTCAAAATGAGGGAATACCCAGTTTGAAGCTAAGTTTATGGCGCAATTATGCCGCTTTTCAGAATTGAAACCAAAAATTATTCGTTACATTTTGAATAAACACTCTAAGATGGAGGCTCTCAATTACATCGCATCATGGTGTAGACCCGTCTTTCATTTTTAACGACAGGAATGTTCAATGCGTTTTTCTGAAGAAGTTTGGCAACGTAATACCGCGTTATATCAGCAGATTCTCCATCTACCGTTTAATCAGGAATTGGCTCAGGGCAGTTTAAGCCGCGACGCCTTTTGCCACTATGTCATTCAGGATGCCCATTATTTATTGGCCTATGGTCGTGCGCTTGCGGTGTGTGCAGCCAAGGCGTTTGATGCCGACGATGTGATTCAGTTTTCTGAAGCCGCAAAAATTGCCATCGTGGTGGAACGCAGTCTGCACAATGACTTTATGCAAGGTTTCAACATCAGCAAAGAACAGTTTGAAAATACCCCATTAACCCTTGCCTGCCATCATTACACTTCGTTTCTAACAGCGACAGCATGGTCAGAAAGTTACCCTGTGGTCCTTGCCTCACTCCTGCCTTGCTTTTGGATCTATGCTGAAGTCGGCAAAGCCATTGTCAGCCAATCTGTGCCTAATAACCCTTACCAAGCATGGATCGACACCTACTCAGGTCAAGACTTCAACAGCGCTGTACAAAATGTGATTCAAACCATTGATCGAGTGGCGGCTCGCTGTGATGCAGATACACGTGAAAAAATGCATGCGGCTTACACGAACGGCGCAAAATTAGAATGGATGTTCTGGGACAGCGCGTATCAACAGCGGACTTGGCCCATTGAATAAACCTGTGATTTTAGCTGTATAAAAATTTAAGGATCTAAAATTACTTTTAGATCCTTTTTTTAATACGGTTGGATTCGGTTCAAATGACCCTACACGATCATTCAGTGTATTAGCGTTTAAAACGATACCATCCGAGGAAAACCCCCATCGCAATAATCACCAAAAAAATCGCAAAACGTGCTTCACGCAATTCACTGCGCGCTGCTTTGCGTTCCTGCATTTCTTCTGAATGAAATTGTGATTTGATCATCGGATCAAGTTGAGCAATGGCCAATAAATCTTTGGGTTTCTCGCCTTTACCTAAAATCAAATACAGCCCTTTCATCTGCATTTCATTCAGTTTGCCCAGCTCAATATTCAGTTGAGTTGCGTGTGCATTATAGTCAGGCACCCAATCTTCTACGCGGGCATATACATGGGCACGACTAGTATCAAAGAGCGATGCATCCTGCACTTTCTTGCCCGTTTGATCTTCCAGTTGTTCACTCAAATCGGAAAATTGGGACAGTACATAGTCTTTTGTCTGTGCCAACTGCACGCCGTCAAAAGCATACTCTTGTATTTTTTGTGCAGGATTATTTTTCAATAATAAGCCTTGGGGAACGACTTTAAAGTCCAATACGGTGTTATCAGGGACTTGGTTGGTTTGTAGCACCATATATACCACAGACCATAGCTGTTCATTTTGCGCGACCGCAGGCACGCTCACGCTATAGCGCTGCTCTGCTGCAGAGTCAATAAACTGTTCAAACGCGAGGATTTGACTGTCTTCAGCCCACAGGATTTGGCTTGAAAACATGAGGCAGATGATCACCCAAAATTGTTTTAACATTATTTGCTCTTATCATGATTATTTGCTGTTCTGTCAGAATTATAATTAACTATTCAAATACTTACATTCCAAATCACACATTTAACGATTGGAAATTCATCATAATTTTAGCCATATCTATTGTTTTATAAATGATCTAGAACCCATAAAAAGTTGATCTGAATCAGCAACGATATAGGCTTTTGATGCTTACTGAAAACTCTGCCATGCATAAATCAAAACAGCCGCAGCAAGCACCCAACTCAAAGTTGCTACACTCAAACATGCCGTTAAGCTCATACGTGTTGCGAGCAGATACACCATTAATAAATAAATGAAATAGGGGATGAGAGACCAGAGTCCAAACAACGCTGTTTTTTGTAATGCGGCTGCACCCTGATCATTTGCCACAATCACATGAGCAATCAGTGCAAAAGTCGGAAACAATGGGACCAGTCCTGCAATATAAAACGCCTTACTTTTAGACAGCAAAGCAATTAATACCACAACAAAGGCACCCATTAAGCTTTTGAGAAATAAGGACAACATGGCATTCAATAGTTTAGAGAAAACTGCATTTTACGCCTTTTCTGCGATAGTCCTGAGATTTTCCAATGCATTTTTATGCACATGACACAGGAGATTTAAATGATGAACTTAAAACAGTCATAACACCTTTATCTTTATACTCCTTTACACCACAGGCTAGATGTAAAGCGCGCTTTTTGTTGCTCAGCCATGTGCTTAAACTGCGCTTGAACTTTTAAATCTTCAGCGCTCATCAAATGTTGATTGTTTTCGACAATTGCCAAAACTAAATCAAACTGTTGAGGAATCTTTTCACAAGCCAGCTGCTTTTTTTCAGCGTCTGTTTTGGCCTGACCTAATTTCGCAATATACAGATCAATTTTTTCACTTTCGGTATTCAGCGCCAAAGTTGCTTGTTCTAAGCTGTCATATTTTTGCACTTTCGGTGTCTGATTTTCGGTACATGCACTCAAAAACACACTACACATCAATAAACCCATCACAGCTAATATTGGATTGAGATGAAGTTGCCATTTCATGTTAAAAGTCCTAGATTGCTGATTTGCAGATGTTTTAGAGCATCGGCACAGACAGCTATATTTTGATTCGGCCATTTTTCTCACAAAGTCACGCATAAATCTAGGTTTAAATTACACTTGAACATTTTTCATGCGCTATCATATATAGGTTTTTCGATGAATATTTTAGGACCCCTTGCATGAGCCAAAGCCATATCCGTATTCGAGGCGCACGTACCCATAACTTAAAAAATGTGTCACTCGATATTCCACGCGACAAGTTTGTGGTCATTACGGGTCTTTCTGGTTCAGGGAAGTCCTCTTTGGCTTTTGATACCTTGTATGCTGAAGGTCAACGTCGCTATGTCGAGTCCTTATCTGCCTATGCACGCCAATTCCTTTCGCAAATGGAAAAGCCCGAAGTTGACTCGATTGAAGGCTTGAGTCCTGCGATTGCCATCGAACAAAAATCAACGAGCCACAACCCACGCTCAACAGTGGGAACAATCACCGAAATTTACGACTATTTACGTCTACTCTATGCCCGTGTCGGCACGCCGTATTGTCCTGAACATGACCTCCCGATGGTGGCTCAGACTGTGTCTGAAATGGTTGATACCGTCAAAGGTCTAGAAGAAGGTACGGCGCTTATGTTGCTTGCCCCTGTGGTCCGTGACCGTAAGGGTGAATACACCAACTTGTTCGAACAATTACAAGGTCAGGGTTTTGTCCGTGCCCGTGTCGATGGTGAAGTCATTGATATCGACACACCACCCGAATTAGACAAAAAGAAAAAGCACACCATCGAAGTCGTTGTTGACCGTTTTAAAGTTCGTGATGACCTCGGTAACCGTATTGCAGAAAGCTTTGAAACGGCTTTACGCATGGGCGGCGATATTGCCATTTTGTCGTGGATGAAAGGCGAACAAGAAGACCGCGTATTTTCTGCGAAACACTCTTGCCCTGAATGTGAACGTGCCGTTGGTGAACTTGAACCACGGCTATTTTCCTTCAACAATCCATTCGGTGCATGCCCTGTTTGTGATGGTTTAGGCACACGCAGCCATTTTAGTGCTGACAAATTGATTCCCAATAATGAAGTTTCGATTAGCCAAGGGGCAATCCGTGGTTGGGACCGTCAACGTCCGTATTACTACAGCATGATTCAAAAAGTCGCCGATCATTTTGGTTATTCTTTAGATACACCGTGGAATGAACTCGATGCCGACACCAAAAAGAAATTTCTGTATGGGACAGGTAAAGAAAAAGTTGACCTCAGCTATATTGATGAGCGTGGTCGTTCGCACAAACGTGTACAAGCGTTTGAAGGGATTTTGCCGCACCTAGAACGTCGTTACCGTGAAACCGAATCAAACTACGTGCGTGAAGATTTGGCGCAGTATTTATCCAATGCTGCATGTGATGCTTGCGGTGGCTCACGTCTCAATGAAATTTCACGTCATGTTCGAGTTAAAGATAAAACCATCGCGCAGATCACTAAAATGTCGATTGGCGATGCTGAAAGCTATTATCAAGACCTCAACTTAAGTGGTGCCAAAGGCGAAATTGCCGATAAGATTTTCAAGGAAATTCGTGAGCGTTTGCACTTCCTAGTCTCTGTGGGTTTGAATTATTTAAGTTTATCGCGCTCGGCAGAAACACTGTCGGGTGGTGAAGCACAGCGTATCCGTTTGGCTTCTCAAATTGGTGCGGGCCTCATGGGCGTGATGTATGTCCTCGATGAACCATCGATTGGTCTACATCAGCGTGATAATGATCGCTTGCTTGAAACCTTAGTTCGCCTACGTGACCTTGGTAATACCGTGCTCGTCGTAGAGCATGATGAAGATGCCATTCGTGCTGCCGACCATATTATTGATATCGGCCCCGGTGCAGGTGTGCATGGCGGTCATGTGATTGCCGAAGGGACGTATGACGAAATTTTGGCAAATCCAGATTCATTAACCGGTCAATATCTATCAGGAAAACTCAGTATTGATGTGCCGAAAACACGAACACAACCGCCAAAACCTGAAGAACAAATCAAATTGATGGGCGCTGCGGGTCATAACCTAAAAAATGTCGACCTGACCATTCCTTTAGGGGTAATGACCTGTGTAACGGGTGTGTCGGGTTCAGGTAAATCGACACTGATTAACCGGACATTATTGCCGCTTGCAGCAACCCAATTGAACGGTGCAACCACACTGACTGCGGAAAAATTTGACTCGATTGATGGCTTACAGTTCCTTGATAAAGTCGTCGATATTGACCAAAGCCCAATTGGTCGTACTCCACGTTCAAACCCTGCAACTTACACCGGTTTGTTTACCCCTATTCGTGAACTGTTTGCGCAAACCCCTGAAGCCAAAGCACGTGGCTATGCTGCAGGTCGATTCTCGTTTAACGTGAAAGGCGGTCGCTGTGAGGCCTGTGAAGGCGACGGTATGATTAAGGTTGCAATGCACTTCTTACCTGATATGTATGTGCCTTGTGATGCCTGCCACGGCAAGCGCTATAACCGCGAAACGTTAGAAGTTGGTTATAAAGGTCGTAACATTTCAGATGTCTTAGAAATGACGGTTGAAGATGCGATGCATTTCTTTGATGCTATTCCTGTGATTCACCGTCGTTTGGAAACCTTGAACCAAGTGGGCTTGGGCTATATCCGTTTGGGTCAGTCTGCAACCACACTTTCAGGTGGTGAAGCGCAGCGTGTGAAATTGGCACGTGAGTTGGCGAAACGTGATACAGGCAAAACCTTGTACGTGCTTGATGAACCGACGACAGGTCTGCACTTCCATGATATTGCCAAGTTACTCGACATCCTGCATGAGCTACGTAATAAGGGCAATACCATCGTGGTGATTGAGCATAATTTGGATGTGATTAAAACGGCCGATTGGATTGTGGATTTAGGCCCTGAAGGTGGTGCAGGTGGCGGTATGATTATTGCGGAAGGTACGCCAGAGCAAGTGGCGAAGAATAAAGTGTCACATACAGCGAAGTTCTTAAAGCCGATGTTGAAGTAATTGAATCCTCCCCAACCCTCCTTTAATAAAGGAGGGGGTATCCCATTATTAATTCAGTGGAGTTTCCCCTCTTTTTTTCCTTGCGCCATATATGGCTCAGGGTTAGGGGGAGATTTAGTTCTCTAGTCGAGTTATCAGATAATCCATATAATTTTTATAAAATTCAGATTCTTTTCCTTTTTCTTCATAGATTTCAGTGATCATTGTTCTAAAAGAAGCTTTAAAATTTGAGGCAGTAGGCCTTTCGAGTATTTTTTTTTACTATATAGCTACTATTAATATCATTAAATCTTTCATCTTGGAGGATTTGAATAAATAACAGTTCTTTCCATTGTTGTTTATTCGCTTTTTCTACGGATAACTCATCCTCACTACTTCCAGCGCCATTAACAAATATTTTAAAAACAGCATCAACTAGAATTGGTAAATGTTCAGAACTCAACTCAAATTTTTCAATATAATCTTCAAAAACGGGTCTAATTTCACCTAATTGATTTATACCTATAAATGATCTTCTATTTCTAATCATTTGTTCATGTATCCACTCACATGTAATACATTCTAATTCGATCGCTTGATCGGAATGCCCAAATAGCTCTAGAAGTTTAATTGCAAAACTTATATTTCCTAAATTTTCTAAGCCTATTACTTTTTTTGTTATTTCAAATAAATCTTTAGGAAAATTTTCATCTGCTTGCAACTTCCAAAATTTCTTAGTTATTGCATGAAAACTTTTTGTATAGTCATTATTTTTTTCGGATATCAATTCAGAACTAGCTAACTCTTTTAATAAACCGAAATCCAGTTCATCTACTTGATCAAACCATTTTTTGAACTCACTAAGCCATACATCAGAATGTATAAAATTGTACGAAATATTCTGTAATGCTTTATATGTTTTAACTTTCCTCTCAGACCAATCTTTTTGATTATCTTCGAGAACCAATTGGATATCTTCCCATTGAAAATCATATTTAACACCAAAATCAGAAATGAAATAACCTTGTAGAATTCTAGTTAGAATAATTAGTTTAGTGGAATCGGCCACCACTTTAGGTAGTTGATCTAGAAACTGGCTATACAATTTTATGACTTTTTGAAAAAATCTAAAATTATGAATCTCTAACTCTTCAGCAAATTTAATCATCAAATTAACTAAATCATCATCTATATCTTTTGTATTTGCACGAATCAAAGGTTCAACAGATGTAATTTTTATGGTTTCATCAATCAACTTTTCTTTATATTCAGCATATTTTTTCTTATTCTCTCCTTCAGCTTTATCTTCATCTAAAATCAAAACGACCTGACAATTTCTCTCTAACTTCAGTTGATTAGCTAAGCCCATGACATCCTGAATTTTAAGTTTTTCCGATAACCTTTCAAAATCATCAAAACAAATAATCGCATTTTTCACTTGAGAAAAAAGTAATGACTCTATCAATCTAGAGCTCGAACTCACACCATAGTGAGAAAGCTTTATATCTTTAAACTGATTTAATGTATTTTTTAAAAGCTGAGGTATTCCATAATGAGCATGTTTATATTGAGAATATGGATTCCAGCCAAGTTTGATGGCTATTTCGTTTTTAAGGGCATCAAGACTTTCGATACCAAATAGTGATACATAAGCATATTTCTTATTTTCAAAAACATTCAGATATTGTTGCTTGCTAATTTCATAGTAAAAATTTTCTTTTGTATCAAACTCCTTAATTGTCTGGCTTCTAAAAAAATTATTCCAAAAGAAAGTTTTTCCCACACCCCAACAACCAGTGATTGCAATTGCGATTTCTTTATTTGCATTTTTTCTAAAAATTTCTTCTAAACGTTGTTCTTGAGAATGGTTCATTTTCTTGAAATATTAATAACTTGTACCTTTTATATCTGCAAAAAAATATAAATTCAATCTCATAACGGCGACATGGATGTCGCCTGTTTGACTGGGGCATGCGGATGTACTCTCAGTCAAACAAAACATTTTGCTTACTTCTGTGCTTTCAAAAGTAAGCATCTCCTACGCAATGGAAACTCAAACCCAATGCAAAGTGAGGACATGCAAACTCAAAACTCATAAAATTAGCGTAAATAATGAAACACACCTAACTTATCCAACACATCCAAAGTTAACTGCTTACGCTCCGCCACATCATCCCCTGCTGCCATCTGCATATTCAAACTAAACGCCGTGATCTTGCCATGACCATCATCCACCCAACCGGTATACCAACCGACTTGAGGGTCAACATCCATGCCCCAACCGCTCTTGGCATATAACTTCGCATCGCCACGACTTTCAATATAAAGCATGTCTTTGACTTGCCTTTGCACCGCGACATCAAACGGTAATTTCTCTGTCGCAAGCTGATACGCAAATTTGACTTCTTGTTCAGGCGTAATCTTTAACGGCCCAACCAACCAAAAATGATCCACCTGTTTGCCAATATTGGCATTGCCAAAACCGACCCGTTTGACTTCTTGTTGCATTAACGCCAAGCCTATTCGCCTTGCCAGTTCCTGATATACAGGAACCGCAGACGCTTGCATCGCTTCACCCAAAGTCAGGTCTTTTTCCCATGACGGGAAAGCACGTTTTTCACCTTTCCATTTAAAAACTTCAGTGGCTGTCGCCTTCTGATGTTGCAAACCAATTAAAGCATTTAACATTTTAAAAGTAGATGCAGGAATGTATTCTGTCTGGGCACGCTGTAAGTCATTGCCATAATGACTCACGCGCTGACCATCAAATGTGACAAAAACTGCCTGTGTTTGTGCTTGATTAAATAAAGACAGAATCTCACTCACCCGTGAATTTTCTAAATTGGCTTGAGCCGTCTGTTTTAAGTGTTGAGATGAATCCAACATGCCTTCATTTGCTGTACATGCTGTCAAACTCAGGACAGTCATCAACGATAGATATATTTTTTTCATTGCACTATTTTTATGGTGTTTAAAGTCCATAGTATAAGATGAAGTTCAAACCTGAATTGTTTACTTTTCAACAGTCTTCAATCTGTCGAAAACTCAGCATATCGACTATTTATTTTTAAACAAAACATCCTTATGATGACGCCTATCGTGGACTCAACAACGAATAATTTTTAACTTTTTAAAATATAAAAGCATACTAACAATGAATAAATTTATCTTAAGTTTCAGCCTCTTATTATGTCCAATATATAGCTTTGCCGATGGCTATCTGAATGAATACATGGTGCTGTTTGTCTCACAAGAAGACCCCGATCTTAGCCCATGGAAAGATAAGCTGCAGTGTAAAGCCCTCAGCACCCCGACACCACACAATGGGATCTTTGAAAATCAATAGTCTATGCCAATGGCAATGCCCTGACCACCATCTTTCTGAGTAATAGCAAAATTAAAAACGGTGAATGTGAACATCTCATTCACTTTCCAGATGGCATTCAAGGCTCAGGCGTATTTGAAAGTTTCTTCCCCAACGGCAAACCCCGTAGCCGCATTGCTTATAAAAATGGGGAGTACGAGGGCAAACTTGAGTTTTGGTTTGCCAATGGGATAAAAGAGCAAGAAAGTAGCATCATCAATGGTGAGTTGCAGGGGGATTACAAAATTTGGCATCCGAATGGCCAACTGGCTTTTTCTCAAAATTATAAAAATGGGATCGAAAATGGCCTGCGCCAACGCTGGTACAGTAATGGTAAACCGTGGACCTATGCCAATTTTCAAAACAATAAATTGATTGGCGAGCTGAAAATGTGGTTTGAAAACGGCAAACTAGAACGCCAAGGTTATTATCGTAATGGCGTTCGTCATAACAGTTATAAAATTTGGTATGACAATGGGCAACCTGAAGCGGTGCTTCAGTACGATTTAGGCAAAATTACCCAAGCCCAGTGTTGGAATGTAGATGGTAGTCAAATGAACCAACAAGCCTGCAATAAATTATATAAAGATGAAGATTAATTCATTTGTCTGGCTAACTTTATGAATCTGCCAAGCTACGTTTAGGCTGAAACACGGTCACGCCCCGCAGCTTTGGCTTTAAATAATGCTTGGTCTGCGCGCTCTAATAAATCGATCCAGCTTTTGGCACCCACTGCAACACCAATACTCACCGTCACGATGAGATCTGCTTCGTCTTCTGCCAAATTGAAATTCACATGCTGAATATCATGCCGTATGGTTTCGGCAATGTGCTGGGCTTTGAGCATATCAATCCCCTCGATCAGGACTAAAAACTCATCTCCACCATATCGCACCACCAAGTCAGATGAACGAATATGTTGGCGTAATTGATTGGCAACATGTTGAATCACCAAATCGCCAACAATATGCCCATAGCGATCATTCACCTGTTTAAAGTGATCAATATCAATCACGATCAGTGCTGTATGTAAAAAGCCTGAATTTTGGCTGTCGCGAAATTTAATATATTCATCTAAGGCAAAACGATTGGCGACATTGGTGAGTGAGTCAGTATTGGCAATATGTTTAAGCTGAAATTCAAAGGCATCACGTTGTTCCAACATGTTTTCAATATGCTGAATGGCATCAAATAAACTGAGATAACCTACTTTGGCAGGCTCAATCACGCCTTGATCCATTTGTCGGTGCCGAGCCAGTTTAAATAACTGATTACGAGCACGAATTAAAGGTTCAAACACCCATTTCTTGGCATAGAACATCGTTAATAATGCAGTCAGTAATGACACGAGCGAGACAAAAAGCGTGAAAATCAATTTATTTCGCGCTTCACGTTGTTCATCCGCAGCTACTTTGAGACTGTAATCTAAAATATAACTTTGCAATTCCACCACTGTGACAAATTTATTGACCATTGCATCAGTGAGCTGGGTGCCATCCATGTGATAACGCTGATGTTGAAGACTTTTTTGAGCCAAACCATCAATAATTGGCAAACCTTTATCTAAAAATTCCGTTCGTACCGCATGATGTAACTGTTTAAACTCGGGTGTTTTGTCATGTTCGGACTGCACGACATTGATCAATTCCCATAGATAGCGTGTTTGACGCTGGGTTTGTAAACTCCGCGCTAAATTTTGCTCTGGAATTTCCTGTTGAAATGATACCGCAGCCATAATATTTGATGCGACTCGTCCCGCCTGATCACGTAATTCTGCCAGTAATAAAATCAGCGTGTAATAATTCGATACACGGGTATCTTTACCATGTGAATGATTGACCAATTTCTGCATGGCAATATAGCTTTGATCCCAAGCTTGGAACATCGCCAAAATGGCATGATCCAATTTTTTAGCTTCACGCTGTTGTGTCGGCAGCGCAATATATTGATCGACCGTTTTGCGACCCTGCAACAAATATGGATATAAATTGGACTCTAACTGCTGGGCGATCGGTGCAAAGCCCGTTTCTTTTAAAACTTTCAGTGTATCTTGATATTGCCGATCAACGCCTTGACGATATTCAGCCAACTCAATAATTTTTTGCTCGCGCTGTTCACCTTGACTCGACATTGCACTGTTAGCTGGCGCACGTTCACGAGAAATTTGGTTGGTTAAATCTGCCACCATTTTTAGCATCTGAATTTCTTTCAGCGCTTGAGCATTTTTGAGGTAGTTTTGATAACTGCTCACAATCAGTGGAACACTAATAAATACGATAGACAAGACGATTACTAGCATCGCAAGTTGCAAGCGCTTACTAATATGCTCTGTTCGTAATGTTTCCATCTATTTTATGCCCCACACTTGTTGCATACCCCAACCCACTTATCAACTAAACGCGGGAATATTTAAATTAATGATCAATAATTTATTAATTTATTAATTTATTAATTTATAAAATGAACATTTATACAGCTAAATTCTATACAAATGTGTTGAATCTGTCACATTTTTATCATTTTAAAACGAGATAATTTGCTAAAAAACAGCAACATATTTGAAAGGAATAAATTTTTTTATGAACTTGCTTAAATAAATATTTACAATTGCAATAAATTGGTGCAGAATGCACCGTATTAGGGCATACTAAATTTCTTCCTCAGCAGAATATTTTAGTTTCCCGAAAATTTTGGCTAAAAAATCCTGATTTTCCATGAAAATCAGGATTTTTTTTGTCTGGACCTACTGAAATCGATGATAAATTCAATAATATATGCACCATAAAAGGGCATTTATTTTTATTCCATCTCCGTTTTACCTATAATCTTTGCGGTAAAGTTCCATTTTTAGACAAAAAAAAAGCCCAACCTTGGGGAAAGCTGGGCGAATAAAAAACAAATGATGGAGAATCAGGGTCAAAGTCACACTTTTAAACTGTGTGACGACTCGATTGGCAAATTATGAATCAAATAAAATCTGATGTAAAGCCAAGTATTTCACAAGGATATTAAATTTATCACTAAGATATTCATTTAAGTGAAGTAGACCTCGGATTTAAAACAAAAACGTCCATTTACTATGCAAATAAACAGTTTTTGCCCAACAATTCGGCAGTCAAAGCCGCAATTTATCGCTTCAAATGCGTGAAAAGCGTTAGAATTTACCCACTACAATAAATGTTATTTTGAATTAAAATAACAATAATAATTGTTATTTTAGATTGAAAAGTTGTGTATTTTTTCAAGTGTATTTTTTTAATTAAGAATTTAATCAAACTTACTTAATTGTTCTCAATGATTTTTTTTCAGTGACTTATTAGTTAGAGTAAAAACTGAATTTCCTATTATGAAATAAAGATCTGAGTTAGAGACTGAATAATAACCTTTAGGATCATTGACTTAATATATTGTTACAATACAATGCTCAATGTTTAATCCATTTGTAACAACTGGTAGAAAATCATGAAAAAACTCGGTTTAGCCACTGCTTTATTATTAGCCATGACCGGTGCTCAAGCTTACCAATTTGAAGTTCAAGGCCAAGCAGAATACATCGACACAACTACAAATGACAAAGATTTCATTGGTGGTGTTCAAGGTACTTACTACTTCAAAAATGTTGACTCTACAAAAGGTCCTTTAGCAGAAGCTGCATTCTTAAACCAAGCTTCTAACGTAGCTGTTGCTTACAACTACGGCGAAGTTGGTTCACAAGGTGTTGACGTAGTTGCTCATAACTTTGGTGCTAAAGCTGAAGCTTATGTTCCAACTAAAGTTGTTCCTGTATACGCTAGTGCTTCTTACAGCCACACTATCCTTGACAGCAAAAATGCAAACAACACTGATGACAACGGCGACCGTTATGCATTAGAAGTTGGTGCGCTTCCAACTCAAAACTTCTTAGTTGCTGTTGGTTACACTAGCGTTGCTGACCAAGCTGCTGTTGACGCGTTCAACGTTATGGGCAACGGTGTTGCTAAAGCTGCTGCAGAAGCTGCGACTATTGGTCAAGACCAAGACGCTATCACTGCACGTGCTAAATATGTTGGCGCAATCGACGACACTAACATGGCAATTGGTTTCGAATCAGGCATCATCTACGGTGATGACACTGCTTACCAATTCAAAACTGATCTTTTCGTAACTCCTAAATTAAGCGTTGGTGCTTCTTACGCTGAATCTAGCTTTGCTGGTACTCCAGACTCAGCTTGGGGCGCGAACGTAAACTACTTCATCACTCCTGCTGTTGCAGTTGGTGCTAGCTATGTAAATGCTAACTATGAAGCAGCTAAAGCGACTGAAACAAGCTTTATCGGCGACACTCAAACTGTTGGCGTAAACGCTAAATTCCGTTTCTAATTCATATTAGATACTGAATACCAAAAAGGACGCATTTGCGTCCTTTTTTTTCCTGCCATTATTTGTCTTTGGGCTCATGGCGTTCCGGTAAATGGGCAATATATTGCAATGCAATTAAGCGTGAAACGATGAGAGCCAAATACATCACCCCACAGAACATTTGAAGCATAGCCAAGACCCGTGCAGGCGCACTCACAGGCATGAGATCCGACAAGCCCGTGGCAGACTGCAAACTAAAACTTAAAAATAATAAATCTAACCACGACTGCATGCCCGGCTCTGCAGGATTTACAAAACTATCCGGATAAATCAGCTGACAAATACTATAGAGAAAAGCAAAACCCCATGCGATGAGGGTAAATACTGCCCCTGCTGCAAAAAGTTCATCTTTGGTTAAATAGCGATCGGCAAACATATAGCGTAATAAGCCATAGGCTGCACTAAAATACGCACAGGCTTCAAAACCATGCGCAATAATTTGAATATTCGGATGATTTACACCGAGCATAATCAAAGTAGAAAACAATACGGCGCAGCCAACAAAACTCAGTCCTAGAATCGTAAACATTGGAGTTTGGCGAATCACTTTGGCAATGATCAATAGTACCGACACCCCAAGTACCCAAATTAGCGCACGAAAAGACAGACTTTCTCGGGTAATCGCGGTTAAAACCAAGATCAGAAACTGCACCAGTAACAGCCATGCTGAGGGTAAAAGTCTAAAGCTTTTCCAAAAATCTACAAAACCTTGCATTATTTTCAATCTCTATATTTTTTTCATGCGCTGAAATGATTGATCTGAAGCATCATCAACTGATTGATTTTAAATTAGCACGAAGTGAGTTTTTTTTATTGCAAAAATTTGTTGATCTTAATCTGACAAAGCATCCATATGAGCACTGTTCTAGCTGGGTTTCTTATTACCAAAGAGGTTCAAAAAACCTACTGTAAGTTTCAGCATTCAGGCGCACATTTAAAGAAATCTCCTGCGTGGTAGATTTCATTATGAAAAAACATCTCGTATTTGCTCCCCTCTGTCTGCTCATGCTCTCTGCCTGTACACAAAACAGTCCGCTCCTCAAAGGCCATGAAAATTATGTGGGGACTTGGCAAAACAACCACAGTGAATTAGTGATCAAATCGTCGGGCGAAGTGACGTATTACCATCAAGAACATACTGAAAAAAGTATTGCCAACCAAACCTTCAGTGGTGCTGAACAGTCGCGAATAAAAGCCCATTTGAGCAGTTTTGGTGATCAGAGCTTTAGCATCGGTCAGGATAATTTCTCTCAACAATTCACCATTCAGCGCTCGCCTTATCAAGATGATCAAGGCCATTGGAAAATGTCGATCAATGGAGAAAATTATACACGCAAATAGGACAGAGATTTGTCTACAAACCTCTGCGTCATATCATTCACTAAATATAAAAAAAGCCCCTTATTAGGGGCTTTTTAGGCGATTCAGATTAGTGATCTGAAGCACCAGAGATACCAATACCAGTTTGTGAACGTACATACTGTGCATCGAATGCTTTACGCTCAGCTTGTGCTTGTGCTGAATTATCAGTCACAGAGAACAACCAGCAGCAGATGAATGCTAATGGCATTGCAAAGATTGCAGGACCATTGAACGGGTTAATTGGTGTTTCAGAAATACCAAATGTATCTACCCAAACTGCTTTAGATAAGATAATTAGGGTCACTGCTGTAAGCAGACCTACTAAACCGCCAATCACTGCGCCGCGAGTGGTCAAGCCTCTCCAGAACATAGACAATACAAGTACTGGGAAGTTTGCACATGCTGCTACAGAGAACGCCAAGCCAACCATGAATGCAACGTTTTGTTTCTCGAACAAGATACCTAAAATCATCGCGAAGATCGCAAGACCTAAAGTCGCGATTTTAGACATACGAAGTTCAGATTCTGGCGTTGTTTGACCTTTCTTGAATACGTTTGCATACAAGTCATGTGAAATAGCTGAAGCACCAGACAATGTTAGACCTGCAACAACTGCAAGAATCGTTGCGAATGCCACCGCTGAAATGAAGCCCATGAACAAATCACCGCCTAATGCATCAGATAAATGCACCGCAGCCATGTTGTTACCACCAACAAGCTCTAGCTTGCCAGTTACCGCCATTTTTGCAACATCAAGGAATTGTGGGTTGTTTGAAACGTAAAGGATCGCACCAAAACCAATGATGAAAGTCAGTAGGTAGAAGTAACCAATGAAACCTGTTGCTACAACCACTGATTTACGCGCTTCTTTGGCATCTTTAACCGTGAAGAAACGCATTAAGATGTGTGGTAAACCTGCTGTACCGAACATTAATGCCAGACCTAGAGAGATCGCATCAATTGGGTTCGCAGCCAATTTACCAGGCCCCATAATATTGCCCGCTTCTGCCAAAGTCACTTCGTGAACTTTAGAGAAAACTTGAATAGATTGTGAGAACATTTCAGAGAAGCTGAAGCCCACGCCCTTCATGACCATGAATGCCATGAACGTTGCGCCAGAAAGTAGCATCACTGCTTTAATGATCTGTACCCAAGTCGTTGCCAACATACCGCCGAAGATTACATACGCCATCATCAGCAAGCCAACAATCACAACCGCAATGTTGTAGTTTAGACCGAATAACAATTTGATTAACTGGCCTGCACCTACCATCTGTGCGATTAGGTAGAACGCTACAACCACCAGCGAGCTCATTGCTGCCAATGTACGTACTGGTTTTTCAGCCAAACGGAACGATACAACGTCAGATAAGTTGAATTTACCTAAGTTACGCAGACGCTCTGCTACTAAGAACAATACAATTGGCCAACCCACCATAAAGCCCAATGAATACAGCAAGCCATCAAAGCCTGAACTGAATACCATTGCGGAAATACCGAGGAACGATGCTGCTGACATATAGTCACCGGCAATCGCTAGACCATTTTGGAAACCTGAAATACCACCACCAGCAGTATAGAAATCTGCAGTGTTGGTAGTTTGTTTTGCAGCCCATTTAGTAATTAGCAGCGTAAAACCTACAAAGATGGCAAACATGATAATTGCGTGCCAGTTGGTCGCTTGCTGCTGTGCTTCACCTAAATCTGGTCCTGCCATTGCCATGCTTGACATGAGCAGAGCGGGAGCCGCCAGTGCTGTTGCTTTCAATGAATTCCATTTCATCTTAGTGAAGTCCTTTTTCTTGAGTAATTGCTTCTACTTCACGCATTGCTTCTTCGTTTAATGCATCTAATTTATTATTTGCAATGTACGAATACACACCACAGAGCAGGAATGACAATACAATAATGCTCAAACCTAATGGCATACCAATCGTGGTTACACCACCACTCACGGATTGCATCAAGAACTCTTTGTTATAGCCCACAAGTAGCATGAAGCCGACATAGACCACCAACATGATGATCGTCAAAGTCCAGCTCAACTTACTTTTACGGCTAACCATTTCCTTAAATTTTGGATTCTGTAGAATTTGTTCTACCTGTCTCTCATCCATAATGTTCTCCTTACGCCGAACCTTGGCGCGCAATTTTCTAATTCGAATTATTTCGAAGCTAAACTTACCAATGTTCCTTATCTCTTGTAATTTAGACTTTGGTCGTTAAATTTTGAGCAATAACCTCCCTAAGCCTATGGATGCGTTATCATTAAGCGAGAATTAATATGCTGCAGGCTCTATGAATAGTTGGCTTATCGTCGGGGTATTGGCCCTTTACATCGCATTACTCTTTGTATGTGCATTCTTTGGTGAAAAGCATGCCAGCAGGCTCAGTACTCGCGGCAGAATGCTTCTCTTTAGTCTAACTTTAGGGGTTTACTGTTCATCTTGGACGTTTTATGGCGCAACAGGTGCCGCGGTTCGTGAGGGCATTATTTTCCTGCCGATCTATCTAGGACCGCTGCTATTTGTTGCGCTCGGCTATGATATTTGGCGACGTTTAGGCCGTGTCCGTCAGCATCATGCCATTTCATCGATTGCCGACTTTGTAGCAGCACGATATGGTAAAAGTGGCCCCTTAGCGTCATTAGTCACGATCCTTGCCGTGATTGCCATTATTCCCTATTTAGCCTTGCAACTACGTGCAATTGCCCTAAGTGCAACGGTCATTTTAGAACCGACCGCTGGTCTGACCGGCACCACCAATAGTGTGCTGTTTTTGACTGGTGTATTGGCGATTTTGGCGATGATGTTTGGGACACGACAGATTGCCAATACTGAACAGCACGGCGGCTTAATGTTGGCTGTGGCATTTGAGTCTTTCGTCAAGCTGTTTGCACTACTTGCAGTCGCATTTTTCTTTGTTTTTGAATCACCTGAAAACATGGCTCAAATCAGCCATGACATCAACACCACCTTTAAAGATGTTCAGCTCAAAGGTGTGCCAGAAAGCTTTTGGATTCAAACTTTATTGGCTGCATTAGCGATTATTTGTCTACCACGTCAGTTCCATGTCGCGGTGGTTGAACTGCGAGATGAAAAGCATATCCGTGGTGCTCGTCGTTGGTTTGCCATTTATCTGATTTTAACTATTATCGCGATCATCCCGATTGCCAGTTGGGCGCTGCATGCAGCACCTGCCTACTTGGCAATCCCCGATGTTGCCGTGCTCTCACTGCCTTTAAGTTATAACCAAGACTGGTTGACCTTACTTGCGTTTCTCGGTGGTTTTTCAGCATCGACAGGTATGCTGTTGGTGTCGTCAGTGGCCTTGTCGATTATGCTCAGTAATGACTTGATCATGCCTGCACTGTGGCGTACACGCTTATTGTCACGCCACGATAAGCGCCTACCACTCGTACTGAAATTCACACGTCGTGTATGTATTTTAGCGGTCATGTTATTGGGCTTCTTGTTCTTCCATTTCTTCAATGACATTGACCAATTATCGGTATTTGGCCTATTGGCCTTCAGTGCTGTGGCACAGTTTGCACCGGCGTTAATTGGTGGTTTATATTGGCGCGGCGGAAGTAAGCAAGGCGTATATGCAGGTCTGTTGGTCGGCTTTGGCATGTGGGCTTATACCCTGTTATTACCAACCGTATTGCGTAGCCTGCCTGAACAATTTAAAACATTTACCGAAAATCTTTTAAGTCAGGGTCCGCTAGGCTTGAGTTGGTTACGTCCTGAAGCACTGTTAGGGTTTGAATCTTTCGATCCACTTACCCATGGCGTAGTTTGGGCACTCGGTTTAAATATCACCCTCTATATTTGGATTTCCCGCGTCTTCCGTCCAAGTGTTGCCGAGCAAATTCAGGCCGAAAGTTTCTTTTATTATGAAACCAAGCCCCTCCCGGCTCAAAGTACATCAAACGACATCAGCTATATTCACCATGATGTGGCACGCTTAAAAGTAGGTGATCTGATTACTTTGGCAAAACGCATTACCGGTGAAGGTCCAACTATGCGCGCCTTCAACCAGTTCTGCGCACAAAACAATGTCGTTTTGAATGAAAATAGCAGCGCCAACGGCATGTGGTGGCGTTTTACCGAACAGTATCTTGCCGGCACCATCGGTGCGGCATCTGCCCGTACCCTACTCACCACAGCCATGGTCAATAATGGTTTAGCACTCGGTCAGGTCGCAAATATTCTTGACCAAGCCTCACAGTGGCAGCGCTTTAACCAAAACCTGATCATGACCATGATCGACCATATGACTCAAGGTGTGTCCGTGGTTGATGAAAATATGTGTTTGGTGGCATGGAATAATCAATACCTCAAACTGTTTGATTATCCAAAAGACATTGTCTATGTCGGTTGCCCAATTTCAGACTTGATTCGTTATAACGCTGAACGCGGCGAATGTGGTCCTGGTTCAGTCGAAGAACATGTGCGTAAACGTATGCATTGGATGCAAGTCGGCAGCGCACACGAATTTGAACGAATTCGTAAAGATGGTCGTGTAATTCAGATGCGCGGGAACCCGATCGAAGGCGGTGGTTTCGTCACGACCTTTGCCGATATTACCGCATTCCGTGAAAATGAAGCCTTGCTTGAAGGGCGTGTACAAGACCGTACCCAACAGTTGGCAGATGCCCTGTCCGAACAACAATTGGCACGTGAGCAAGCCGATAAAGCCAATATGTCGAAAAGCCGCTTCATTGCTGCTGCAAGCCATGACTTATTGCAACCGATGCATGCTGCTCGCCTGTTTAGTACCGCCCTCGAGCAAAGCGTACAAAATGACGATGATCGTAAAACGCTTCAGCAACTAGATCGTGCGCTGCATGGTGCGGAAAGTATGCTCTCTGCCCTCTTGGATATCGCACGACTCGAAGGTGGAACCATTCAACCAAAACGTCAGCCTTATCCGCTGCATGACTTACTCAGCGATCTTGAACTTCAATTTAAATCGATTGCGGCACAGCGTAATATCAAACTGACCGTACATGATGCTCAGTTCTGGATTGACACCGACCCACAGTGGATTCGTCGTATTATTCAAAACTTCGTCAGCAATGCCCTACGCTATACGGCGCGTGGTCGTGTTGTGGTGGGTGTGCTACGTTCAGCACGTCCAGGACATATTCGTATTGGCGTTTGGGATACGGGTCCTGGAATCGCGGAAGAACAGCGCATTAAGTTGTTCCAAGAGTTCGAACGCTGTGGACATACCTCTCCTTGGGGCGAACAGGGTCTGGGCTTAGGTTTAGCCATCGTGCAACGCATGACCAGCCTACTCGACTACCCAGTGCATGTGTTCTCAGAACTTGGTCATGGTTCGTGTTTTATGATTGAAGTGCCTGTGGTCGCTGCGCCAAAAGTGGTCGCTGCACCGACTCAAGCGGTTCCGCTGAAGACCAAAGCCTATAAGATTCTGTGCTTAGACAATGATGAAACCATTTTGGAAGGGATGTCGACCTTACTGACCAAATGGGGCTATCAAGTCTTTAAAGCCACTGAACCTGAACAGGCCATGGAGTTGATTCAACAAGAAAATATTCAAGTTTGGTTGGTTGACCAACACTTGAATAACAACAAGATCGGTCTCGACTTTATTTTAGATAACCGTCAGGAAAATGTCCCTGTGGCGCTGATTACCGCAGATTCTGATCCTGAACTACCGCAACGTCTAAAAGAGTTAAACATCGTCTTACTGAAAAAACCATTGAAACCGGCTTCACTGCGTTCATGGTTATCTGGTTTAAAAATTTCAAATCAGTAGCGTTGTTACAGGACATCGCTCTGTGAAAAGTAGCCCATTTCATTCACATGAAATGGGCTTTTGTTTACCTTGCTTTTACTTAAACTTACCTAACTGGCAAAAAAATTTGTCTTAGCGGCAAGATCATTTAAAATAGCCCCGATATTTCGTCTATTTATTAGCCATAAATATCAAATTAAGATTGCCTATGGCAAAAGATATCGAATGCGTGAGTGAACACTTGTACACTTAGTTACAATTAAAAATATATTTGATTTAAATCATATTTTTATAACCAAAAATAAAAACTAAAACTTTAGTCGTATATTTAGCTGCGGCCGTTCGTTTTAAAAATATTCATAAGAAGTTGATCAGTTTCAAGCCAATTCAAGAAGCGTCATAACTCAACACTTGAGAAGCTGATCTCCCCCGCATATTAGGAGTGATCTTGTGAATATTTCAGAAACAATGCCGCATGGTTTTGATCAAAATCTACAGTTTCATCGTCAGTATGGTGCCAATGCCATTTTGCCAGAGATCGATTGGCGTCAGCTATTTAAGTTCAGCAAATTAAGTGATGTGCAAGTCGAAGCGCTGGAAACGCTCTATCGCAGTGCCGTTCCTCTCGCGTTACAAGTGTTTGATGAACTGAATTTTGATGTCTTTGCGCCGAATGCCTACAAACCTCAAGGCCTTGGCTTATTCGATCGACTGGCAGAGCAAGAAGACCTACTGCTGCAAAATTTAGAAGCAGAATCCAATGGCTTTGGTTTGGACACCCGTCATCAGATTTGGAGCATGCTACTGCGTGGTGGTGCGGTTTTGGTGTTTAAAGCGTGGCTCGGTAAAGTCAAAACCGACAAAAACCAGCTGGATAAAACACAGTTTGATGAATTATCTGATTTACTATTTATTAAAACAGCGCCATTTGAATTGGCACAACGTTTGAATGTCGATGCCAACTCCAAGCAAGACCATATCTTCCTGATGTATGACAATGATGTTTATCTGGATCGTTTTAACAGCTTAGAAACTGCAGCCCTATTTGTGGATTTGGGTGTTTATGATGCGGCTTTCCTGAGTTTACGTGATGACCGTGTCGCGGATTATCTCAAAGCGCGCGGCTATGTGTCCGATGAACAAATTGATGAATTACAATGTGCGCTCAACCCTTTGTACTGTACGGATTTGACGCCTAAGCAAGACTATATTGCTTAAGTTGAAGTGGTTTGTTTAAGTCATTGTTAAGTTGCATTGCTCTATTGCTTTTAAACCGCATGTAAAGACCTAACAGCATTTACACCGAAATGATCCAGCGCTAGCATTAGTACTTAAATAGCATAAAAAAGACCTCACGATGGAGGTCTTTTTTTATGGAAAAAATCCTTAGATTTTCTTTTCTTCAATATTCAATGCATTAATTGCCAATACAGCTTGAGTTCGGTTTTGTACGCCCAACTTACGGAAAATCGCCGTCACATGTGCTTTGATGGTTGCTTCAGACACATCCAACTCATAGGCAATTTGTTTATTCAACAAACCTTCCGCCACCATCATTAACACGCGGAATTGTTGCGGTGTTAAAGACTGAATACGTTCTGCCAATGCCGTTTCATCTGCAGCACGTGGATCAAAGTTCATATTGGCTGGTAAATTTGGTGGCAACCAAATCTCGCCTTCTAAGACTTGACGAATCGCTTCACCAATGTGACTTGGATGCGCAGATTTTGGAATATAACCCATCGCGCCATGTGCAATCGCACGTTGGATAATCGACGCTTCTTCATGCGCAGAGACCACAATGATTGGAATCGATGGATATTGTGCGCGAATATGCACCAAGGCAGAAAAGCCTGAAGCACCCGGCAAGTTTAAATCCAATAACACAAGATCAGGCTCAGGGCCATTTTCAAGACGTTCATAGCATTCATTGACTGCTGCAGTCTCATGAATTTGCGCCTGAGGCAAACTATAACGAACCGCCTGAATTAAAGCATGACGAAACAGCGGGTGATCATCAACGATTAAAATATTCATAAGCAACGTGAGAGATCTTGTGCACAATGACCCTATTCTAACCACACATGCTATGTGAAGGATATGCAAGAACTTATTTTTTTGCATTTAAAATGTAGATTTTCACCTAAAATGCGTCTTTTTTCGCATTTTCTATAAATCTTTAAATCTAATCATATTTTCATATAAATTTTATCAACACAGTAAAAATGCGTATATCTAAGCATTATATGTTGAAATATCAACAGTTTAAAATTTGAAATTTCACAAATCTTCTGGTTTTTCCAACATATCTAAAAATCAGATAACTTTTCTGATTTTCGTTATTTTACAGTGATCCACCCATCGGGATTAATAAAAGGCATTCCGAGAAACCACACTTTTAGGTTTAAAAAATGTCTCAAGTTAATCTACAAAAACCCCTGAATATTGTTGCTGTGTCAGGTGGTCTAAACAATCCATCTAAAACTGAAGCTTTGGTACAAGCCATTGTTGATGAGCTCGGTGATGCGACTCCAATCAATGTGCATTTTATTAAGTTTAGTGAAATTGGCAATTTATTAGGTGGCGCGATTTACCGTAACCAATTGCCACAACGTGTACAAGATGACCTTGCTGCCGTTGAAGCTGCTGATGCACTGATTGTTGGAACGCCAGTTTACCGTGCTTCATTTACAGGTCTATTTAAACACTTCTTTGACTTTGTCGAACAAACTGCATTGGTCGATGTACCTATCTTGCTTGCAGCTTCGGGTGGTTCTGAACGCCATGCCTTAGTGCTTGAACATCAACTGCGTCCATTGTTCAGTTTCTTCCAAGCGCAAACATTACCGATCGGTGTCTATGCAACAGATCGTGATTTCACCCCTGAATACATCATTCATAGTGAATTACTGCGTGACCGCATTACTTTAGCTGTAGCACGTGCGCTGCCGATTTTGGAATGGGCTCCAGCCAAAGGTCAGCGTGCTGAAGTGGTGAAAGCCAAGTCTCAACAAGCCAACCAAAACTTGGGCATTAATAAGCAAATCGAGCAAGAAGAAGTCCTTCCTTCTGCAGCCGTTCCAAGTTTGGATGCTGCTGAAGCTCGACTGCATAGTAAAAAGCCAAAAACGCAAGTGGCCTAAACACCACAGCATAACAATTCGATCCCGAGGGTTTGCAAAATGTCAGTACAAGAAAAAAACATTACATTTGCGTATTGGGTACCAAACGTCAGTGGTGGTTTGGTGGTCAGTAATATTGAACAGCGTACCGATTGGAGCTATGACTATAACGTGCGTTTGGCACAAGCTGCAGAAAAAAGTGGCTTTGATTATGCGCTGACTCAAATTCGTTTTACCGCAGGCTATAACGCGGAAAATCAACATGAATCGGTTAGTTTCAGTCATGGTATTTTGGCCAAAACCGAAAAGCTCAAAGTCATTGCAGCGATTTTACCCGGCCCTTGGAAACCAGCTCTGGCTGCGAAACAATTGGCGACCATCGATCATCTCACCAATGGCCGTATTGCGATTAATGTCGTGAGTGGTTGGTTCCGTGGTGAGTTTGATGCGATTGGAGAAGAATGGCCCGAGCATGATCAACGCTATGCGCGTTCTGAAGAATTCATTCGTAGCCTAAAAGGTGTTTGGACGCAGGATAACTTTAGTTTTGATGGTAAATACTATCAATTTAAAGACTATACCCTATCTCCAAAACCTGTGCAAAAACCGCATATTGAAATCTTCCAAGGTGGCAGTTCACGTGCAGCACGTGACATGGCATCACGTGTTTCCGATTGGTACTTCACCAACGGCAATACCCCTGCTGAGTTGAAAAAGCAGATCGATGATATTCGTGAAAAAGCCAAGGCCAATAACCATCAGGTCAAAATCGGGGTGAATGCCTTCATTATTGCCCGAGATACGGAGGAAGAAGCCCAAGCGGTGCTTCAAGCGATTATCGACAATGCCAATACTGAAGCGGTCAATGCCTTTGGCGATGCAACTCGTGAAGCAGGTGCATCCACCAAAGAAGGCGAAGGTAACTGGGCAAAATCTACTTTTGAAGATTTGGTTCAATATAACGACGGCTTTAAAACCAATCTGATTGGCACGCCACAACAAATTGCCGAACGCATTGTGGAACTCAAAAGTGTAGGTGTCGATTTGGTTCTCTCAGGTTTTCTCCACTTCATTGAAGAAGTGGAATACTTTGGCGAAAAAGTGTTGCCACTGGTTCGTGAACTGGAAGCTCAACAGCAGCAAGTTGTGCAGGCTAAATCAGCATAATTGTTGATGCAGTCACAGCTCATAAAATCAGCATAATAATCACAACCGGCTCACTTCACTTTCCTCCCCTAAGGCTCGGCTTAGGGGATTTTTTATCTCGAGTCCCATTTAAAGATATGCTCTGATTCTAGAAAATGAGCTGACCTGTAGACAAAGAAAAAGCCCGACATCCTGTCGGGCTTTTTCTATATGGATACTTAAGCATGACTCCTGTCTTGCTTCACGGTCCTGATGGTGAACACTTTGTTATTGTTTTATGTTCCGGAACGTCCTGTTCCTGTATGAGTTCATCTTAGGTAAAATTTAAAAGTGCGCCTAGCGTCAAAAACTTCGTTGCTTGTACGCTTAAGCTGACAGAATTGTGCGCAATCGGTTAAGTTAAACGATAGATATTATATGGTTTTTTATTAAAATCGATATTTTTTAGATGATTTTATCACCGATTGACACCCCCCGTAATTCCAGTGATATTTCCAACACAAACGAGGCAATAAATATGCAACTGGTTTGGTTTCGACAAGATTTAAGACGACATGACCATAGCGCACTGTGGCAGGCGACACAGTCTGGTCCAACGATTGCCTTTATTGCGCTTTCTCATGAACAATGGGCAAGGCATGATGATGCCCCTATTAAAATCCATCGCTATCTTGCCCAACTGGAACTTTTGCGACAGCAATTGGCTGAACTAAATATTCCACTGATTATTCAGCATATTCCGGATTGGTCAGACATCGCCACTGAGCTTTTAAGCATATGCACTCAGCTCAATGTACACACTGTTCATGCACATATTGAACACGGTGTGAATGAACTCCAACGAGATCGCCAAGTACAACAGTTATTAGAACAGCAGCAGATCTCTGTCGAGTTGTACCATGACCGCACCCTGTTTCCTGTTGGCAGTATTCGCAATCAATCTGGACATCCTTATCAAGTTTTCGGTGCATTTAAGAAAAATTGCTACGAAAAATTGAGTATCAGTCTGCCTACTTGTTATCCCGCTATTGAAGCCCAAGCGGCTCTCGCCTCGCATCCGCTGTGGCAAAATCAATTCGATCTTCGTCCTTTTTATCCCGCAGGGCTGTTAGCAGCTCAAATCGAGCTTTGGCCGATTGGGGAAAATCATGCACAGCAGTGCTTAGATGAATTTATAGAACAACATCTGAGTCGTTATGCTGATGATCGGGACTATCCAGCGCTCAATGCTACCAGTCGAATTGGCATGTATCTCAACTTGGGCATCTTGTCTATTCGCCAATGTCTGCAAGCCCTGTTTCGTGAACAAGGTGGCTATTTCCAGATCGACCACAGAGGGCAACAAACGTGGCTCGATGAGCTACTTTGGCGTGAATTTTACCAACACATTTTATTTGACTACCCGCAGGTATCTCAGCACCAGCCGTTTCAAACCAAAACCTTAAAAATAAAATGGCGCCATGCACCACAAGACTTGGCTGCATGGCAGCAAGGTCAGACAGGCATTCCAATTGTCGATGCAGGGATGCGTCAACTACTGGCTACGGGTTGGATGCATAATCGGGTGCGGATGATTTGTGCCATGTTCCTCAGTAAGAATCTACTGATCGATTGGCGGTTGGGGGAGCAATGGTTTATGCAGCACCTTGTCGATGGTGACTTAGCGGCCAATAATGGCGGTTGGCAATGGTGCGCCTCGACGGGTACAGATGCTGTACCTTATTTTCGGATTTTTAACCCGATCAGCCAATCTCAGAAATTTGATCCGAACGGGGATTATTTACGTCAATGGCTACCTGAACTGGCAGATTTGGATGCAAAGCAAATTCACCAACCCTTTGCCAAAAATCCTCAACTAGAATTGAACTACCCTCAACCGATCGTCGATTTAAAGCAGTCTCGCTTAGCTGCAATTGAAACTTTCCGAGCATTGTAGGCCATTGCCAAGATCGAACTGCTAGGGATCAAAACGCTGTACTGAAATGGTCACTCTAAGGCATAGCCGATCGGTCGTTTTGTCCCTACAATACAGAAAACGCAAATCATTTTAGAGACGCTCACATGTATACAGGCATCGTGCAAGGTTTAGAAAAAGTCTTAGACATTCGTCAAGGCAATGGCTTCACAACCTTGGTGATTTCAAATCATCAGAATTTTTTTCATGATGTCTTTATCGGGGCAAGTGTGGCGATTAATGGCGTGTGTTTAACGGCCACACATATTGATTTGGCAGCCAACCAAGTACATTTTGATGTCTCAGATTTGACCAATCAACTCACCACGCTAAAAGCTCTCAAGGCCGGTGATGAGGTCAATGTCGAACGCTCAGCCAAAGTTGGCGCAGAAAATGGTGGTCACAATCTTTATGGTCATATCGAAGGCACAGCCACGATCAAAAACTTAGAACATCGTGGGGAAACCTTTCATCTCGATATTCACATTCCGGCAGGCAATATTAAATATTTCTTTCTCAAAGGTTTTATTGGACTCAATGGTTGCAGTTTGACTGTGAACCGTGTTGATCGTGCCAATAGTGAAATTTCAATCGATCTCATTCCTGAAACACTACGCCTCACTACATGGAAAGATGTCCAAGTCGGTGATGCCGTGAATTATGAAATTGATCAAACAACGCGAACCTTAGTCGATACCTTAGAAAATATTCATCAGCGTAAAATCGACTGACAGCACATTGCAAAAAAGCCTCCAAAACGGAGGCTTTTTATTGGCTCATTTGCAATATACGTTTAAGAATAAAAACTTGGGTCTGGCACTTTGGCTGTGAGCACCCATTCACCGACCTCCTGATATTTATAATCAATCGGATCGTGTAAGGTCTGGGTACGTACATTGCGCCAGAAGCGATCTAAATTTAGTTTGGCAGTTGTGGCACGTGCGCCCATCACTTGGAAAATATTTTGCGTAATGTATAGCGAGCTATTGGTGGCTGCGATTTTGGCTGTTGCAATCGCAATAGAGACTTCTCCACGTTGTTCCGCCGTCAAAGCTTCACCAATCTCCCAAGCCCATTGCAAACGCTGAACAGCTTTATCTGCCAATAAACGTACACTTTCTAATTGCACATAAAACTCAGCAAAATGCTTTTGAATAAATGGGTCATTCACTGCATTTTCAGCCAGCGATTTTGACCATGCTTTTTGGTTTTGAACCGTCTGTTTTGCTGTTTCAAAAGCCCCTTCTGCCACCCCTAAAAACATATGCACAAAGATCAACTGTGCAATCAACGGACGCAAGCTTGAATACGGCGTACTCAAAGGCCCTGGGTTCAGTAGTAATTCATCTTTGGAAATTTTAACTTGTTCAAAATGGCTACTTCCACTGTCGGTTTGACGTTGTCCCATATTGTCCCAATCGCCGAGAAAACTGACGCCTTCACGTGCTGTAGGAATCACCCCGATCAATAATTTTCCGTCGTCGTTAAACCCAGAACACAGCAAAATGTCTGAATCCATGGAACCCGAACAAAAACTTTTATCGCCATGAAACACATATTCATGTTCAGACAGTTGCGTCGCTGTAGTACGACGGTCCAAAGGGTTTAAGGTGTTGCCCCAAAATAAATGCTCACGTGCAGTCTGTTCAAACCATGGGCCATATTGCTCTGGCTGCGCGAACAACTGTACGGTTGCAATCAATAAATGATGGAAACCATAAACATGCGCCAATGAGCTATCCACTTGGGCAATGGTTTGAATGGTTTTAAAAATCGTCTGCCAATCTGCACCCTGTCCACCGTATTGCTGTCCAATGGATAGTGCAAGCAAACCACTTTGACGAATCAAATCACGTTCAGCTTTGGGATTCCCCCCCTGCTTATCACGCTGAGCAGCCGTTGTGGCAAATTCTGCCGCCAGTTTTTGGGCAATATCGATTGGATCTTGAGTCAATGGAGTTGAAGCGTTCATATGTCTATCTGATTATTCTGTTACCGTTTTAGCTTAACAAAGCGCAGGCATTCAGCTTATCTCAATGCCTGCAGTCTATATCTGTAAAATCTATATCTAATGAAATCTAAGCCACCTAAATTCAGGCGACTTATAGCTAAGCCTTTTTATACGTCGTATGTTCGGTGGATGAAATGCATCATGAACATCCCTTCTTCCTAATCAACTTTCCTAAGGGAAAGGACGTTCAATATTGCCTTAATAACCCGTCGTATGAGCGATAGTGAACTTTCATCAGAACGCTATCACTCATGCTCAAATTGCTCTTATGACTTCGGATAAACCGTCGCAATCAAATGTTCAACCACTTGAGGTTCTGCCAAGGTCGAAGTGTCGCCTAAAGAGTCCAGCTCATTGGCCGCAATTTTTCTTAAAATACGGCGCATGATTTTACCAGAACGGGTTTTTGGTAAGGCTGGCGCCCAATGCAGTGCATCTGGCGTTGCCACTGGTCCAAGGACTTTTCGTACCCAAGCCACCAGTTCCTGACGCAACTCATCCGTCTCGGCTGTCCCGGCTTGTAAGGTCACAAAGGCGCAAATCCCCTGTCCCTTAATATCATGCGGCATACCCACCACTGCAGACTCTGCCACAGCATCATGTGCAACCAGCGCACTTTCAATTTCAGCCGTTCCTAATCGATGCCCTGAAACGTTCAAGACGTCATCCACACGACCCGTAATCCAATAGTAGCCAGACTCGTCACGACGTGCGCCATCACCTGTAAAATACGTCCCCGGATAAGTGGAGAAATAGGCTTCAATAAAACGCTCAGGATCACCCCAAATGGTTCGCATTTGTCCCGGCCAAGAATCCTTAATCACCAAATTGCCTTCTACGGCACCATCAAGCTCATTGCCTTCAGCATCGACAATCGCAGGTTGTACACCAAAGAATGGACGCGTCGCTGAACCTGGTTTTAAATCGGTTGCTCCAGGCAATGGCGTAATCATGAAACCACCCGTTTCTGTTTGCCACCATGTATCTACCACTGGGCAGCGGCTTTCACCTACCACGGTGTAGTACCAATTCCATGCCTCTGGGTTAATCGGTTCACCCACTGAACCTAGTAAACGCAGACTACTGCGGTCACTTTCTCGGACAAAGGCATCCCCTTCTCGCATCATGGCGCGAATTGCAGTCGGTGCCGTATATAAAATAGTGACATTGTGCTTATCGACAATATGTCCCGTACGTGCCCAACTTGGATATTGCGGCACCCCTTCAAACATTACGGTCGTAGTACCATTCGACAATGGGCCATACAATACATATGAATGCCCAGTGATCCATCCGACATCTGCGGTACACCAAAACACATCATCTTGTTTTAAGTCAAAAACTTCACGGAAAGTACAATTCACATAGGTTAAATAGCCGCCTGTGGTATGCAATACACCTTTCGGTTTTCCTGTCGAACCTGATGTATACAAAATAAATAGCGGGTCTTCGGCATTCATAGGTTCAGGTGGACAAATATCATTAACCGACATGATTTCCATGTGATACCACAAATCACGATCTGCTTTCATTTCGATCGGGTTACCTGTACGGTGCACCACAATGACATTTTGAACCGAAGATGTGCCTTCGATGTCGAGTGCAAGATCGACATTTTCTTTGAGTGGAATCGGCTTACCACCACGCATCCCACAATCCGCAGTAATCACGACTTTCGCCTGACTGTCATCGATACGACTTGCCAATGAGTCTGGTGAGAACCCGCCAAAAACCACGCAGTGTACCGCACCAATTCGGGTACAGGCCAACATCGCAATTGCCGCTTCGGGTACCATTGGCATATACAGCACCACACGGTCGCCTTTACCCACGCCATGTTTTTTCAGCACATTGGCAAAACGGCAAGTTTCATCATGCAGTTCTTCAAAAGAAATGATTTTATGCCGTGAAGGATGATCACCTTCCCAAATAATGGCCGGTTTATGTGGATGTTCTTTTAAATGTCGATCGAGGCAGTTGGCACTGACATTCAGTTCACCGTCAGCAAACCACTCGATCTTGAAATCATCTTGCTTAAAATTGGTATTTTGAACTTGGGTAAACGGTTTGATCCAATCGATCTTTTGCGCTTGCTCCGCCCAAAACTCATCTGGTTGTTCAATTGATTTTTGATAACGCTCAAAGTACTCCGACTCATTGATGCGCGCGGTTTTTTTAAAACTTTCAGGTACTGGATAGATCTCTTTCATATTGTATTTTCCTTGATCTGATTCATCTCATCACGAGATGCCATGCCACATTTCTACTTTTATAATTTCTGCATCACAGCAGTATGACGATTAATTTTTAATCGCAGCAATCATGCTTTGGTCGTATTATTCTTTCCCATTTAAAGCATATTTTTGAGCAAAATTTCAACAAAAACATGTTTCAATTCAGTATCTGATCAGTTCATTTGAACCTATAATGCAAAGGTAATTTTACTCAGCATTCCGCTTTTTTATTCTTCCATACACGTTGAGTTGACCCAAGCATGAATACCAATGACTCTTCTTTCTTTTCCCGTCAGACGACCACTACATCGGATAATCCCCTGAAACCTGATGGACGTTTTGGTCGACTGAGCATGATTGGTTGGTACGGCTTTCTCAATATCATCAGCCTTTTTGCCTTGATCGCTTTAAGCCTTGCCGTTGGGATTTTCAATATCAATACTATGGCGTTAAATGAGCAATTTGTTGGCATATTCACCGGGGTATCTGGCCTCGCCTATTTGGCGATTATGATTCTTTACATTTATTTTTATTGTGTCTTTGTAGTGCGTCGGCTGCATGACCTCAATAAAGCCGGTTGGTTGCTACTATTATTATTTATCCCCGTGATCAATCTTTTCTTTATCCTATATTTATTATTAGCCTCAGGTACACCGACCGTAAATCAATACGGCGCGCCACGCCCTGCTGCAGTTTGGGAAAAAATTCTGGCATGGTTGATGATTTTAATCAGTGTCTTGTCGCTCTTGGCTACAGGTAGCATCACCTCGTATATGATGGGTAGCGGTGAAATTGAATCGCCGACAGAAATCATTCAACAAGGTACTGAATATTTCTAAGCCACTGACCGAATCTGAGCCTGTCTGAATTTTGATACATCTGTTCGCAAGCCTGTAAATGAGGGTTATTTTCGCCACTAATTTCAGGCAAAATAGCGAAAAACCGGAACATTTGGAAAACTCGTGGCTGAAAAAGAAAATGCCTTGAGTGATGTCACTCAAGGCACGACTCAACTTTTGCAAGAGGCAACAGAAAAAACCGCACAAACCGTGCTGGAACATACCTCTAAATATAATGACGCATACTCAACGATCGATAAATTTGTCGATGGATTTTGGGAACGCCTGCCATATATTTGTATCGCATTAATTGTTTTTACGATCTTCTATCTACTGTCTAAACTCTTTAGATTCTTTGTTCGTAAAGCGCTCACTGACCGTTCTTACTCAAAACAAAATCTAGTTTTAGTACTGAACCGTGTGGGTAGCTCAGCCATTATGTTCTTCGGTTTCCTAATTGCAATGGTCATTGCGATTCCTGGGTTCACACCGGGTCAGCTCATGAGTGCATTGGGGATTGGTTCGGTCGCAATCGGTTTCGCGTTTAAAGATATTTTCCAGAACTTACTGTCGGGTATTTTGATTCTCCTCGGTGAACCGTTTAAAATCGGTGACGATATTATTGTGTCAGGAATGGAAGGTACGGTTGAAGATATTCAGATCCGTGCAACCTTCCTACGTTCTCCAGATGGTCGTCGTATCGTGATTCCAAACGCGACTGTTTACACCAGTGCGGTAACGGTGAATACCGCTTATCAACGTCGTCGTTGTGAATTTGTGGTTGGTATTGGTTATGAAGATGATATTCAAAAAGCTAAAAACATTGTTTTGGCTATTTTGGACAAAGATCCAACCATCTTGAGCCAGCCTGCATTTACCGTAAACGTAAATGCTTTGGCTGATTTCTCGGTCAATCTGAATGTCCGTTGGTGGGTAGATACCACTGAAACCACTACTGCGAACTCAATCAGTGAAGTGCAAGAACACGTTATCCAAGCATTCAATCAAAATGGTATTTCAATTCCTTACCCTGTACAGGAAGTTAAAGTTTACCGTGGTGATCAAGCTGAGACAGAAGCGTCAACAGCTAAATAATCGCCCTAAAACGTACGGAATCACAGTTTCTGTCCGGATAATTCGGTTGCCTAAGCTGACTGCTTGGCAACCGTTTTTTATGAGCAAATCGACCTCATAAGGGATAAATCCACCTTCAGGCCCAATAATGATCGTACATCCATGTTGAATCCCTGCAGGCATCACATCTTCGACATAAGGGTGCGCCACATAAGCGGGATAGTCCGATGAAATCATGCTCGGTAAAACATCCTCCACAAAGGGTTTAAAGCGTTTATACAGTTCAATTTTGGGCGCAATGGTGTCACCTGCCTGCTCCAAACCCAACGTCACATAGTGATCGAGCTGCTGTAAAAATGGTGTCTGCCAATAGCTTTTATCCACGCGATAACTGTGCAGCAAAATGATTTTTTCTACGCCTAAGGTGACGGCATCCATGATCAGACGGCGCAACACTTTCGGACGAGGCATTGCCACAATTAAAGTCACCGGATGCTTTGCTGGTACTTCTTCTTCTTGTAAGGGTTTAAGTTGAATGCCGTGATCCGCAATACTGACGATTTGGGTTAAATAACGCTTTCCTTCCCGAATCCCGACTTTGAGGGTATCGCCCACCTGTACATCAACATGGGTTTTTAAATGCTCAATTTGGCGTTTAGCACTGATACTCCACAGTTCAGATTCAGTTTGACGTGGGTCAAGCAGGACGATGTTCATAAAAAATTCTCTTACCCAGTTCAATTGGATACGCGAAAACGTCATCCACAACTGTTCGAGGCAACACTCAATAGAATCACTCAAATTTCAGCGATTATTTGTTAGACATAAAAATTCGACGCGTTTTGTCGGTGAGGTGCATTGCACCGCAAGATGGTTTCCTTGCGAAGCTTCGCATCTCATTTTACCGAATGAGAAACAACGTTTCGTAAGAGTACCTCCAACCGAAGGCTAACCCCTTTCTTCAAATCTTAAATGTAAGACTCTGTCGAGCCTATTCATTCATCTATTTAAAGCATCAACCAATTTAAATCATGGTTGAAAAATCAAAGGTATTGATCAATCACCTGAATATGCTTTTGCAGCGACCCAGTATTTTTTTGCATAATCAGCTGCGCTGCATCATTTAAAGCCTGCGCTTTCGCAGTATTTTGAATGATCTCAACCAATGCACTGACCGCCTGCTCAAAATCCTGCACAACCACAACCGCATGGGCCGCTACAAATTCATCCACAATGGTTTGAAAATTAAAATAATGCTGACCTAATACTGTCGGGACATGCAGCGCGATAGGTTCCAAAATATTATGTCCACCGCCCGGTACATTTAAAGACCCGCCAACAAAACAAGCCTGACTCAGTGCCAGCCAAAGCCATAATTCACCCATACTATCCGCTAAATACACTTGCGTTTCAGGCTGAATCGTTTGCTTTAAACTGCGGCGCTGTGTGCGTAAATTCAGTTTCTGCGCTTCTACAAAAACCTCATCAAAACGTTCAGGATGCCGTGGTACGACGATACATAACAGCTCAGGCTGTTGTTGCAAAATCGGCTGCAGCACTGCGAGTAGTTTTTGTTCCTCTGGTGCATGTGTACTGGCAATGGTGATGACTTTACGCTCTTGCAAAGCCCAATCTTGATGCAACTGCGCTGCTTGTTGCACAAAGCTATCGGGCGCATGAATATCAAACTTGATACTTCCCACGACCTGACTGGTATGCGGGTTTGCACCCAACTCAATAAATCGCGCTAAAGTCGCCTGATCTTGCGCCAATAATTGTTTCAAACTCTTTAGCATCGGCTGCGTCAAACTCGGGACTTTGCCATAACCCTTCGCCGATTTTTCAGATAATCTGGCATTAATTAATAAACACGGAACGTTGGCCTGATCGGCTTCAATCATCAAATTTGGCCAGAGTTCAGTTTCAACTAGAGCCAACATTTTTGGTTGATATTTTTCGATAAAACGACGGACTAATTTTTTTTGATCTGCTGGCAGATACACGGCCTGAAATAGCGATTCATACGGTGCTTTTAAAAATAATTGTTTCGCACGCGCTTGTCCGGTTTTGGTGGTATTGGTGACTAAGACCGGATGACCTGCTTTGAGATAATGTTCAATCAGCGGCTGTGCAGCGTTGGTTTCTCCTACGGAAACCACATGAAACCAAATTGCATTGCGGTTTTTAACCGGCTGAAATGGCCCAAAGCGCTCAAGACACTCTTGCTGATATAGTTGGAGATCTTCAGCACGTTTTTTGATTCGCCATTGATATAGCGGCTTAATCAGCGCCAAAGCTGCGTTATACCAAAAAGGAGTAGTCAAATTATTACGCTCAAAAACGGTTTGAATCGGCAGAATATATCAGAGCATTATCCACATGTTAATGGATAATGCGTATTCAAGTGTCGATTAATAGGTTGAACGACCTGAACCAAATTTATTTTTCATGCTTGGATAATCAATATAGCCTTCGGCAACATCTGTTCCAATCATGTTTTCTAACTGCAATTCATTCAGTGCAGCATTCGCCAGCAAACGTTCAAACAAATCTGGATTGGCAATATAAGCTTTACCAAAAGATACCGCATCGGCTTTACCAGAGGCCAATAAATCTACAGCATCTTCACGGCTTAAACGCATATTGGCAATGTACGGCACACCATTTGAGCGCTGTTTCAGATAATTACTAATACTGTCATCCGCCAGATATTCACGGGTAAAGAAAAATGCAATCTTCCTCTGCCCCAACTGCTCTAAGGCATAGCCAAAGGTTTCACGTGGATCATGATCGCCCATGTCGTGTTCATCACCACGCGGCGCAAGATGCACACCTACACGACCTGCCCCCCACACTTCAATCAGCGCATCCACCACTTCAAGCAATAAACGCGCGCGGTTTTCGACAGAACCACCATACTCATCTTCACGTAGGTTGGTTTTGCTTTGTAGGAATTGATCGATCAAATAACCATTGGCCGCATGCAATTCCACACCATCAAACCCCGCTTCTTTGGCTTTGATCGCAGACTGTTTGTATTGTTCTACAATGCTTTTGATTTCTGCAATCTCTAATGGACGTGGCACGACATATTCGCGTTTTGGGCGAAGCAGACTGACATAGCCTGCCTGTTGTACCGCACTGGCAGACACCGGTGTATCACCATCCAAAAGATCGGGATGAGAGACACGACCGACATGCCACAATTGCGCCACAATTAAACCTTGCTGTTCATGTACGGCTTGGGTCACCAGTTTCCAGCCTTGAACTTGAGCATCGGTAAATAAACCCGGCGTCTGCAAATAGCCATTTGCTGCTTCTGAAATAACTGTTGCTTCTGAAATGATTAATCCAGCACTTGCACGCTGTGCATAATATTCAGCCATCATCGGCGTTGGAACACGGTCAATAGTTGCACGACTACGGGTTAGTGGCGCCATTACAACGCGATTTTTGAGGTGTAAATCACCCAAAATGAGAGGAGTATTAAGTTCAGCCATATATGTCTCGCCTGACACTTCAAATGCGAAAAATGATTTAAAGTGAGTTCTGCAGATAATCAATATATTGCTGAATGAGTTCTTCATTGCGTGAAAAATACGACCATTGACCATATTTCTCGGCTTGAATTAAGCCCGCCTGTTGTAACACAGACAAATGATTAGACATCGTAGACTGCGAAACATTACCGAGTTTTTCGATATTGCCAGCGCATACACCACGATTAAAGCCGCCACATTGTTCTTCTGACAAAAACTGTTCTGGTGTTTTCAACCATTCCAAGATTTGACGTCGAGTCGGATTGGCAAGTGCTTTAAAAATTAAATCAATATCCATAATTTAAACGGGTTTAATTAAATAAAAATTTGGACAACAAAGTTCTATTCAGCATCTTGAATACACTATATCGTATTTTTTCGATTTTTATATCGATTTTTCTAGATATATTGATCAAGAACAGATAGAACTTTGTTTTCTATATAAATTTAAATTACAAACCTTGTTTGAGGCTGGCTTCAATAAACTTATCTAAATCACCATCAAGTACTGCGCCGGTGTTCGAACTTTCCACACTGGTACGTAAGTCTTTAATACGCGAGTCATCTAAAACGTATGAACGAATTTGGCTGCCCCAACCGATATCTGACTTGGTGTCTTCCAACGCTTGTGCCGCATCATTACGTTTTTGCATTTCAAGTTCGTACAATTTTGCACGTAACTGTTTCCATGCATGGTCACGGTTGGCGTGCTGTGAACGTTGGTTCTGACATGCCACCACAATCCCTGTTGGAGCGTGAGTTAAACGTACCGCAGAGTCTGTTTTGTTAATGTGCTGACCACCCGCACCAGATGCACGATAGGTATCAGTACGTACATCAGCTGGATTGATTTCAATTTCAATATTGTCATCAATTTCAGGCGATACAAAAACCGCTGAGAATGAAGTATGGCGACGATTACCCGAGTCAAAAGGTGACTTACGGACTAAACGGTGTACGCCAGATTCTGTACGTAACCAACCATATGCATACTCACCTTCTACACGGATCGTTGCAGACTTAATCCCTGCCACATCACCATCAGACTCTTCCATCACTTCTGCTTTAAAGCCATGACGTTCAATCCAACGTAGATACATACGCAGTAACATGGATGCCCAATCCTGTGCTTCAGTACCACCAGAACCCGCTTGAATTTCGACATAGCATGGGTTCGGGTCCATCGGATTACTGAACATACGACGGAATTCTAATTTCGCAAGTTCTGCTTCCGCTGAAGTTAACTCTGCTTGCACATCCGCAAGTAAGCTTTCTTCCTCTGCTTCAACCGCAAGATCCAACATCGCTTGGGCATCTTCTAGTTGAGTTGAAAGCCCTTCGAGCACGTTAATGACGTTTTCGAGTTCACCTTTTTCTTTTGCCATTGCTTGCGCACGGCTTTGATCATTCCAAATTGCTGGGTCTTCCAGCTCACGTAGAACCTCTTCTAAACGCTCTTTTTTCAGATCGTAGTCAAAGATACCCCCGTAATGTTTGACCACGGTCGTTTAAGTCTTTTAGCTGTAATAGATACGGATTAATTTCCACGTGAATTACTCTCAATCAAAAATTTGGCTTAAATAGCCGCCTATTATATCACAGAGCATTTGCACAGTTTCAGCCAGATTGATCATCCAAATCATTGACTTTAATGTACATAATATGAACAATACGCTCGCATTACTATTTATTACATTTTTTTTACAACAATAATGTTTCGAGGGTTTTATGAAAAAGACATTACTTGCACTAGGATTAGCTGTTATCACTTCATCAACTTTTGCTTATGACGGCCAAGTTGATGGCGGTTTTACTTATACAGATTGGGACAATGATATTATTGATACTGATAATACATTCAATCTTACAGGTACTTTGTATTTTGACTCAGTACAAACTGGTAATGGTCCATTAAATGAAGCTGCTTTTCTAGGTCATAACAGCAACGTCTATGCGCAATATGCTTTTAATCGTAAAGAAAGCGTTGATTATATTGCATTTGATGAGTCTATTTCAGAATTTGGTTCAGGCAAAGATGAACAAGATACACATTCGATTTCGGCGGGTATCGAATACTACTATCAACAATTTTATGTAAATGGTGAAATTGGTACTTCTCGAGTTAAGTACAAAGAAAACTATAAATTCCCAAGTTGGTCAGGTTCTGATAAAGACGACTATGATGTAACGACTTATCGTGCATTGGTTGGCTTCTTACCTGTTTCTAATTTACTTTTAGCTGCTGGTGTTGACGGCGTTAAAGTTGAAGATGGTGATGACGATAACCGTTTTGCTGTAAAAGCAAAATATGTTGCGCCTTTGAACAATGGTCAATACATCAACCTTGAAGCAGATGGTGCTTTTGGCGACGTTGATTCTGCAACAATTGGTGCAGACTATTACTTCGACCAAGCTTTTAGCGTGGGTGCAGCTTATAACATCGTTGATGATGGTAATGAAGACACGGATTACTTCGCTATTCGTTCAAAATATTTCCTTAACCCGAACCTAGCAATCGGTGGTCAAGTTGGTTTTGGTGATGACGTTCAAGCGTTCAACATCAATGCAACTTTCCGTTTCTAATTTCGTTTGAATTAGAAGTTTGCTAAAAAAGCACCTCTATTTTGCGGTGCTTTTTTCTTTTCGATGTAATATTTACTTTAAAAAAAGTCCAGTTATTGACCAAATAACCCACAAATTCATATTATCTACACAGTTTTAATAAAACAAAACATTATAAATAAATACATACTTTTCAATATTTTAAATAATTTTAATTACATAAAATTACCGAATTCACAGTTCCGCAACTTTGCAGCGATTGACCATCTTTAAAAATTCTCTAGACTAAAACTTGTAACAAAAAATGTATTAAATTTAGCCAAACAATTTAGAGGGGTAGTTTCCATGAAAAAACTCGCAATTGCTTCAGCACTTCTTTCTGCACTTGCTATTACAGGTACAGCTCATGCTTATCAAGCAGAAGTAGGCGCTTCAGCTGGTTACATCGACCCAGATAATGGAAGCTCTGGCAGTGAATTTGGTGTAAACGGTACTTATTACTTCAACCCTGTTCAAACGCGTAATGCTCCTCTTGCAGAAGCTGCATTCTTAAACCGTGCAAGTAATGTAAATGCACATGCAACTTTCGCTGACCGTGGCGATGTTGACGACAATACTTATGGCGTTGGTATCGAATACTTTGTACCAAACTCAGATTTCTATGTATCTGGTGATGTAAGCCGTAATAATGTCGAAGTTGACACTCCATTCGGCACAGTAGACAACGATACAACTTACTACGGCGCTGAAGTCGGTTATCTTCCTGCACCAGGCTTCTTAGTTGCAGCTGGTGTGAAAGGTTGGGATAACGATGAAGATGATGGCGTAGATCCAACTTTACGTGCTAAATACGTAACAACTTTAAGCAATGGTAAAGACATCAACCTTGAAGCGGGTGCAGCATTCGGTGATCTAGATGAATTCAATCTAGCAGCGGATTACTTCATCGACAAAACATTCAGTGTTGGTGCTGACTACTACAACAACGATGTCACTGATCGTAACGAAGTAGGGATCAATGCACGTAAATTCTTCAACCAACAAGTAAGCCTTGAAGGTCGTGTTGGTTTCGGTGAAGTTGGCAACAATGACTACAATTCATTTGGTGTAGCAGCGAAATACCGCTTCTAATCCATTGAAGTCAAAACCATAAAAAAACCGCTCTTCTGAGCGGTTTTTTTATTTGCCTGTAAAAATAGAATTTATTGAGCCAAGTGTAGAACTCTCAATTGAACACTGACATTTCCTCTAAATTCATTTTTATCGAGTTCGTAGACCAAGCGGATTTGATCTTGCATAGGATTAAATTCATATTTTTCTGCCGCATTAAATGCAATTGCGTCCACCATTAAGCCATTATCTAAAGCAAGTTTTAATTTCAGATGCACATCTTTCAACCAACGATAATCTAAAACTTTAAATAGGCCTTCATAGACCGGTGCAGGAAATTTTTGTCCCCATGGACTTAAATTTTGCAAAAGATCGACGGTTTCGACATTAATGGCCGAATCAGGCAATTCACCATCTGTCCAAATAGTCGCCTGAAATAAACTTTCATCTTGCTCAGCGATCAGTGCTTCAAAAGCGGTTTTAAATTCAGAAAAATGCTGCTTTTGAATGGTTAGTCCTGCTGCGGCAGCATGTCCACCAAAATGACTCACCAAATGCGGATGTAATTCAGCAATACGCTCAATACTGTCTCGAATATGAATACCTTCGATAGAACGCGCAGAGCCTTTAATATGTACGCCATCCTCATCTGCGGCAAAGACGATTGCAGGTCTATGAAATTGTTCTTTCAAACGCCCTGCAACAATCCCAATCACCCCTTGATGCCAATGCTGTTCAAACATGATCAAGGCTGCAGGTAGATTATCCTGATCAAGCTGAATATGTTCTAACTCAGCCAGAGCTTCCTGTTTAATCTGCCCTTCGACTTGGCGTCTTTCAATATTGAGTTGATTCAACTGCTGCGCAATCGGATAAGCCGTACTTAAATCTGCCGCAATCAGACACTCAATCCCAATATCCATAGTCTCCATACGCCCAGCTGCATTGAGTCGTGGGCCGACCACAAAGCCCAAGTCCTGTGCTTTTAACTGTGCAGGATCACGACCGGCAATATCCAATAATGCACTGATCCCTGGACGACATAATCCTTGCTGTATCCGCTTCAAACCAGCATCGATCAAAATTCGATTATTCAGATCTAGACTTGCAACATCGGCATAAGTGCCTAAGGCCACCAAGTCCAAATATTGGCTGAGATTGGCTGTGGATTTAGCATTTTTTTTGCGCATACTGGCCAAATTTGCCAACACATAAAATGCGACACCAACACCAGCCAAGGCTTTACTTGGAAACTCACATCCCAACTGATTGGGGTTTACCACTGCTTCTGCTTGTGGTGTTTCCTTTGTGGTCAGGTGATGGTCGGTAATGATCACCTGCATACCATGCGCCTGTGCCTGCGCTACACCAGCATGGCTCGAAATACCATTATCGACCGTAATCAGCACATCTGGAGTAAAGCTCACGAAGGCCAAATCGGCAATGACAGGTGTCAGGCCATAACCATACTTAAAACGATCTGGAACCAGATATTCAACATCCGCGCCCATGTCACGCAGTGCCAGGACCATCAATGCAGTACTGGTCGCACCGTCGGCATCATAGTCGCCTACAATGACAATTTTTTTATGTGCATCAATGGCTTGGTCGATCAACTCTATAGCTTGCTGCATGCCTTTTAAGGTCGGGGCATGTAAATGCTTGAGCTTCAATTCCAGTTCTTGTGCGGAAGAAACCCCGCGACGTGCCAATAAGTCCGCAATAAACGGCGCAACGCCCTGAATATCTTCAGGGCGCGTCAAATAGGGTCTTTGTTGAATTAAAAGTTTAGACATTTATGGCATCAGTCGCTGTAGAACCCATTGACCATCCTGTTGTTCATAACTCAAGCGGTCATGTAAACGATTCGGACGGCCTTGCCAAAATTCATAATAATCCGGAACTAAACGATAGCCACCCCAAAACTCAGGTTTCGCCAATACGTCTTTGCTTTCCACTTGATCATGCAAATTTTGGAATCGCTGTTGTAATTCTTCACGACTGGCGATAACACCACTTTGTGGAGTGCTAATGTGTGCTGCGATTTGGCTGTCACGCGGTCGTTTGTGGTAATAATCCGTCGATTCTTCAAGAGAAATCTTTTCCACACGACCACTGACCCGAATTTGACGTTCCTGCTCTTGCCAATAAAACAATAATTCTGCATAAGGATTATCGAGCAGATCATTGCCTTTTTGACTGTCATAATTGGTGTAGAAGTCATAACCTGAATGGGTCGCACCGCGCAACAAGACCGTCCGCACGTGCGGACGACCTTGGGCATTTGCCGTCGCCAAAGACATAGCATAGGGTTCATGCAATTGTGCTGCTAAGGCATGGTTAAACCATAATAAAAACTGCTCATGTGGATCACGGTTCACCTGATCTTCATGCAACTCACCTTTTTGATAAGTTAAACGCAGTTCACTTAAGTCCTTAATCACATCATTCATGCAATTTCCCCTCTTGATTTAAGCTGCATTGGCACGAACAGCATCGGCCAAATGATTTGCCAAAGCGGTAACTTCTTCAAGGTCATTACCTTCAACCATGACTCGAATCACCGGCTCTGTGCCTGATTTACGAATCAAGATTCGACCGCGTCCTTTGAGCTGCGCTTCAGCTTTTTCAAACTCGCTCACCAATGCAGGTACGGCGTAGGGGTCAAACATCGCAGCCAAGCGAACATTTACCAGAACGTTTGGTAATAATTCAAAACCTTCCACCAATTCATGTAAGGCTTTACCTTGTTCAACCATCACCGTTAACACCTGAAGTGAAGCAATGATCGCATCACCTGTGGTGCTCTTGTCCAAAGTCAGAATATGACCTGATGGCTCACCGCCCGTTACCCAGCCCTTTTCTTCTAGGCCTTGTAAAACATAGCGGTCACCAACTTTGGCACGAAGCAACGGCACTTTGGCTTGATCTAAAGCAATTTCAAGCGCCATATTGCTCATCACGGTACCCACGATACCCGCAGGCTTTTGACTCGCTTGAGTGGCTAAAATATAGAGAATATGGTCACCGGTAATTTGCTGACCATTTTTATCGACCATAATCACACGGTCAGCATCACCATCAAAGGCAATCCCTAAATCCGCCTGATGTTCAACAACTGCTTTTTGTAAAAACTCAGGATGCGTCGAACCACAGTCTTTATTGATGTTCAAACCATCCGGTTCGTTAAACAGCGCAATCACTTTTGCACCCAGTTCACGATATACCGAAGGACCGACGCTATAGGCTGCACCATTGGCACAGTCCACCACAATTTTTAAGCCTGTCAGGTCAAAATGGTACGGGAAGGTTGATTTACAAAACTCGATATAACGACCATTGGCATCCTTCACACGCACACTTTTACCTAAGTTTGCTGGGTCTTCGATCACCAAGTCATTTTCAAGTTCTTTGTTAATGGCTTCTTGAATTTCATCCGGCAATTTTTTACCTTCGCTCGAGAAGAACTTAATGCCATTATCAAAATAAGGGTTATGCGACGCCGAGATCACGATGCCTAAGCTAGCATGTAATGCACGAGTTAAATGGGCAATTGCAGGTGTAGGTAATGGCCCCAACAAATGAACATAAACACCTGCTGCGTTTAAACCAGCTTGTAACGCTGACTCTAAAATATAGCCCGATAATCGGGTATCTTTACCTAGTACAACGATGGGCTTTGCTTTTTTACTGTATTGTTTTAATACTTTACCTGCGGCAAATCCTAGTTTTAATGCAAATTCAGGGGTAATAGGCAATTCACCGAATTTGCCACGAATGCCATCTGTACCAAAATAACTCATGTTGTACTCACTTCTTAATGGTGATCTTAATCATCACTTTTTACTGCAAATACTTTACACCAAAAACAAAAAGGCCGTCATATTAATGACGGCTTTTTCGGCTAAAAGCTACTAAATATCAACCAACACGGTAGTTTGGTGCTTCTTTAGTAATAGTCACGTCATGTACGTGAGATTCAGACATACCTGCCGCAGTAATTTTGACAAACTGTGCATTTTTACGTAAGTCATCGATCACCGCAGAGCCGGTATAACCCATAGATGAACGTAAACCACCCATCATTTGATGAACGATGTTACCCATTGGGCCTTTGTAAGGTACGCGACCTTCAATACCTTCTGGTACAAGTTTTTCAGCACCGGCTTTTGAGTCTTGGAAATAACGGTCAGCAGAACCTGTTGCACCTGCCATCGCACCCAATGAACCCATACCACGATACGCTTTGTAGTAACGACCTTGGAAGAATTCAACTTCGCCTGGTGCTTCTTCCGTACCCGCCATCAATGAACCTACCATGATGGTACTCGCACCTGCACCAATCGCTTTTGCCATATCACCAGAGAAACGGATACCACCGTCTGCGATCAATGGAATTTGGTCTTTCAGTGCATTGGCAACGCTGTCAATCGCAGAGATTTGCGGCATACCAATACCAGCAACGATACGTGTAGTACAGATTGAACCTGGGCCAATACCCACTTTCACTGCATCTGCGCCAGCATCTAATAATGCAAGAGCTGCATCACCAGTCGCGATGTTACCGCCAATCACTTGAACTTGTGGATAGTTGGCTTTTACCCAACGTACACGTTCAATTACACCTGCAGAGTGACCATGTGCTGTATCAACAACAATCGCATCAACACCTGCTTCCACCAATGCTTCTACACGGCTTGGTGTTTCTGCACCTGTACCTACTGCAGCGCCAACGCGTAAACGACCTAAGTCATCTTTGCAGCTGTTTGGATAGTTTTCAGCTTTACGGAAATCAGTAACCGTGATTAAACCTTTCAGTTCGTTGTTGTCATTTACAACAAGGACTTTTTCAATACGGTGTTTTTGAAGTAATGCTTGGATATTTTCTTTTGATTCGTTTTCACGAACAGTCACCAAACGATCATGGCCTGTCATGATGTTACTAACAGGTTGCTCAAGATTGGTTTCAAAACGAGTGTCACGACCAGTAACAATACCCACCACTTGACCGTCTTTCACCACTGGTACACCGCTGATGTTATTTGCTTGAGTTAAAGCAATCAGCTCACGTACAGTCGTTTCTGGTGTAACGGTAATTGGGTCTTTCACCATACCTGCTTCAAATTTTTTCACGCGGCGAACTTCTGCAGCTTGTGCAGCAATATCCATGTTTTTATGCAGGATACCGATACCACCGTTTTGCGCCATTGCAATTGCCATACGTGATTCAGTCACAGTATCCATCGCAGCAGAAACAAGTGGAATATTCAAATTGATGCCACGTGTGAAACGTGTCTTAAGAGAGACATCTTTTGGGAGAACAGTAGAATAGGCAGGGAGTAATAAGACATCATCAAAGGTTAGGGCTTCTTGAACGATGGTCAACATAACAGTCTCGCTGGTAATTTCCGTGAGCCATTATATACAAATTTCCGTTCAATTTTCATTTTAATTGCGGCAATTCTTTACGGAGTTTTCAATATTAACTATCGAATATGCTGTTTTCAGCAAGAATACACTGAGGGTTAGTCAGCAACTTGTTCAATACAGGCAGAATCCGAAGACTCTACCGCTTAATTTCAATAAATTTATTCTGGAACTAAAGCCTTAACTGACTTGATCGAAATCTTCATCATTTTCAGCGTTATGCAGTGGAATACTGATCAATGGAATCATTTGATGCGCGATGCGTGCTTTATTACATTGCTCATCAGCTATCTGCACACTTTTACATGTGGAACTCCGAGCCTCGTACACCCTACAACTCACTGCTTGCCCAATTTTCCCACCCAAAGCGATACAACGAGACTGTGTTTGATTGGTGCCCGCCATACATGAATACACGGCATTAACCGGCTCAGTATAATGTTCGGGCATATTCAGCCCTTCTGCCCAATAAAAAGAAACGCGATAGTGGGCACAACATGCTCCACAGGTTAAACATGCATCCTGAGTCGGTATTTGAGACAACATTTTTATCTATTCTCGTCATCTAAAAGCTTATTTTATGGACGAAAAATACTAAAAAATGTTATCTGCAAACTCAATTATTTTTTCTGAATTTTCAAGTCATTATACTGGGCAAGTAAAGACTGTTTCATCCATTAAATCGACACCACACTGCAAGGTTTCGATCCAATCTAAGAATTGGTTGATCTGTTCTTTACCAATAAATGGCGTGCCGTGCTGCGGTACGATCATTTCCACATCCATCGTCCGTACCATGTTGACCCACAGACGGATCACTTTGTTCGAACACATATAGCGCTGATGGAAGCCTTTCATTTTAGGAATATGAGCGGCAAAATTTTCTAAAGGTTTAGAGGCATCATCCACCATAGATGCGCCCATATCCCCTGAGAATAAAATTTTGGCAATCGGGTCATAAAATTGGAAGTTACCAACCGAATGTAGGAAGTGTGCAGGAACAGCCACCAAATGGCTGTTGCCTAATGGAATCACCTGCCCATGATCTGGCAGTTCGATCAGACGATCCAACCAGTTGCCTTTCATCCGGTCACTCATAAATGCAGAGTTTAAATGCGGTAAGAAACGCGCCCACAGCTTAGATGCCACCACTTTGGCGTCAGTATAAACCAACCAACGTGGCATCGAGGTAATAATGTCTGGGTCCTGATGCGAGGCCATCACATAGTCAAGATTGGTCAAACGGGTATATTTATTCAGTTCCATAGTCAGTGGGACATAAGTCAAGTCACCACCCGGATCGAGCACCGCTGCGCGCTCATTATCCAAAATCAGGAACTGGTTCGCCTGTACGCCCTCGCCTTTTACCAAACTGGTAAAGCTAATACATTTATGCTTTCCATCATCATAAAGTACCTGTGATGTTGTGCGTTCGAAAGCCATTCCCATTCCCCAAATTTTTTATCAAAAAATATATATTCTATAGGTGAATAACATATATTTATTTAGGGAAACTTACAATAAATATTCAGTCAATATTATCTGAAATATCAGTGAATTGGGTCTCATTTATTGGCAAATAATCCTGAGTTTTTAACTCAGGATTTCATGTATTTTTAATATGGTGAGATCATTATTTAAAATAAATAGTGTTGTGCCAACGCAGCCAAACCAATCACCAAGAATACTAGGGCGCCAATTTTATGAATCAGTGAAATCGGTAGTTTTTCAGCTAGCTTGTTCCCAATAAATACCGCTGGCGCATTAACTAACATGATGCCTAGCGTCGTCCCCAAAGTCACCCAGCCAATACTGTCAAAGCGTGCAGCCAGTGCAACAGTGGCAATTTGGGTTTTATCTCCAATTTCAGCCAAGAAGAACAAAACGAAAGTGGCGGTGAAAACCCCATATTTTTGCCACTTATTGATACTTTCAGATTCATCATCCAATTGATCGGGGATCAACATCCACACCGCCATAGCAATAAAGCCCAGAGAAACGATCCACAATAAAACGGTTGGACTTAAAACAGTGGTAATCCATTGACCCAACACAGCAGAAACCCCGTGGTTCACCACAGTCGCGAGGAAAATTGCAATTAAGATCGGAACGGGTTTACGAAAACGTGCAGCAAGCAGTAAAGCAAGTAATTGTGTTTTATCGCCCATTTCTGACAGGGCAACAACAGCAAGGGAAATGAAGAAAGCGGTTAACATGGTGCATTTCTCTGGCTAGCAAAAACATATACCGATGACTTATCCCTCCTGCTAGCCAATGTGCAGAGTGATAAATCAAAGGTCTTGCCAACAAAAGAAAGCTACGAAGAGCTCATTTGGTTCTTTGCTATGATGACCATGCTCGTTTTAGAGCAAATATGTTGACCATCACCTTTTTACTTTGCGTAAAAAGCGGCTACTCCCCAATGAAGTAATGCTATTCTAGCGAGGAATGCATGTTTTCGCAATTTTAATTTTCGATGACTCAATTTGATATGCAAAACAATAATCAAAAATTTCAAGAATTTATTCAACACTATATACATGTGCAGGATGTATTAATCATTGCAGGCGGCCCGTCTCAGCTCAGTTTTGACTTAACCACCATTCAGCCCTCAAAAAAGCTGCTGATCATTTGCTGTAATCAGAGTTTTCTTCAACTTTCTCAGGCTCAGATTGCCCATCATTCAGACTATGCATGGTGGTTACAGTATCAACCCATGCTCAAAGCCTGCTTTCAAGGTGACATCATTAGCGGATGTGGTTTAGGTCACAACCGACCATATCCTGAACATGAAGTAACCAACCTTAAAACCGCGCGTATCGATACCCAAGCGGAGTTATTTCATTCCCCACACTATGTTTATGGTAATAATTGTGGCCTTCAAGCCTATTCAGTCGCACATCTCTTTCAACCACAGCGTATTTGGCTGATGGGCTATGACTTTCAGCACCAACAAGGTCAAACACATGCGTATAAGCATCAACATGTGCAAGAACTTGAGCATTATGAAAAGTTTTGGGGCTTATTTTTAAAAGACTTCCAACGCTTTGAACATTTAAGACAAAAGCTTTGGTCGACGGCGCACCCACATCGTACACTTCCACTCACTTATAACCTCAATGCAAACTCAGCATTAAAGCTCTACCCTTCACCCATTGAACTTCCTGATTGGCTTTGTCAGTCCACCACCACGACGCCATAAAAAAACCCTGCCAAAGCAGGGTTCATTTTGAAACTTAAACAGGTCAGATTAGATCAATAAAGTTCGGATATCTTTGAGCAGCTTCGTCAGCTTATTGGCAAAACGTGCAGCATCCGCACCATTAATTACACGGTGATCGTATGACAATGACAGCGGCAGCATCAAACGTGGATCAAAGCCTTCACCATTCCACACCGGCTGCATAGTTGCAGGTGAAATACCTAAAATCGCCACCTGTGGCCAATTAACCAGCGGTGTAAATGCCGTACCACCAATTGAACCCAGACTGGTAATGGTAAAGTTCGCACCTTGTAGATCTTTCGGCGACAGTTTTTTGTCACGTGCTTTTTGACTCAGTTCACCCAGCTCAATTGCAATCTGCTTAATCGATTTTTGATCTGGATTACGCAGTACAGGCACGGTCAAACCATCAGGCGTTGCCACGGCAATCCCCATGTGGATTTCATTGCGTAACAATACTGACTTGCCATCATCAGACAAATGACCTGCAAATTCACGCTCTTCTTTCAACAAGTAAGCCACTGCTTTGATGATGAAGGCCATAATGGTTAAGCCAATACCTTCTTTCTTAAAGTTGGCTTTTAAATCATTACGCCAAGCTTCAAGATCGGTAATATCCGCAGCATCGAACTGCGTCACTTGCGGGATAAAATTGTTTAAAGACAATTGCGGAATCGACACTTGTTGTAAACGTGTCAAAACTTTCTCTTCGACACCACCAAAAGCATCAAAGCTTGGCAATTTCGGTAAGCCTGAAACCTGTGCCACAGCTTGAGCTGCAGGTGCAACTTGCGGAGTGGTCAAACGGGTTTTTACATAAGCGAATAAATCTTCTTTCATTAAACGCTCATGCGGGCCAGATGCTTTGACTTCTGCCAAAACCACACCTAATTCACGTGCAAGCTTACGAACGGCCGGACCTGCATACACTTTGGCATTGGCAGCATTTTGCTCTTTGGTGAGCTTATCTGCGCCTTGTGGTTGCGGTGCTGCTGCTTCAACTTTGCTTTCAGCTTTAGGTGCAACTGTCGCAGGCTGTGCTACAGCTGGTGCAGGTGCTGCAACAGCTTGACCTTCGGCTTCAATCGTCACTAAAGCGACGCCTTCAGAGACACTTTGCCCTAACTGAACATGAATCGCGGTGATTTTACCAGCGGTAGAGCTTGGTACTTCTACCGTTGCTTTGTCTGATTCCACCACGATGATACTTTGGTCTTTTTCAACCACATCACCCACAGCGACTAAAATTTCAGCCACTGCTGCTTTATCAACACCTAAGTCAGGCACCGCAATTTCTACAGGCCCAGACGCCGCAGCCGTAGACGGCGTTGGTGTTGCTTCTGCGACAATGGGTGCAGCAACAGGCTGTGCAGTTTCTTGCACAGGAGCCGATGCAACCGCAGCAGATGAAGCCGCCGTTTTCACAGTTAAAATCACTACGCCTTCTTTCACTACATCGCCAGCACTGATCGTGATCGATTCGATACGGCCTGATACAGTACTTGGAACTTCGACTGTCGCTTTGTCTGATTCCACCACGATAATACTTTGATCGACATCAATCTCATCACCAACAGAGACCAAAATCTCACTCACCGTAGCTTTCTCTACGCCAATATCAGGGACTTGCACATCGATACTTTGCGACTGAGTAGCATTGGCTGCAACAGGTGCTGCTGCAGCTTGTTCTGCTTCCACAACCGGAGTTGGTTCTACTGCTTGGTCTTCAGTTGCATTTTGTACTGGCTCAGCGGTAGCAGTACTTTGACCTTCTGATTCCAACTCGATCAGCACAGCACCTTCAGCAACACTGTCACCCAGATTAACTGCAATGCTTTTCACCACGCCTGCCGAAGTGCTTGGCACTTCAACAGAGGCTTTGTCAGACTCTAACAACACAATGCTGTCATCAACGCTAATGGTGTCGCCGACTTTCACTAAAATCTCAGCGACCGTTGCTTTATCTACACCAATATCAGGAGTCGTAATTTGCATGATTAGTTCTCCTCTTTGTAGTCAGCCACAGCATGCAGTTCCGGCGTTTCTTGCGGAGCCCATGCCACTGGACGGTCAGTATCTAGTTCAAAGCTTGAGATGGCATCTTTAACTAAACGTGCATCAACTTCGCCTTCATCCGCGAGTTTTTTCAATGTTGCAACCACAATATGTGCGGCATCAACACCAAAGTAGCTACGTAAGTTGCCACGTGTATCTGAACGACCATAACCATCTGTGCCTAATGCCACGAATGGACGATTGTCTGGAAGATAGGCACGGATTTGTTCGCTATATGCACGCATGTGATCGGTTGCCGATACCACAATACCGTCTTTTTCACGAAGTAATTGAGAGACCCAAGCTTCTTTCGTATCTTCAGCCAACGGATGTAAGCGGTTGTATTCTTCACACGCCATACCATCACGAGCTAATTCGTTAAAGCTAGTGACGCTCCACACGTTTGAATGAATTTGATATTCATCACGAAGGATTTTCGCCGCTTTAATCACTTCACGCAGAATCACACCTGAACCCATCAACTGAACCGTTGCTTTCTCATCTTCTTCGAAGAGATACATACCACGTTTAATGCCTTCTTCAGCACCTTCAGGAATAGCAGGGTGTTCGTAGTTTTCATTCATTACTGTTAAGTAATAGAACACGCGCTCTTGGTTCACGTACATACGTTTTAAACCATCATGTACGATCACTGCCAACTCATAACCAAAACATGGGTCATAAGAGATACAGTTTGGAATCGTATTTGCCAAGATATGTGAATGACCATCTTGATGCTGTAAACCTTCACCATTCAGTGTTGTACGACCCGCAGTTGCACCCAACAAGAAACCTTGTGCCTGCGCATCACCTGCCGCCCATGCAATATCACCAATCCGTTGGAAACCGAACATCGAGTAGTACATATACATCGGAATCATTGGCAAGTTATTGGTCGAATAACTGGTCCCTAACGCAGCCCAAGCACTCATCGCACCCGCTTCGTTAATCCCTTCTTGTAACATGTGACCATCTTTGGCTTCACGATAGTGCATCAACTGTTCTTGGTCTTCAGGGGTATATTTTTGACCATGCGCAGCATAGATCCCCAACTGACGGAACATACCTTCTAAACCAAAAGTACGGGCTTCATCTGGTACGATTGGCACGACACGGTCTTTAATGGCTTTTTCTTTCAATAACGAAGAAATCAAACGCACCATCAACATAGTCGTCGATTGTTCTTTACCGCCACTGCCTTTCAGTACCGCATCAAACACAGACAACTCAGGAATCGCCAGCTGCTCACTTTCTTTACGACGTGCAGGTAAATAACCACCCAATGCCTCACGACGCGCCTTCATGTATTTCAATTCAGGTGAGTTTTCGCTCGGACGATAGAATGGCACTTCTTCAAGCTGTTCATCGGTAAATGGCAAGTTGAAACGATTACGTACGTATTTCAACGATTCAAGCTGCATTTTCTTGATTTGATGCGTCTTGTTGACAGCTTCAATCTCTTCCGACAAACCATAGCCTTTCACTGTTTTCGCAAGGATTACGGTTGGCTGACCCGTTTCCTTCATCGCTTCGGCATAAGCCGCATACACTTTGAATGGGTCATGACCACCACGGTTCAGGTTATCAATATCTTCATCGCTTAAGTTGCGCACCAACTCTTCAGCCTCAGGATACTTACCAAAGAAATGTGCACGCGTATACGCACCGCCTTTCACTTGATAGCGTTGGAAGTCACCATCAACCGCTTCTTCCATCACCGCTTTTAAGGCACCTGAATCATCTTTTGCCAGTAGCGGATCCCAATGACGACCCCATACCACTTTAATTACCCGCCAGCCTGCACCACGGAACAATGATTCAAGTTCTTGAATAATTTTACCATTACCACGAACTGGGCCATCTAGACGCTGTAAGTTACAGTTCACGACCCAAATCAGATTGTCGAGCTTTTCACGACCTGCAAGTGAAATGGCACCTGTACTTTCAGGTTCATCCATTTCACCATCACCGAGGTAAGCCCAAACTTTACGGTTTTCTTCTTTGATCAGGCCACGGTTCATCAAGTACTTTTGAATGTGTGCTTGATAGATCGACATGATTGGGCCTAGACCCATCGATACGGTTGGGAACTGCCAATAATCTGGCATCAAATATGGATGTGGGTATGAAGGCAAACCTTTACCGCCAACTTCACGACGGAAATTATTTAAGTGCTCTTCAGTCAAACGACCTTCTAAGAACGAACGTGCATAGATACCCGGTGCACAGTGACCTTGATAATAGATCATGTCACCGCCAAAGCTGTCGCTATTGGCACGGAAGAAGTGGTTAAAGCCCACGTCATATAAAGTTGCAGATGATGCAAAACTTGCCAAGTGACCACCTAAGTCATCACCTGTTTTATTGGCACGCAGTACCATCGCTAAGGCATTCCAGCGGATCAGCGCACGAATACGGCGCTCCATATCCGAATCACCTGGCATAGGCGGTTGTTCTTCAACTGAAATGGTATTTAAGTAAGGAGTATTTAGTCGCTGAATGGGAACGTGCTTAGCAATCGCTTGTTGATAGAGTTTTTCAAGCAAAAATGCAGCGCGGTCAGTTCCCATGTGCTGTAAAACTGAATCAAATGCGTCCTGCCATTCTTGGGTTTCTTGCGCATCTGTATCGCCATAAAACGCCATACTTCACCTATCCTATGTGCTAAATATATGGCTCTATTAGTACCATATTTTGGCTAGGCTCAGTTATCGCCATAGATGAATACGAAATAGCTCTATTATTTATTTACTAAATACTTATTGATTAACAATTACACAAATTTACATTTTTGGGTCAATTTTTGCCATATTTCATACAGACAATATTTTTTTGAGTGATAATTTTATAGTTATTAGCGATAAATAAAAAAGCCATTGTCTGTAGAGGTTCAGACAATGGCTTCGTATACAGATGTTGTATGCGCTTATGGCAACATCGCTAAATACGTCGATGGGTTTTTACGTTGACCATCTTTCACTACTTCGTAATGCAAATGTGGGCCAGTACAACGACCAGTACAACCAACGTTAGCAATATGTTCACCCGCAGCAACACGGTCGCCTACACGTGCAATTAAGCGTGATGCATGTGCATAACGTGTCAGGTAACCGTTACCATGGTTGATTTCAACATATTGGCCATAACCTGTGCCCCAGCCAGATTTGGTTACAATGCCTGGACCTGTTGCATAAATAGGCGTACCGCTTGCCGCAGAAAGATCTAAACCTGAATGATTTTCTGCACGGCCACCCATGGTACGGCCACCATAGTTTGAGCTCACGCGCTTCATGTCTGGAAGTGGGTGGGCAATTAACCATGAATATGGATTATTTGAACTTGCTGAATAGTTTTTAGAGGAAGTGCTTGAACCGTATTTTTTTGCGATTGTCGCATTGTTGAGTTCAATTGATTTTTCACGAATTTGAACATTCAACTTCGTTTCAGCTGGAACATCAATATCATTGCTTTCAGAGTAAGCACCTTGAGACAAGGTGCGAGTTAACTGTTCAATACGATCTGATGATGAGTCTGCTTGATTTAATTCAACTAAATCTGCAAAAGCGACTGAAGCGGCCGAAGCTGCCAATGAAAACGCCAATAAAATACGTCGTAAATGCATAAAAAACCTCTATAAACTGTTCTCTTTTGTTCCTTGTGTGATTTCGTCCTTGATATCAGCCAAAAGGAGCGCATAAGATTAAGACATAAACATGTAGGAAATATGTATGTCAGAACCTGTCAACGTCTTTCAACCAACAAGAAAACACATAAAAACAGGAAACTTGTCGTTTCTCTCAACGCAAGTTGCTGTATGGCAGAAACTTACGAAAATTGTTCAACCGCTATTGCCCCAACCGGATCAATGGCAAGTTGTTTGTTATATAAATGGTGTACTTATATTAACTGGAGAAAATCAGGCACTGATTAGTCAGTTGGCCTATTTGCAAAAGCAATATATTGCACAATTATCACAAATATACGAATTCAAGGATTTGCACAAGATTCAAGTCCGTCTGAGAACTCCGTCTCCAACGCCCCATTCCCCTGAAAAAATTTCAAGAACCCTCAGTACAGAAACTCAGGATTTACTCCGTAATGCTGCTGACTTTGTGAGCGACCCTAAGCTTAGCCAAGCAATGCTGCGTTTGGCAAGCAATAAAAAGTAACCACCCAGTTGTAACAGACAAATTTGAATGCTCAGAATGTGACAGACTTAACACTTACAAATGATACAATATAACATCACCATTATAAGACAATGACTTATGTCACATTCACATAACTAATTGGGCAATCATTAATGTCATCAAATGTTACAATTTCATAGCTATCTGGATCACTTTTGACATTGCGTAATAACTGATTATTTAATGCATGACCTGACTTATAGGCATCATATTTCGCAATAATTTGATGACCGAGCAAGTATAAATCACCCACAGCATCTAATATTTTGTGACGAACAAACTCATCCGAGAAGCGTAAGCCCTCTTCATTGACCACACCATTGTCATCTACACCAATGGCATTTTCGAGACTCGCCCCTAAAGCCAAATTATTAGCTTTTAGGTAGTCCAAATCTTTCATAAAGCCAAAAGTCCGCGCTTCACTAACTTCATAGACAAATGTTTCGGTTGAAAAGTCGATTGTTGCCGACTGAAATTCTTTCTTAAATGCAGGATGGTCAAAATCAATCGTAAAATTTAATTGGAAACCGTCATGGGGTTGGAAGGCAGCACGTTTATCATCGATCAGTGCTTCGACAGGTTTGCGTATTTTTATGAATTTTTTAGGTGCATTTTGTTCTTGTAGTTCACCTTGCATAAGCAAATAAATGAACGGGCCGGCACTCCCATCCATAATTGGCACTTCAGATGCCGACACTTCCACAATCAGGTTATCAATCCCTAAACCAGCAATCGCACTCATAATGTGCTCAATTGTGCCCACCTTGGCGTTTTCTTGCACCAAGTTAGAACACATGAATGCTTCTTGAATCAGCATAGCATCAGCTGGAATATCAATCGGTGGATTTAAGTCGATACGACGAAACACAATGCCCCCATCGGCATGATGTGGCACAAAGTTAATCATCACTTTTTGCCCACTATGCAGTCCGATGCCACTCGCTTTCACGATGCGTTTCAGGGTACGTTGTTTCAACATGTGTCTTCTATCATCAGTTCACAAAACCGCTATACGTTAGCATATTTAGCCATTGATAAAAAACAAAAAGGTAGCTGATCAGCTACCTTTTGTAATCAATAGACACTTAAGTCATTGAATTTGTTTTATTTACGTTGCTGATTTTTCAAGTAGTCTTGAATACTCATTGGCGTAGGGCGTGAATTCGATGCTGACGCCGCCGCAGCCGCCGGAGCAGCTGCTTCATTGTGCTGACGTTGAATCGCTGGTACATCATCTTCATCTACAGGTGCTTGTGCAGAAGCGACTGTACGCGTTGCTTGTGCGACAGGGCGTTTCACTGGCTCAGCAGAATCGGCAGAATTACGAGTTAAACCCGTTGCGATCACCGTTACACTAATTTCATCACGTGCATCTGGATCAAATACCGTACCGTAGAACACTTGACCTTCATCAAGATCCACAATTTGGTTCACCACATCAGTGATTTCTTCAATTTCACCGAAAGTTACATCATCGCCACCTGTAACATTAATCAAAATGCCTTTTGCATTCATGATGGTCACGTTATCTAACAACGGGCTACGGATCGCTTGCTCAGCAGCTTGACGCGCACGGTTTTCACCACGACCAGAACCTGCACCCATCATTGCGTAACCACGTGTACTCATGGCAGTTTTCAAATCGGCGAAGTCAAGGTTGATATGACCCGGACGTACCACCAAATCAAAGATACTACGCACCGCATTTAACAATACATCGTCTGCTTTTTTGTAAGCATCTTTCATTGAAATATCGCGGAATACTTTAAGTAGACGTTGGTTCGGAATAATAATCAGAGAATCAACATGTTGCTCAAGTGCTTCAATACCTTTCTCAGCAGATTGCTGACGACGTTTACCTTCAAAGTTAAACGGAGTCGTCACCACACCTACCGTTAAGATACCCATTTCTTTGGCAATTTCAGCAACAACTGGCGCAGCACCGGTACCTGTACCACCACCCATACCTGCAGTCACGAACACCATGTCCGTACCTTCAAGGTGTTGGCGAATCAACTCACGGCTTTCTTCAGCAGCAGTTTGACCCACTTGTGGATTTGCACCTGCACCCAAACCACGCGTACTTTGCTCGCCGAGTTGGATTTTAAATTGTGCATTCATGCGGTCGAGTGCTTGTTTGTCTGTATTGGCACAAACAAATTTTACACCCTCGATATCTGATTCCAACATGTGTTGCACAGCGTTACCGCCAGCACCACCTACACCGAATACTGTGAAACGGGCTTGACCGTTGCTGTCGCTTTGATCATCTTCTAAAAATTCAAATGAGGCCATGCCTAAAAAATTCCTAATCCATAATTGGCAGACACTTCAGCCCGTATACTGCCTTGATCTTAATAAAAATTGTTTTTTAGAATGCTGTCCAAGTTCCAGCTTGTCAAGTACAAGCAATAATCCGTACAACTTCCCAACAATATTCCCAAATATTTCAACTTAAAAGATCGACTTCAAGGTGTCATTGAAGCCCGACCATGCACGTTTTACCCGATTCAATACTGAAAGTTTTTCCGTATCTTCTGGCTCAACGATCGTATCTTGTGTTTCACTTTGACTGAAAATTAACAGACCTGCGGCAGTCGCGTATTGTGAACGACGTAAAGCGGCTTGCTGTTGATCATCAGCATACACTTGCATAGGTGGATTACCTAAATGTGCAGAAACACCTAACATCCGACGCGCAAATGTCACCATCCCTTCAATTTGGCAGGCATCACCTGTGAGTACAACACCATGGTATAAACCATGAATCGCACCATGATCCACCAACTCATTACGCACTTGATTAAAGATTTCTTCATAGCGCGCAATAATGATTTCGGTCAGTTCAATACGGCTAATGGTTTGTGGACCATCAATACCTTGGAATTGAATCATACTTTCAGGTTTAACCACTTTCAGGTCAACACAACCATACAACAGCTTAATACGTTCAGCTTCTTCTGTTGTGGTTTGCAATACAGCAGCAATATCACGCGTTACATGCTCACCGCCACGTTGCAAAGTGTGTGTCATCGCCAAGCGACCATCTAAATACACCGCAATATTGGTCGTACCAGCACCAATATCAACCAAGCACACACCATATTCTTTTTCATCTTTAAGCAAACTGGCTTCAGCAGTTGCTAATGATGAAATGACCATGCGTTCAACACCAATATTGGCACCTTTTAATGCACGATCCAAATTCTGCATGGTGCTGATTGGCAACATCATCAAATGATAATGTCCTGTCATACTCCGTGCTGACATGCGAATCGGGTTTAACACCCATTCAGGTTCATCATCTAGTTCAAAACCTAAAGGTACAGCACTCACCAAATAATGGTCAGACGTTAAATGACTGGCTTTGGCCAGTTCTAAAGCACGCACCACTTCATTGGTGGTAATCGCATGGTCATTATTTTCAATTGGAGTACGACCAGAGGCATAAAAACTTTTTAGTTCAGCACTGGGAATGGAAATCCACGCAGAATGTACACGACATTCCGCCATATCTTCCGCTTCCTGCACTGCATTTTTAATTGCGGTAACAACTTTATCGAGACTGACAATTTTCCCTTTATTCATGCCGCGGTTACGAGCGGTCGCCATCCCTACCACTTGGATATTGTCTGGCGCGTGTACCTTACCAATCAAAACTGAAACTTTGTGTGTCCCAATGTCAATCGCAACAACCGAGGGAACAGCTTCATTCATTATTTACTACTACCATTCACATGTTTGTTTAATTTATGGCTTAAAGCCTCTACTTATAAAGCCGATCATTATGGCTTTACAGGCGCTGCATTCGCAATGCCTATGTCATCACTGGTTACAACAAACTGACCATTTACCGACTTTGCTGGCACAGAGTTTTTCCATTGAATCGCTAAACCATTTCGGTAGCGCAAATCGATGGCAGAAATTCGTGGCCAAACAGGTTTTAAGTCACTGTGTGCGAGATAACTTAAACGCTGCAACTTACTCATGGTCTGATCTTGATCGACAATCACGCGTAAGCCTGAATCAAACTGCATAAACCAAGTCATTCGTTCGGTTAAATATAATTCTTTTAAACGAATGCCAACAGACATAAATAATTGATTAATTTCATTATAGCGACGCATCATCATTTTGGACTGACTCGTCGGCCCATGCAATAACGGTAAATTCTGATGATTGGTCGGGGTTAATTCGGCAAATACATCACCACTGTCGCTTAACAGTCGCCCAGTTCCCCAACGTGCAATCGCTTGACGCGGCATCACCCGTACACGAATTGCATTTGGCCAAGCACGCGATACCACCACGCGATCGACCCAAGAGATTTCTAAAGTACGGTCACGAATGACACGTAAATCAGAGGTAAAATAGTTTTCAGTCATCATCGGTGAAACGTATGATATGACTTGTTGTTTTTCTTGGGCGCTCCGCACACCCACCACATCAAGTTCAGCCACACGTGCATCCGTCATGACTTTATATAGCCCCCAAATTCCGGCAATCAAGACCACACATGCAATAAACAACAACAGCCATCCACCCACATTGGTAAGCTTTTCCTTACGTGTCGGTGGTTTGTCATGTATCGATGTCGTTGCTGCACGTTTACGGCGCATAGACGCAGGAAGTTGAGCCATAATTTAGTGTGCCGCACCTGTTAGGGTTTGTTCCAAAATCGCGACACAAAGATCATCAAAACTATAACCTACGGCATTGGCCGCTTTTGGCACTAGAGAATGACTGGTCATACCCGGAACAGTATTTACCTCAAGTAACCAGAAGTTTCCTTCTGCATCCTGCATCGCGTCAATACGGCCCCAACCACTCGCACCTACCGCTTGGAAAGCGCGTAAAGATAAAGCTTGTAGACGCTTTTCTTCATCTTCAGTCAAGCCACATGGAATACCATATTGCACATCGTTACGGTTATATTTCGCTTCGTAATCGTAAAAAGCCACATCTGCAGGCGGTTCTAAACGAATCACCGGTAATGCCTGACCATTTAAAATCACAATGGTAAATTCACGTCCGGTAATCCATTTTTCAGCCATCACAACTGCATCATGCTGGGTCGCTTTTGCAATTGCGGTTGCAAAGTCTTCAATTTTTTCAACTTTGCTCATACCAATGCTTGAGCCTTCATGCACCGGCTTAATGATAAATGGCAAACCAATTGAATCTACAATTTCTTGTAAATCTGAATCTTTGCTGACAATACGATAAGGTGCTGTCGGTAGTTCTGAACCTTGCCAAACTTGTTTAGTTTTGACTTTATCCATACCAATCGCTGAGCCTTGAACGCCCGTTCCAGTGTACGGAATGTTTAACCATTCCAAAGTACCCTGAATTTGACCATCTTCACCACCACGGCCATGAAGTACGATAAATGCACGGTCATAAGCCACCAACTCAGTCACACTGCGTTGCTGCGGATCAAATGCTTCGGCATTTACACCCGAACGCACCAATGCTTCAAGTACAGCTTTACCACTATCGAGAGAAACCTCACGTTCGGCAGATTTCCCACCTAATAACACGGCAACTTTGCCGAATTTTGAAGCATTTGACACGTTTATATCCTTAAACTTTTATCTACGGTCTAAACAAACTTTGGATCACCAAGCGGTGATCATTTTACATAGAGATTGTTTTGAGCAAGTTCGATTGAGATTGCTCCAACATTACCTGCGCCCTGTGTTAATAACAAGTCATTTGCTTGTAACACTTTTTTCATTACTGCTTGTAAGTTGCCTTCTACTGGATCGATGAGAATCGGCTCAACCTCACCACGGAGACGAATGCTTCGAGCCAACGCACGACTATCCGCACCCACAATTGGTTTTTCACCTGCAGGATAAACTTCTAATAACAACAGTTGATCGACTTGAGACAAGACATCGACGAAGTCATCAAAACAGTCACGCGTACGGCTAAAACGATGTGGCTGGAACATCATCACCAAACGACGATCTGGATGACTTGCACGTGCAGCTTTAATGGTCGCTTCCACTTCTTTTGGATGGTGACCATAGTCATCGACCAATTTCACCAAGCCATCTTCAACTTCAAATTCGCCTTGGACTTGGAAACGACGACCTACGCCACTGAAGCTTTCTAAGGCACGTGCAATCGCAGCATCAGAAACGCCTTCATCCGTTGCAATACCAATTGCTGCCAAGGCATTTAAGATATTATGCAGACCCGGCAAGTTAATGGTTAAACGTAACGGCTCACGGTCTTTACGCAAAACTGTAAAGTGTGATTGCATGCCTTCTTGAGCCACATCAACGGCACGAATGTCGTTGTCTTCATTGAAACCATACGTCACGACAGGACGACCAATACGCGGCATAATTTCACGGATGTTGGCATCATCACCACACATCACAGCTAAACCGTAAAATGGAAGGCGCTGTAAGAATTGTACGAAGGTATCTTTCAATACATCGAAGCTACCGCCATAGGTATCCATATGGTCAGCATCGATATTGGTGACAATCGTTGCCATTGGCTGTAAGTGTAGGAATGACGCATCTGACTCGTCCGCTTCTGCCACGATATAACGACTTGCACCCAATGCAGCATTCACACCAGTACGATTTAACAAACCACCAATGACATAAGTTGGATCCAGATTTTCTTCTGCCAACATGCAGGTCACAAGACTGGTTGTCGTGGTCTTACCATGCGTCCCAGCAACGGCAATACCATGACGGTAACGCATTAATTCACCCAACATTTCTGCACGACGTACAACAGGTGTACGGGTTTCAATCGCCGCTTTCACTTCTGGGTTTTCAGAATCAATGGCTGTTGATACCACGATTACATTGGCGCCTTGAATATTTTCAGCAGCATGACCGATGAAAACTTGAATGCCGTTTTCTTCAAGCTGAGCCGTAGTTTTCGACGCTTTAATATCTGAACCTGAAACTTTATAGCCTTGGTTTTTCAATACTTCGGCAATACCGCACATGCCCGCACCACCAATCCCAATAAAATGGATGTGTTTAATACGGCGCATTTCTGGCACTTTAATGAGCTTTTTCGCTTGATCGGCAGGCGTTGATGGAGACATAGATTACTCGAATTTTACAAATCTTGAATTAAACCAACCACGTGCTGTGTCGCATCGGGTTGTGCCTGTTGTCGAGCCTTAACCGCCATTTCCATAAGTCGTTGGCGATTCATCAGCGGCTTCAACAACGCTGTTAAACTTTCTGCGGTCATGTCCGCTTGTGGGCAAATTTTTGCGGCATTGATATTGGCCAAGAACCCTGCATTTGCAGTTTGATGGTCATCCACTGCACTTGGCAGAGGAACAAACACGGCTGCTACACCTGCTGTCGCAATTTCAGTGACGGTTAGCGCACCAGCACGGCAGATAATCAAATCCGCTGCAGAATAGGCTGCTGCCATATCTTCAATAAACGGCTGAACTTCAACTTGCATATGTTCAGGTGCATTTGCATAACGAGCCAATGTGCTTTCAGCGTTATTTTGACCACACTGGTGATATACACTGAGTGGCTGTTCTAATTGCTGCAAGGCTGCCGGCACACATTCATTTAAGGCACGTGCGCCCAGTGAGCCACCCACAATTAAAACCCGTAATGGCAACCCAGCTTTTTCACGCTCTTGGTAACGCCATGACGGATTTAAAATTTCTGTAATTTCTTTACGTACAGGATTCCCTGTGGTTACGATTTTATCTTGTGCTGGAAAGGTATTTGGAAATGCCTGACAAACAATTTTGGCCACACGTGACAACTGCGTATTGGTAAAACCTGCCACCGCATTTTGTTCATGGATAATGACTGGAATGCCCAATGCACGAGCTGCCAAGCCACCCGGCCCAGCCACATACCCCCCAAAGCCTGCAACTGCATCGACTTTGAGTTGTTTCATATAACGCATGGCACTCAATGTAGCTTTGAGAATTTTAAATGGTGCCATCAGCTTACGCACGACTCCATTGCCGCGTACGCCTTGGATATCAATTTGATAAATTGGAATATTATGATTTTTAAGCAGGCGATTTTCCATGCCTGTTGGCGTTGCGAGCCAAGAAACTTCACAGCCTTGTTGTTGCAACTCTTTGGCAACAGCGAGCGCTGGAAAGACGTGACCACCGGTTCCGGCAGCCATCATCATGACATGTTTCGGCTTTACTTGCGTTACTTCGGTCACTGTCTAATTCTTCAATTCTAAAAAGAGGCTAATGATATTCGATTTTAAGCAAACAATTGTAATCACAAACGCATGACCGTGAAAGGTAATTTACTTTTTTTCAACAGGCGTATGATTGTTTTTTTCTACTATTTTAAAAGTTTAAACTAGTTTTATTATTAATCTATGAGAATTGAAAAAAAATCAGACAATTTTTCACTTTAATTGCATTCACTTACATTTTTTTTTGCTTTTTAAGCTCCCCTCCCCTTAGCGCAGGACAAAAAAGAGCCCGTGAAGGACTCTTTTAAATCTAGTGCAAAATTAAGCTTTTAAACCTGTCTCAAGGACATCAAATAAATCATCGGCAATCGAGGTGCCAAATTGCGCATCAATTTCACGTACGCAGGTCGGACTGGTGACATTGATTTCAGTCACGTAATTACCAATCACATCCAAACCAACAAAGACCAAACCTTTTTCACGAAGGAATGGTCCGACTTTGGCTGCAATGGCTTTATCATTTTCGGTCAATGGACGCGCCTCGCCCAAACCACCTGCCGCCAAGTTGCCACGCACTTCACCATTTTGCGGAATACGCGCCAAACAATATGGTACGGGTTCGCCATTGATCATCAAAATACGTTTGTCACCATCCACAATTTCAGGGATGTATCGCTGCGCCATAATCGGCTGTGTGCCGTTATTGGTCAGGATTTCAATGGTTGAACCGATATTAACGCCATCTTGGTATAAACGGAAAATGCCCATGCCGCCCATGCCGTCTAATGGCTTCACAATCACATCACCATGTTCTTGTAAAAATTCACGAATCAGACTTTGTTGTGAAGTCACCAAGGTCGGTACTTGAAGTTCAGGAAATTGCGTCGCAAACAATTTTTCATTGCAGTCACGTAGACTTTGTGGCTTGTTAATAATCCATGCGCCTTCGCGTTCAGCCTGTTCCAAAATATAGGTGGTATAGACAAAGTTCATGTCAAACGGCGGATCTTTACGCATCAAAACCACGTCATAAGCAGCAATTGATTCTTTTTGTTTTTCGCCGAGTTCGTAATAGTGGTTGTAATCTTCAAAAACTTTTAGCGGAGAAATCAAACCAAAGGCTTTGCCTTGATCGATATATAAATCTTGCTGTAATGCATAGCCTAGCTCATGTCCACGACGTGCTGCTGCCCATAGCATCGCCATTGAGGTATCTTTTTTTAGGTTTACATTTTCGATGGGATCCATCACAACAAGTACACGCATTATTCAGTGCTCTGTTCATTATCAATTTATGAATGAGTATAGCCGAGATTTTTCTTTTGTTTATTCTGATTTTGCATGTGTATGTATGGATTCGTGTGATGCAGGCGATAATTCGATATATTTCTATCATCGGCCTTATCTCCATAAAGGAAATAAGCTGTGAAAATATTATGGCGTTAAGCCTGCGTAAATCGATGCCAAACCTCGATACAGATATTCATCACACCTACATCTCACTCATCACTATTTTTGGTAAAAAAACACGTGCTTTTAATTTTTTTTTAGCTATTGTGTTAATTATTGTAAATCAAGAAATAGAATTAATTAATGATCAACATTGAGCAGATGGCTATCATTCTTGATGCTTTGCCAGACCCTGCTTTTGTCATATCGCGTAGTGGAAAATACGTTGCGGTTTTTGGTGGACGCGATAATCGCTATTACCATGATGGTTCCGGTCTTGTTGGTACCTATATTTCAGATGTGATCAAGCCAGATAAAGCCAACTTGTTTATGCAACTGATCGGCCAAGCTCTAGCATCAGGAAATCTACTCATCGAAGAGTACGAATTGCGCAATAGGGATGTAAAAGGTCTGCCCGATTATGGTCCTGAAGAGCCCATTTGGTTTGAAGTGCGCATCCAAGCCCTCAGTTTTTCGGTAGATGAAGAAGACGTTGTACTTTGGGTCGCAAGTAATATTTCAGCGCGTCACAACTTGGAAATCAAGCTGAAGGAACTCAGCCATACAGATCAGTTAACCGGTCTTTTCAATCGAAGAAAATTAGAGCATGACTTAGCATTACATTATGAGTCATACCTACGACATTCCATACAGACCTCGATCTTGATGTTCGATCTTGATAACCTCAAAAAAATCAACGACAGCAAAGGCCATCATGTCGGTGATGAGGCAATCCGAGCAGTCGCAGATATTCTTCGTTTAACGCTGCGCAAGACCGATTGCGCCTGCCGCTTAGGTGGAGATGAATTTGTAGTCGCATTACCCAACACGGGCTGCGAGCAGGCCATCCAGTTTGCCAAACGGATTCATGAACATTCCAGAAAAGAATTAAGTCGTTTTTCAATAGATAACGCGCATGTCACCGTGAGCATAGGAGTTACAACCATCATGCCTGAAGATTGTACCTACGAAGATACAATTAAGCGTGCTGATCTAGCGCTGTATAAAGCCAAACATGGCGGGAAAAATAGAATTGTCGCGGCCTAAGCGTGCGGCAGAAATAAACCAAATTTCACAGTTTATTTAACAATTTGATATTCAAACCGTTGTAATTATTCAAGATGAGCTCTCTTCCCTTTTCAACATAAGTTCAGTTTAGATAGGTGTCCGATATGCAGCAAGCCATTGTTGATTTTGCCTTGGATGATGAAAATCATTGGTATGCCATTTTAGCCTGCGGCCACACGCAGCATGTGCGGCATGATCCGCCTTGGCAAAACCGTCCTTGGGTGATGACTGAACAAGGACGGAAAGAAAAGTTAGGGATAATGTTGAAATGTAAGAAGTGTGATAAAGAGGGTTTCGTATAAGAGATTTTATGTTAAATAGCCCCTTAGTCTGGGGCTATTTTTTTGAAATTTTGTATAAGCTGTATTATGTTAATTTTAGAAGAACTATAAAGTGTAAAAAAAAATCTTATTTTTTTGAGTTTGTTACATCACGGGCGATAGCAACACTTCCTTGAACATGACCATCATTATCTTTAATTAAAGAAAAACTCATTTCTACATAGAGTCTTTTATCTATATCTTTATGAAGTGCTTTCGTTAAAGTTGGTTTGCCCGATAGTCTAAGATTTCCATTTTGGATAGCAATGTTAAAACCATGCCAATGAGCTTTACGAGCACGTTCAGGAATTATGATATCAAGGCTTTGTCCAAGTGCTTCATCTTTGGAAAATCCAAATAATTGGCTAGCCGCATCATTCCAACGTTGAATATTACCGTGATTATCAGCATAAATTAATGCATCACTAGTTTGCTCTATAATGAATTCGGCAAGTTCCTTATGACTCATTTTATAACTCCTTTTAATGAAAACTTTTCTTTCTGGTTGATTGCACAGTAGCCCCATTTAGAGTAGTTAGGAATACTAGATGTTCTATTACTACTATCAAAAATAAGGCTATCTTAAAAATAAGTTATTTAACTAATGTTTAAATGTATTTTGAATACATCTTTGTGTTTTTTTTAATATAATACTTCTACTAACTAATGTTCCATTCCCTCAGGGTTAGTATTTTTTAAGTAAAAGTTGGCGCAAAACGACACCAGTTAGTTCATTTCGGTGGGCTAGCTGTTTTTATAAAAATTTTATTTTCCATTATTTTACCTAAAATAAAAAAAGACAGCTTATCCTATCCCTTGAGTATCAGCGATCCAATCACCAAGTGCGGTACCAAGTGTTTGAGAGAACACAATGGTTAGCCATTAAAAAACTTCACTTTTAGGCGATTGGATATAATGTACAGAAATTGATCCACTGCTGTAGTACAAAGATGACAAAGAGATAATCAATAAACTTAATAAAATTAAACTACCACCCAGATATACGAAATAAAAAAGGGAGTTTATAACTCCCTTTTTTTATTGATGATTTTTACGTTCATTTAGCATTGCTTCACGTAGAATTTTGTTCATACGTGTTTGATAGCCTTTACCTTGTGATTTCAACCATGCGAGTACATCAGCATCTAGACGAACTGAAGTCTGTTGCTTCACTGGACGATAAAATTGCCCATGACGAACTGCATTACTCCAGTCGGTGATTTCGGGAATATCAGACAGGTCTAATTGATTATCAGACACAGTTCCCTTAGCAAGCAAGCGTTTAATTTCAGCATCTTGCTTGTCACTGAAGTTTTCATTCAGCTCTTCGCGTGTATATCTAACCATGCTCATATTGATTGCGCTCCGCTTTGGTTACTTGTCTTGCACTAATGATTCGTATGATTTCACAGTCATCTTCATCAAAGATGGTATGAGCAACTAATAACATCAGTACTCCTTTGACCTTACCAATGGTTTGCCAACGCTCTTCCCCATTGGTATGTCTGTCTAGGATTGAGATCCGTAGAGGATCTTCAAATATAAGGCTTGCAGTTTCAAAAGAGATATCATGCTTTTTCTGATTCTTTCGATTCTTAGCCTCATCCCATTCGAAATACTGTTCCATAAAAAACATTCAAATTTGTATATACAATAATGTATCACAAAATTGTATCACTCAAGCTGAAAAGCGTAATTTTTAGTCAGATTTATTGGCAAGAACTATCAAAACTGTTCATAAAAAAACCGACTTGTTTCCAAGTCGGTTGAACGAGAACGTTCCAGAGGGTATGAATAACGATAAGATACTGATCTTAAAGTAATATTAAAAACGCATTTCGTATAAGCTCTATTATGTTAAATAAGAAAATTAGTAATTTATTTCTTATATTATTTATAGGCAGTATTATTAACCCACAATCCTAGCTTCGTAATAAAGCAAGTATAATCATCCTCAACGTCAAAGCTGTAAGTTTTTAATCGGAATGTCTCTGAGAGAATGTGAACACTTTCACCATTAACACATATTGGACTAGGTACATTATCATCACCTATACATTCGATAGGTCCTTCTAAGCCATATTTGATAAAAGTAAAATATTCAACATTTTCAATATCAAAACCTTTTTTATCCGCATTAAATATATTGCTAGGATGGTAACTTCCAGCCACATTTTCCATACTTGTTTTTCGTAATGGATTCACCATAAAAACAAGACCAATGATTTCTTGATCAGATGTTTCTATAGCTTGACCGTTCTTCAACTCATCCAAGCGCGTCCATCCAATATTCTTAACCCAGAATGTCTGATTAGACCTCAGCATATTACTGACCATTTTTCCTTTGCGAGAAAGTTGCAATAATTTGCTTTTATTTAATTTTGATAAATCTGTATTTGCTTTAATTTGGAAATAGGTTAGCTCCCAAATCTCACTATTCTCACAAGTAGATATTCTTATAACAGGTTTATAGCATAACTCTCCGTCACCATTTTTTGGCTTTGACAGTACTAAATCTCCGACTTTAATGTTCTGAATGGCGATTAAACCTTTGTCTGTATTTATACGTGTTCCAGCAGGAAAACCAGCCCCTGAATTAAGATATGAGTCCATAAGTCTCTCTTATATTTTTAATTTGATGATTAGTGAGCTTTCCTAAAATTAACATAATACGCGTTATGCGAAATTAGAAAAATGAGTTTATTGCACTGATATTTATCTGTTTTTTAAATTTTAGACCTGGGTTGGTGCCCAGGTTTTTTTATTGCGTATAACAGCCATTATGTTAAATGGGGAACTATTTAGTTAGTTTTTGAGGTGATGGAGCAGAGTTCCATGTACCTAATAAGCGCCAAATTGCACTATCTATCTCTTGCCATTTGTCCCAATTATTTAAATTCGTTTCCCACTGAACCCATATACCGCCATATTTATTGGGCTCATAACTCTCTCCTCTAATTTGAACAAATCGATTATCTACCGTATTTTCTAAAGCAACTACATCCAATAAAACACCAACAACATCCTGTTCTTTGGATTTCCCATAACAACCATAGAAATTATCAGCCACTTTTTTTGGGTAACAAGTCAGACCATATTTTTCAAATTTTGAATTTTTCTTAAAAAATTCTTTCCTTTGTAAAAATGTCTTATATGTGTCTAATTTCTCAGCTCGCATATCTATGGTAAGACCTTCGATCCTGACTCTCACTTGGTCATCATGATCAGGTAAATAGCCATCTGTTGCTTGAAAATCTAAATTGCTTAATTTTAAATCAAACTGTAATTGTCGATTCGAATCAGGCATCGGCAAACTGTCAGCTTCTTGTTGTGCAATAGGTTCAAATTTTTCAGGTGTATAATCAATTGGAAATTGACCTAAATAGTGTTCTCGTGCAGGTCTATAAAACTCATAATCAAATTGATCAGGTATATGTTCTCGTCTCAGTCCAAGTTTCGCTTTAACTATCAATTGTGGATTCTGTTTCCATGTCACTAGATCTCCTTCCTGAGGAATATATGATTTTTCTTTAGGTGTACATCCTATAAGAAAAACCAAACATAAAGAGACCATTACTTTGTGCTGCATTATTTTTTCTCTTTAATAGAGTTTATTTTTTAAATCTGAATCAGTTTAGTTTCTCTAAAATTAACATAATACACGTTATACGAAGTCAAAAAATGGGAGCTATAAGCTCCCATTTTTAGTCTTTAATGCGCTTTTTAGCTTCGTCATAAACTATGCTATCAGCTCGTTTCCCGACTGTGATGAGCAAGATAACTACCTGATCATCTTTAACTTGATAGACAAGTCTGACACCAGCTTTTAATAATTTAATTTTATAGCAACCTGCAAGATCGCCTCTCAGCATATTCTTTGGAATATGTGGCTGCTCTATGACTTTGGCTAGTTTCTTCTTAAATTGATCCCGTATAGCAACAGGGAGTTTTTCCCATTCTGCTGTAAAGTCCTTGTGACGTAAAAGCTTATAAGTCATCTAATGTGACTTCCTCAAACATCTCTTTAGGGTCATTAATGCGCTTACGGACAAGAGCTAACAATTCTTCATCTTCTTCTGAAAGCAAAGCTTTTTTGACAGGTAGTTTCCCAGTCGTAGCAACATACTCAAGAATACTAGTAAAGAAATCTGTAGGTGCAATACCTTGTTCTTTAAGGATGGAATAGGATTTTTTTTTAAGGGCTTCATCGACCCTGAAGTTAACAGTAGCCATCATATCTCCCAGTTATTTAATGTACTAGGAGTACTGTAATGCAAATTGCATTACAAGTCGACTTCGTATAACCGCCATTATGTTAAATCGCATATAAAAAAAATTGACATAAATTAAATTTTATACAATTATATTGCACACAATATATTATTTGAAGGTAATTAAAATGAGTAATCTTTATTCTACCCAAGTTAAAGCAATCGGTGGACGTTCAGGGAATATTCGTAGTGAAGATGGTATCTTAGAACTAAAATTAGCTTTGCCAAAAGAATTAGGTGGTCGAGGTGATGCAACGAATCCTGAGCAATTATTTGCAGCTGGCTATGCTGCATGCTTTGGAAATGCCGTGATCCATGTAACTCGTAGCAATAAAGAACATAAAATCCGTGATAACGATGTAGAAGTCCTGAGTACTGTTGGCATGGTTGCTAATGGCAATGGTGGATTTTCCTTAACAGTACACTTAGATGTCACTCTTTCAGGTATTTCACAAGCTGATGCAGAGAAGATCGTGGAACAAACGCATCAAGTATGTCCTTATTCCAACGCTATTCGAGGTAATATACAGGTATCGACCACTGTCTATACCAAATAAAAAGCTATGTCCAAGAATCAGCTTTGCCTAGATGAGCAACTATGTTTTCCTATTTATGCTGCATCTAATTTAATCGTAAAAGCTTATCGCCCTTTTCTTACACCTCTCGGACTCACTTATCCTCAATATTTAGTGATGTTGGTTTTGTGGGAAAAAGAATGTGTAAGTGTGGGTGATCTTGGACAAATTTTACATCTTGATAGTGGGACACTAACGCCCTTACTAAAAAGAATGGAAAAGTCTGAACTTATTAATCGATCACGTGATCCTAATGATGAAAGAAGAGTCCTTATTTCATTAAAAGAAAAGGGTCGAGAGCTACGAGCTGCCGCAGAAATGATTCCTAAAGAGCTGACTCAAAGTATTCAACTTGAAAATTTAAATAAACTAAAAGAAGAATTAAAGTCATTGGTTAAAGTGTTATCAGAGAAAATTTAAGAAATCTTATTATCTGGTGATATGAGTCACTATGATTCTGAAAATTAATTAATTTTTCTAAAATTAACATAATACACCTTATACGAAATGCTCTTTTTTATTTCTTATAATTCATACCTTTATCGTATAGCAAAAAGCCCAACCATCTCCTGTTGGGCTTTTTTTAATGATTTTTCACGTTCAGCGTATTACATTTGATCAATATTCCACGTTAGTGTTTAGCTTGACTAAACACTGCTATGCTCAAAAACAAATGAAAAAATAAGCTTCCGCTTCCTTTTTAACAACCTTAAAATCTAAAAAATCTTAGATCCCATATTTCACACGGTACGCTTCCATTTTCGCTAAAGCTTCAGTTTCACCTTTAGCCTCTAAGAACGTCATCAAATCTTTCATTGTAATTAAAGCATGAACTGGAATTTCGAGTTCTTTTTGCACTTCTTGAATCGCAGACAAATCGCCCTGACCTTTTTCTTGACGGTCTAGCGCCACCAATACGCCCGCAATTTGTGCACCGGCATTTTTCAGAATAGTTACTACTTCACGAATCGCTGTACCCGCAGTGATCACATCATCAATGATCCAGACTTTTTTGCCTTCAACAGACGCACCGACCAATACACCGCCTTCGCCATGGTCTTTCGCTTCTTTACGGTTAAAGCCCCAAGGTACGCTCACACCATGGTTTTGTGACAGTGCGACAGCCGTAGCTGCTACAAATGGAATACCTTTATAAGCTGGGCCAAAGACCACTTCCACATTATCGCATTGTGTTAATTTAGCTGCATAGCCAGAAGCCAATAATGATAAGGCTTCACCATCGTTCAGTAGACCTGCATTAAAAAAATAAGGACTCACACGACCCGATTTTAAAGTAAACTCACCAAATTTAAGCACACCACGTGATAATGCGAGTTCGATAAAAGCTTGTGGATTAAATGCCGCTTGCGCTGTCATGAGGTGCTCCATTTTTTTAAGTTTGAGGTTAAACCTGAGCATGATACCAAAGAGTAGCTATCCAAGTGATCAAAAAATTTTACGTGTCGTTTCAATTAATGTGAATGGTCTGCGTTCCGCTGAAAAAAAAGGTATTTTTGACTGGATGGCAACTTCAGATGCCGATGTCATCTGCATGCAAGAAAGCCGCATTACCCATGAACAATGGACCGATAAATTTAAACCCGAAGGTTGGTTTACACACCTTTTCCCTGCAGAACGTCCAGGCTATGCCGGTACTGCGATTTATAGCCGCCTACCTTTTGTTTCAGTGACAGATGGTTTAGGTTTTGAATTGGCAGACACTCAAGGCCGCTTTATTTCTGCTGAGTTCGATTTAGGACTTGGACAAACTGCACATATTTGTTCGCTCTACCTGCCTTCTGGTTCATCGGGTGAAGAAGCTCAGGCGCGCAAAGACCTATTTTTAGGCGAATATCAACAAATTTTGAAGCAATGGCGTGCTGAAAATAAGTCAGTGATTGTTTGCGGTGACTACAACATCGTACACAAACGTATTGATATTAAAAATTGGTCTGGGAACCAAAAGGCTTCAGGCTGCTTACCACATGAACGTGCATGGCTCGATCATATTTATGATGAGCTTGGCTATGTCGACACCTTCCGTGAGGTACGTAAAGAAGCCGAGCTTTACTCTTGGTGGTCTAACCGAGGACAAGCGCGTGCCAAAAATGTGGGTTGGCGTATCGACTACCATGCATGTTCACCAGACTGGAAAGAACGTACAGTCAATGCTTGGATATTTAAAGATGAATGGTTTAGCGACCACGCCCCTGTGATTATTGATTATAAAATTTAAGCTGCCAACAATTAATTGAGTGAACGATTGTTTACTCAATTAGAGCTTATTTCTCACATTACATGACGAATTTGTGGATTTATCTCATAACTTGAACATAGCATTATGGTCGCACGGCAAAGGGACATGTCAGGATGACATAAAAGGATTGGACGCCGAAGGAAGTATAAAAACAAACTAAATGATTTAGCTTGTTTTCAAGGATGTGACAATGGACGTTGGATTGAGACCCGCATGATCAGGATGATTAAATGCGGGTTTTCTCTTATCTAGTCCCCACATCTATAGACTCAAACATCCCCCAAATAAAACAGCTAAAAATTCGATCTGCACAGCATTTTCTTATTCTCGCTTTCTTTCTACTTTTGACTGTGCAACCTTAAGCTGAATTTTCTTGTTATTGCATCGCTTTCTTTTCTGAGCATCGTTTTGTTCTGTAGGCTATTCTAAAAGACCAAAATGTCGTTTTGATGACAATACCCAATATTTATTACATGCGACTTTTACAGCAAAACATTTATTTCTCAATCCACATCCAGATCGAGCTTTGAGCATTGATGAATTAGCCTGTAGGATAATGCTGAATTGTATTTTTATCTTATTGTTTGAATAATTGAGGACACCTGTTCATGCTTAAAATTTATGGCATCAAAAACTGTAATACCATGAAAAAAGCTTTCGACTTGCTCAACGAATTAGGCCTAAGCTACGAATTTCATGACTATAAAAAACAAGCGATTGATGCTAAAACCGTAAAAAAATGGCTTAATGCCAAAGGCGCTGATGTGATTCTCAACAAAAAAGGCACCACATGGAAAAAACTCAGTGAAGAAGAGCAACAGACAGCGTTAGCCAGTGAAGAAAATTTGATTCAATGTTTAATAGCGCATAGCAGCATGATTAAACGTCCTGTACTCGATACAGGTAGCGATTTATTGGTTGGCTTTGATGAAAGCGCTTACCGTGCATTGAAATAAATTTTTTTATCACACTCATGCACGACTCTAGTTCAATTGTGGCTGAAAATAGGCTATAAAAAAGCCTGACATTGTCAGGCTTTTTTTGTTTGAATCATGTCAAATTAGTTGGCACGAATCCATGTTTGATTACGACCTAAAGCAGCAACGCCAATAAAGCCGCGAAGCTCTAGTTTTTTGCCACCATCAGCCAATTGACCTTTTAACTTGTAAGTTTTACCTGATTGAGGATCCAAAATTGATCCGTTTTCATAGCTTGTACCACCTACATTTTTAAGACCTGTCACAATACGTAAGCCTTTTAATGATTTATTGTGATATGGGCCTTCACATTTTTTACAAGCGTTCTCTTCACCTGGTGTCAAAACTGACTGAATGCTCGCAGAAAGCGTACCATTTTTTTGCTCAGTGAATTTTACAATCGCTTTTGGCTGCTTGGTTTTATCATCAATGGTTTTCCAAGTTGTACCATTTAGCGGATCTGCAGCATTTGCAAATGCGGCTAAACTCATCAATCCTAATGCTAGTGCAATTTTTTTCATTTTTGTTTATTTCCCTGGTCTGATATAGACGACATTAGTATCCAAAAGTCACAACAATTTATCAATTTTTGTATGTGACCGTTTAGTGTAACCTTGTAATTTGTGTTGGTAAATATGCTCACACGATTCCAAAAATAGAAAAAGATGGAAAGACAATGAAGATATCGCCACTGACGAAACAACTGATTACAGAAAGCATTTTAAAAACCACAATTCGTGGGCCGAGCCAATTCAATTTACCGCCCAATACTTTAAGGTTTGCTTTGGAACAAATGTGTCGTGCATTTCCCCAAAACCCGGATGTACAAATTCGTCCTATTCGCTTAGCCGGCTTAAAAGCCGAAGAAATCAAACCTCAACAGGCATCGACCCAACTCATTTTTCATATTCATGGGGGCGCATTTTTCTTGGGTTCGATGAACACGCATCGGGCGTTTCTGACTCAAGTTGCGGCACGCACGCAAATGCAAGTGTTACATTTGGATTATCCTTTATCCCCAGAAGCACAGTTCCCTGAAGCACTCGATGCCCTTTTTGATGTGTATGCGGTGTTATTAGATCAAGGGGTTCAAGCCAAAGATATTATTTTGTCAGGCGACTCTTGTGGTGCAAACTTGGCGCTTGCCTTAGCCCTTAAAATTCAACAGCACCAACTTCCACAAGTCAGTGGTTTGGTGTTGATGTCACCGTTTTTAGACCTGACGCTGAGCAGTGAGTCTTTGCGTTATAACCGTAAGCATGATGCGCTGTTAAGCATAGAAGCCCTTGAAACAGGCATTGATTATTATGTACCCCGCTCGGTCGATCGAGCTGATCCATTGGTCTCGCCTTTTTTTGCAGAGCTCAAAGGACTACCTCCGATTCATATTCAAGTGGGTTCTAAAGAAATTTTATTGGATGATGCGCAGCGTTTTAAAGTCAAAGCAGAAGAAGCCGGCCTAGATGTCGAATTCAAGTTATACACTGGCATGTGGCATAACTTCCAAATGTTTAGCCCATGGTTTGAAGAAGGACAGCGTGCGCTAAGTGATTTAGCCGATTTTGCACATCGACTGGATCAGGATTAATCGTTGAAAAATAATCCCTGAAATGCATCAAAGTCACCATAAAAAAAGGTCAGCAGATGCTGACCTAAGAGGGAAATGTCAATCTGTTAAATGGCTTGAATTTGAGCCTGAGCTGTCGCCATTGCCTGTGCTTTCATATCTGGTCCCATATTGACACCTTCGGCACGAATCACATCAATATCGCTGACACCTGTGAAATTAAACACGGCTTTTAATAAACCTTCTTGATAATCTACAGGGCTGTTATCGCCATACACACCGCCACGACTGCTGGCAATATAGACTTTTTTGTCACCTGCCAAACCCACTGGACCTTGTTCTGTATATTTAAAGGTACGACCTGCAACACTGATACGGTCAATCCATGCTTTCAAAGTTGATGGCAAACCGAAGTTATACATAGCAGCACCAACCACAACCACATCGGCATCTAAATACTGTTGTAACAACTGCTCGCCTAAAGCCGATTGTTCTGCATTTTGACCCATCAAAATTTCACTGCTGAGATGTGGAATCTGCTGTACTGCTAAATCGAGATATTGAACCTGTGCCGCATCACCATGTTTTTGCTGTAGCTGTTGTACAATTTCAGCGCTGAGTTGACGTGAAACTGAAGCGTCGCCCATGATGCTTGAATCAATATGCAAAATTTTCATGACTAAAACCTAAAGCTGTTGTTATTAACTTGAGCCTAGTGTAATCACTTTTCATAAATAGAATAATCCCGATCCTTATGACACTATGTTTTATTTTTAGAACAATCTTTTTGAACTCGTAAAAAATTTAAAATTACTGAGCGGTTCTTGACCGTTATCAAGTGTAAATTTTCATGCTAATGTAAGCCTATAAAATGATATCTATATAAACTTTAAGAAAAAAACTGATAACTCGAACAGGGCAAAGACACAGGATGACGGTGAAATCAAGCATACGTGACATGATCCTTCGCAATAGAATCGCCCATTATTTACTGGAAGATGAAGTGGTGATGAATTGGAGTATCCTGAAAAAGTGTATGCTCATGCTGATGCTTGGCTCAGCCATTCATCTGCTTTGGATTATTTGGAAATTATATATTTCTTTTACACCTGAACTTTGGCAGTGGGTTAACCTTGATCTCATCCACTCTCAATTGTGGACCAACATCGTCTTTTTTAGCTTAATGGTGCTATTGATTTGGCCTTGCTATGCTGGAAAAGAAAACCCAAAAATTCAGCTTGTTTTACCTTATCTTTCGGTCGGCTTATTCGTCATTTCTTTATGTCGTGATGGTTATTTAATTGGTGTCATGAGCCCAGCCACCATGATCTCCTACGTGAGCCTTGTGACCGTTGGATTGGTGCTATTTACACGAAAAATCGTCTATAGCATGCTGATTCCAGCCACGATTTTTTTATCTATTTGCATGTATTTAAGTATTCGCGGCATTATTCCCTATGCCCCGATTTTTCAACCTCATGCCTATGGCTATCAAAATAGTTTTTGGCTCTTCTCAATGATCTTTTTCATTGTTCCTATTTTATTAACCTGTCTGGCTTTATTTGAAATCTTACTGAGCCAATGGCGTCACCGTGAGCATTTGATTCAAAAACTCAGTCAAGTCGACCCACTGACCAATTTATTTAATCGACGCAGTATCAATCAGTGTTTGGAACAGCTCGATAGTGCTAAAACAGATACATATGCACTGGTCTTATTGGACTTAGACCATTTCAAACGCATCAATGATGAATATGGACACGATAAAGGCGATGAAACCTTGATTCTCGTCAGCCAAGTATTAAACCAACATTTACGCGGTAGTGATGTAGTTGGGCGTTTTGGCGGGGAAGAGTTTATTTTGGTGTTAAAAAATTCCAACTTAGAACAAGCGATATTCATTGCAGAGCGCTGTCGAAAAGCCATTGAGCAGCTTGAAATTTGGGGGCATGATGGTCAGTCAATTCATGTGACAGCCAGTTTTGGCATTGCCATTTCTACGCCAGAATTGGTACCGCAACAATTGCTGACCCATGCTGATCAGGCGCTATATGCAGCTAAAGCTGGTGGTCGTAACATGGTGATGGCCTACACTGAACAACAAAGCTTTAGCCATTTGGTTTAAAACTTTTATATAGATCAGACGTGGCGTTGAGCTTTTAACGTGGATACTGTTCCATACGACGGACTGGCTGTTCCTGTTGAGCAGCCGTGATCCATGCCACCACAGAAGGATGCTGTAAAATCTTTTGCATATAACGCTGTGTGTTGTCACTTACAGGTAACTGAAAGGTCTGTAAACGTGTCACCACGGGTGCAAAAAACGCATCGGCAATACTAAATTCACCGCATAGAAAGCCATCCACCGCAGCACGACTCGACCAAATCTGTTCGATTCGCGCTACTTCAGCACGCAATTCGTCATGTTCAGACCATAATATCTGACCATGACGACCATAATCCGCCTGCAGATTCATACTGCATAAGCTACGCAATTGCATAAAACTACTGTGCATTTCCGCGCAAATACTCCGTGCCCATGCACGTTGTGTGGCATCTTTGGGCCACAACGGGAGTTCTTGAAACTGCTCTGCCAAATATTCACAAATCGCCAATGAGTCCCAAATCATCACACCGTCATGTTGCAGCAGGGGCACCTTGCCATTGGCATGTAGGGCTAACATTTGTTGCTTGAATGCTCCGCCATCTGCTTCTTCAGAAAACGGAATCAAGATCTCTTGAAAGGGTAAATTAAACGCGTGTAACACCAACCACGGTCGCATAGACCACGTCGAATAGTTTTTATTGGCAATATATAATTGCATCATTTTTATTCTCCACGCGATTTAAATTTTTCCAATTGCGCTAACAATTCTTTCTCGCTAAATGCGCCCGTCAAGCGCAGTCCACGTATCTCTTGATGCGCTGTATCTAAAAATAAATAGGTCGGTGGCCCTAAAATATCCCATTGATTGAGCAGTACTTGATGGGTTGCATCATACTGACTCAAATCCAACTTAATTAAGTAATACGGTGCCAAAGCCTGTTGCACTACTGTCGATTTTAAAACTTTATGTTCAATCGGCTGGCAGGCCACACACCAATCGGCATAGACATCAATAATTGCGGATTGACCTTGAGGAATTTCACTTAATAAACGTTGAAACTCTTCCGCTGTATGTGCCACATGCCAAGCACTTTGTTGTTGATTTTCTTCGACTAAAAAACGTTGGCTGTGTTGATATTGACTGTACACAATATAAGGTACAGCTGCACAGAACACCAAGATATACAACCATTTGAGCTGAGTACTGCGCCATAAAATGCGCCAAAGCACATAAGCGCTAAACACCAGCCCCAGAGCAAGGGATAACCACTGTAACCAAGCTTCACTGATCAATGGTCGAATAAAATACAAAGCCAATGCCAACATGATGAAAGCAAAGAGCACCTTGATTTGATTCATCCACAAACCTGCTTTAGGCAAGACCCGTGAGCCAAGGACACTGGCCAACAATAGCGGCGTCCCCATGCCAAAGCCGAGAGTAAATAACAATAACGCACCTTGCCACTGACTTTGGGTTTGGGAAATAAATAATAATGCGCCTGCCAACGGTGCTGTCATACAAGGACCGACCAGTAATGCTGAAATCATCCCCATGACCCCAGCGCCAACGAGACTACCGCCCTTTTGCATCGACTGAGCTTGGTCTAAGCGATTGACCCAACTGCGTGGCAATTTCAGTTCAAATAAACCAAATAAATTCAGGGCAAAAACCACAAAGAGTACGCTAAAGGCAATTAAGGTCGAGGGTTGTTGCAACCAACGCTGGAAATTCAAACCTGCAGACGACGCCACCAAGCCGAGAATGGCATACACCATCGCCATACTGGTGACAAAAGTCAGTGCAATCATCCATGCTTTTAAACCTCGGCTGTCGCGGACAATCAGTGAGGTTAAAATCGGCAGCATTGGCAATGAACAAGGGGTAAAAGCCAGCAAAAAACCCAGGCCAAAAAACAGCAAAAGTCCATAAAATATAGAGCTTTGCGCTAATTTTTTAGACCACATTTGGTCGCTTGCGGTATAGCGTTCAGAAGCCAGTGCAGCATTATCTGCCCTCTGCTGATCTAAACGATTCGCCGTAGGCTGTTCAGCATTATTTTCTGCTGCAAAGTCGAGTAAACGTTTGCTTGGAGTGGCTAGATTTTGCTGTGTGACCAAACCAGAAGCATCCGTTTCAAAGCTGATGCTCTGTGGTGGATAACACACCCGATCCTTGGCACAGCCTTGCCAACTGACTTGATAAGTCTGCAGTTTTTGAGTTGGAATTTTAAAACTCAACTGTTGGTAATACACCTGCGTATGACCATAGTTATCGTCTTTTAAATCCTCAGCAGCAGGCAAATCCAAAGCCAAAACTTGATTGCCCTGCTTCACCTCTATTTTGTGCTGATACAGATAATAATGCGCTGGAATATCCCAACTCAGCTCCGCCTGATCTGCACGATCGGAGACGACCGAGAAAGGAAAAGCATCTTCAGCTGAAAGTAATGCATCCTGAGCAGAGACGCCCATACTGAACGACAGCACAGCCGCTGCCGCAACATAAGTCCATTGTTTCATTCAGCTGAATTCATCCTCAGTCTGTATTTATACGTTTTAAAATTTAGGGTTCTTTTAGAACAGGTAAGATACGCCCAAACCGGACTGATAATTTTTATGACCGCCGGTGAGTTCTAGACCGACGCTCGCATCCAACTGCATACGATCCGAAACGGCATACGTCAGACCTGAAGCCAAAGACACTTCCTGATCGGTACTCTCTGCTTTGCGATAAACCAGCTCAGAAAAGCCCGATAAATTACCCGCAATGTGATATTCCATTCCCGGAATTGCACTCACAGCCCAATCACCATCTTGAACCTCATAACGCATGGTCATTGAAGTCCCAATTGTATCGCTATAATCATAAGCCACGGCTGAAGTCAGACTATAAATGTCATCTTCAGCACTAAAGCCTTCATTACCTGTCGCAATAATAGCTTCAGCAAGAATAGCCATCGACAATTTCTCATCATTCAAATCAATAGCTTTTTTCAGGCCAATGCTGACATCACCCAAACCATCATCTTCAACTGAGCGACCCGCAACTTTGGTTTTAGACCATGCAGGACCTTGCCAACCCAATTGCAATTCCAAATCTTTTGCCAAACCAGTACGGAATAACATGTCTGCATTTAAAGTGGTGTTTTTTACTTTTTCACCATTTTCATCACGACTTTCACTATAGCTCGCTGCTGGCAAACTTTGTTCCCATGCCAAACGACCTACAGGGGTAATGCCTGTGCCCATACCCGCGCCCGGACGATCAAATGAAAAATCTGCCGCAAATGCAGACAGGCTCAAACTGGATAATGTTGCAATGCTTAAAACTTTAAATACAGTCATGTTTTTACTCACAATTATGCTAATTCTTTGGTCATTTTTGCGCCATGGCTACGCAAAAGCTCCAAGGTTTGTTTTTCTTCTTCCAATGCTTCTGACCAATTTACCGCATCAAAATCACAGTCAAAAAATAATTCACTAATCGACGATAAAATGGTTAAACCATCGCTATCAATCATATTTGGATTCACTTTTTCATCCAATAAACGCTGTACCGCAGGGACACATGCTGCACTCGCAGCATCCCATAATGGACCATAAATTTCTTCAGCATCCCATAAATGCACATTGGCTTTGGCTTGAATCAGCGCTTCCAAGATTTGCATATGTACATCTAAATGTTGTGTTTTCTGTTCTGCTGTTAAAGGTTGGCCTGCTTCATACGCTTCGCAAACCATTTCCCACCATTTAAACAAACCATCAGACCATACAGAAACCGCAGGTCCTTTCTCAAAGTCGATAAAATTTGGATTAAGACCATCTGCCAACAGGCGTTGCACCTGTGCAAGATCTTGTTCTTCTAACGCTTGCACAAAAAGCTGTTGTTGCGCTGTTAACATCTGGAAAGCTCACTTCAATTTATTTTGATCTATTATGCCGAATAAAGCTGCGTTTGTTTGAATTTCATGTAAAACAAAATACAAAACACACAAAAAAAGCCCCGCAGGGCTTTTTTTAAATTTTGAGACTTATTCGTCGTCTACGATATCATCCGCTTCAGCAAAAGCAGGTTGCGTACTGCGTGGGTTCTCTTTCTTTTCGAACACATGTTCAAGACTACGTTTAAGTCGATCAATTGCACCGTGAATAGCTGTATCTACATTATGACCACGATGGTTGACCACGACAGGCTTCAAACCTGCTGGACGCGCTTCAATCATACATTTGATGTCGTCGCTGCCGCCCTTGTCCCCATTTTCATCACTTAAATGCACCGAAAAGTGGGTAATGCGTTCACTATGGCGCTGAAATTCTTCATTAAGTTCTGCACGAACGTATGTAATTAGTCGATCACTGTTTATAATGTTTTTATCTGTACGGATTTCAATGTTCATAATATCATCCTCATATCTATCTGTATTAGCTATAAAAATTTGTGCAAAACTTATTATCTTGGCACGTTACATTTGCTGTAAATGTTACAGCAATGACCATCTTCAACTTTGTATGGAACGTCGTCCTCCACATTGAATGATGAACACTTTAGAGTCTGCAGATCCGTGTCCTTATACTTCGAATATCGGTCTTAAGTTAGAATTTTGCAAGTGCTATTTTGATATTTTTTTAATATCCATAAAAAAAGTAAGACTTTATTGTAGATTTGCATTGTTTTAATTGATTTGGGTCATATTTTTGTGCATTTCCTCGACGCCCACCTTCTATTTGCACAATTCCATTCAAACTCAAAATCTCGCTTTTACCGTCATCGATCATTCACAGCGTATTTCCCCTTCAAATTACAAAACAATTTTGCCGTTGAGTAAAATTTGGCTTTATTTTTGCTTAATAATCTGTATGCTTTCAGTGCTTCTCGGGGGAGATATTTTTTAATGAAACTTACACAAATCGTTGCATCATGTGCATTAGCATCTGCTGCTGCTTTCACTCAAGCTTCACCTATCGTATGGCAAGATTTCAGCTTAACTGGCCTATATGGTGAAAATTATGTTGTGCCTTTTGATGGTGACAACAATGAACAGAAAACGATCACAGCTGAATATGCCGCTAAACTGAAATATTCAGATGTATTCTTCTTCGTTGACCAAGCTTGGGACAAAGATGATGAAGCATCGACTTACCTTGAGCTTGCACCGCGCCTTAGCTTAGGCGAAGTTTCTGGTAAAGACCTTTCTATGGGGCCGATCAAAGACGTTCTGATTGCAACGACTTGGGAACATAATGCCGGCTACGACAAAAATTCTGAGTTTAATAACTTCTTGTATGGTATTGGCTTTGCTTTAGACATTCCATATACACAGTATGCAAACATCAACTTCTATAAAGCCGATAATGATTCTAAATCAGCCGGTACTAAAGATGATTATCAAATGACGATCACTTATGCTGTGCCATTTAAAATTGGCTCTGAAGATTTTCTAGTAGATGCTTTCCTTGACTGGTCAACAGCTGAAAAAGGGGCGCAAGCTAGTGAATTAAACTGGACAAGCCAATATAAATGGAATATAGGTAAGCATATCTCTCCTAAGACTAAGCTCTACGTAGGTGTTGAACACTCGGTTTGGAACAACAAATATGGCCTGAAAGGTCAGGACCAAAACGATGTCAGCGCTTTGGTGAAATACCACTTCTAAGTTCGACTCAGAACGCGATGAAGAAAAAAGCAAGGTTCATCACCTTGCTTTTTTTATGCCTAAGTTTTTAAATTGACTTTATTTTTATCAGAAATTTGCGCATGTCTTTTCTCATTCGACCTGCAACTCCACAAGACTTAGCGGCCATTCTCGCAATCTATAATCATGAAGTTCTCAACGGCTTTGCGACATGGAATGATCAAGCTTACACTCTTGACTCTTTTCAACAGAAATTGCAGGATTTCCAAAAGCAAAATTTTCCTTTTGTGGTGATTGAAGATCAGGATCAACAGCAAATCGCCGGTTATGCTGACTATGGTTCTTTCCGCCATTTTGCTGGCTATCGACATACTGTTGAGCATTCTGTCTATATTGACCCAAACTATGCTCGACAGGGTCTTGGTCAGCAATTATTAGAGCACCTAATTCAGCATGCAAAAAGCCAAAGTATGCATGTCATGATCGCTGGCATTGATCACGGCAATAGCGCCTCGATTGCCCTGCACAAAAAATTAGGCTTTAAGCAAACAGGTTATATGCCCGAAGTGGGACAAAAGTTTGGTGAATGGCGTGATCTGGTCCTGATGCAACTTCAGTTATAGCCTGTGTTGAGCTGTGTTTATGGTAATTTATCCAAACGAATACCATCTTGTATCACACTCAGCACCGATAAATTATGACGCACCGCATCACGATAAAGATCTTGTAACTGTAAAAAAAGCAGTTTTAATTCGGCCAATTTAAGTTCTTGCTCAGGTGCGTTTTCTGCAATCGTGACCAAATAACGTTTTTTGATTTCATCCACACTTAACTGTTGTAATGCCTGATGGATTTCTGCAACGCGAACTACAGTATTGTAATGCACTGCAAGGCTCAGTCCCGGGCGTCGCTCTGACAATGGATGTTCTGCCTGAATGGCATAATTCAGTGCATCAGCTGAATCACTGTTCACGCTTAATATTGGATTCAACTCTTGCCACGCTTCCCCTAAAAAAAAGGAGTGTTGTACAAAGGGTGAATCCAAGACATCTTGAGGGGTGTCTGCTTCTAAAATCAGTGTTTCCAAATCATTCGGTGGGATCAAATATAATATCGCGTCCATATTCTTATCTTCTTGTTATGTCGTACATTTAGATTAATGTAATCCACACAAAAATAAAGCAGATATTTTGTATATTCGACTGCAGTTGATCGAATACTGATGGATGCCCATTCGCCCTTTACCAAAGTTTCAGTACTGCACTTAGCATCACTGAAGCACGACATGCTGAAGCTTCAAATGACGATACTGAGAACAACTTAAGCTTATGGTTTAAAACAAAAAAAATTTATGCCACTCGTTTTTTTGATGCCATTTCCATGACCAGCAACGATTTTTTGAGCGTAGTAAATTGAATGAAAAGAGTAACGAGCTTGATTGATACAAGCCCGCCACACATCGCAGTCAACTAAATATTAAATCGCCACCAATTCCCGAATGCCTTTTTCAGGCATTTCACTACCGACACCTTGTGCAATCACTTGCCCCCGCGCCATCACGGTATATTCATCTGCCAGTTCTTCTGCAAAATCATAAAACTGTTCAACCAAAACAATCGCCATTTCTCCGCCATCGGCTAACTGACGAATCACACGGCCAATGTCTTTAATAATCGACGGCTGAATGCCTTCGGTCGGTTCATCTAAAATCAATACCCGTGGTTCGGAAGCGAGCGCACGGGCAATCGCCAATTGTTGCTGCTGACCACCAGATAAATCTCCACCTCGACGATGTTTCATTTCATCCAATACGGGGAAAATCTCATAGAGATGTTCTGGCACTTTTCGGGTTTTAGCGCCTTTAAATTTTGCCATCCCAATCAAAATATTTTCTTCAACGGTCAAGGTTGAAAAAATGTCCCGTCCTTGCGGTACATAAGCCAAGCCTTCACGTACACGTTGCTCTGGACTCAGTTTAGAAATGTCTTTGCCATCCAGTAAGATCTGCCCAGACTTGATCGGTAAAATGCCCATTAAACATTTTAAGAGGGTGGTTTTACCCACACCATTTCGCCCGAGCACCACTGAACATGCCCCCACGGGAGCGGCAAATGTCACATCTCTTAAAATATGACTGCCACCATAAAACTGATTGACGTCTTTGACTTCTAACATGGTCTGCTCCTTAACGTCCGAGATATTTTTCAATGACATCTTCATTGGCTTGGACTTCGGCCAATGTACCCTCTGCCAAAATCGCACCTTGCGCCAACACGGTGACTTTTTCACTGATGGTGTCAATAAAGCTCATGTCATGTTCAACCACGATAAGGGTATGGTTCTTTTTCAACTCTAAACATAGCTCTGCGGTACGCTCTGTTTCAGCATCGGTCATTCCTGCTACAGGTTCATCCAGCAAAATCAATTTTGGACGCTGCATTAGTAGCATGCCTATTTCTAACCACTGCTTTTGACCATGTGACAACAGCCCTGCCGGTTTATGGATCAATTCTTCTAAGCGGATTTGTGCTAAAGATTCGTCCAAGGCGTTTTGCGCATCTGGATCGAGTTTGCTGAAAAAACTCTTTTTCACCCGTTTATCTTTAGGTGCAGCCAATAACAGATTTTCCATCACGGTAAAATTTTCAAATACGGTTGGCTTTTGAAACTTACGACCGATTCCGGCTTCTGCTATTTGCTCCGTGCTCATTTTTGCCAAATCATAGGTTTGCCCAAAAAAAGCCGAACCTTCTGTTGGGCGAGTTTTACCCGTAATCACATCCATCAGCGTGGTTTTGCCTGCACCATTGGGACCAATGATGCAGCGCAGCTCACCTTCTTTGATATATAACGACAAATCATTTAATGCGCGGAAAGAATCAAACCAAACGCTGACTTTTTCTAAATACAGGGCAATCCCGTGACTGAAGTCCGCACCCTGCTCTTTCGGTCGTCCATAACCTTCTGCGGCATGACCGCCATGCGGTTGAACCCATTGATCATTCATTCGCTGCGCTCCTTTTTAAACCGCTCTAATAGCCCAATCACGCCATTTGGCAGGAATATCGTTACCACAATAAACAGCGCACCTAAAATCAATAGCCATACCTCTGGATAAGCCACCGTGAAATAGGTCTTCATCCCGTTGATCAAACCTGCACCCAGTATCGGGCCAATCAGCGTACCGCGACCACCTGCAGCCACCCACACCGCCATTTCAATCGAATTGACAGGGTTCATCTCACTCGGGTTAATAATACCGACTTGGGGGACATACAGAGCGCCTGCAATCCCTGCAATCACTGCGGACAAAACCCATGCAGAGAGCTTGTACCATAAGGTACGGTAACCTAAATATTGCAAACGGTTTTCACTGTCACGAATTGCACCAAGGACGCGCCCATAGGGTTTATTCATCAGGTGGCGTAAACCGACAAAACAGACAAGCAAAGTCAGTGCAGTGAGGAAACACAAGGTTGCACGCATTGGTGCAGAGGTAATATCCATACCCAAAATGGTTTTAAAACCGGTAAAGCCGTTGTTACCGCCAAAGCCGGTTTCATTGCGGAAAAACAGTAGCGCCGCAGCAAAGGTCATGGCTTGGGTAATAATTGAAAAATACACGCCTTTAATTTTTGAGCGGAAGGCAAAGAAGCCAAAAATGAAGGCAATCAGTCCTGGGACCAAAACCACCAAAGCCAATGCCCACACGATATGTTCAGTACCCATCCAGTACCACGGTAGCTCGGTCCAACTCAAAAAGCGCATAAAGTCGGGTAAGCCATCGCCTGCCGCTTCACGCATGAGATACATGCCGAAGGCATAGCCGCCCAAGGCAAAGTACAAACCATGCCCCAAGCTTAAAATGCCGGCATAGCCCCAAACCAAATCTAAGGCCAATGCCACCAAGGCGAGACACATAATCTTGCCAATGAGCGTGACCCAATACGCTGATAAATGCAGTGCTGAATCGGCTGGCAATACATGTAGCCAAGGCAAAATCAGCAAAATGGCAAAGCACACGGCAATCGCCATACCGCTATAGGGTTTATCCGATAATAATGAAGTGATTTTCATGCGCTTACTCCACAAAACGGCCTTTGATGGCAAACAAACCTTGTGGACGTTTTTGAATAAACAAAATCACAAGAACCAGTAGAATAATTTTCGCTAAGACCGCACCCATGCCGATTTCCAGCACTGTGCCACTGACACCTAGACCTAAGGCCGCCAGTACTGCGCCCCATACTTGGCCAACACCGCCAACCACAACCACCAAGAACGCATCGACAATATAGTTTTGTCCTAGGTCAGGACCGACATTGCCGACTTGTGCTAAGGCACAGCCTGCAAGACCTGCAAGCCCTGAACCTAAACCAAAAGCCATCATGTCAATGCGGCTAGAACGTATACCAACGGCCTGTGCCATTTGACGGTTTTGCGTCACGGCACGAACAAATAAACCAAAGCGGGTTTTATTCAGCAAGTAAACCAGCAACAGGAGTACCGCAATGGTAAAGCCAATAATGGCAATACGGTTATAAGGCAGCATCAGGCTCGGTGTCACAGCAATGCCCCCTGACAGCCATGAAATATTCGACACCTCAACGTTCTGCGCACCAAAAACCATGCGCACCACTTGCATTAAAATTAAGCTCATACCAAAGGTGGCTAATAGTGTTTCCAATTGACGGCCATACAAGGGACGAATAACAGTACGTTCAATCAACATGCCGATCAAAGCACTTACAATAAATGCAGCAGGAATCGCGGCAATCAAGTACCAATCGACATAGCTACTGAGATAACTCTTAAACAGGCTTTGCACCACATAAGTGGTATAGGCCCCGATCATGATCAGTTCACCATGCGCCATGTTAATCACGCCTAGCAGACCATACGTAATGGCTAAGCCCAACGCCGCCAGTAGTAAAATACTGGCCGTGCTGAGACCTGAAAAGACATGTCCAGTCCATTCACTGGCCTGAATACGAGTTTTAATATTGCTCTTGGCTTCTGTCAGTGCGGCTTTTAACTCAGGATGCAGGTTGGCTTGTTGTAATTCCTGTTCCACCATCGCCAACACATCGGGACGGTTAGAATCTTGCAGCACTTTGGCCGCCTGTATTTTTTGTAAAACATCAGGGTTTTGATAATCCAAGCGTGCTTTGAGCTGCGCTAAACGGGCTTTAACTTTGTTATTTTTTTCATTTAAATACAATTGATTAATATTTTTAACATCCAACTCAGCCAAGTTATTTTCTAAAATATCAATTGCATCCAAACGTTGGTTTAAATCATCCGATTGCAGCTTTTCTTTCGCTTGCGCAAACGTTAAGGCTTTACGAAGGGTATTCACCAAGGTGACTTGAGATAAATCGGCAGGCCAATCCGTCACGGTTTGCAAATCAGGATAGCTCAATAATTTTTCGTCAGTTTCTAAAATATAGGTTTGACCGCTTTGACCACTATATAACTGGTCTTTTTCGACCAATGCGGCCAACTGATCTAAGGATTCAATATCGCCCGGCCATTGATTCAGTAAACTGCGGCGCTCGGTAAAACTACCGCGAACAAATTGCTGAATGGCGTCACCTTGCTGCACAGATTGCACCGTAGGCACGACATTCGCTGCAGTTTCTGCATGCACGATTTGCAGACAGAATAATTGGCTCAGGAATAGAAAAAGGATCGGGAAATTGCGTAATTTTTTCATCTTATAAGCATCCCTATTGAGTAATAGAACAACCCCATCTAGGGATCACATCAAAACATGCCCACTACACAATGGCAGTAGGCATTTGGATTGAATTATTTCGGGATGTACGGGCTCCATGGCTCTGCAGCAATGGTTTTTGCGGTTTTGTGTACCACATCAAACTGACCATCGGCACGGATCTGACCAATCATGACTGGTTTATGCAAATGATGGTTCGACGCATCCATTTGCAAGGTATAGCCCGATGGCGCTTTAAATTCTTGGCCGGCCATAGCTTCACGCACTTTATTGACATCTGTGCTTCCAGCTTTTTCTACCGCTTGTTTCCACATATTGATGCCGACATAGGTAGCCTCCATCGGGTCATTGGTCACAAATTTATCGGCATTTGGCAGTTTGTATTCCACGGCATACTGCTTCATTTTATTGGTGAATTCAGTATTCACTGGATTTTTCACCGACATGAAGTAGTTCCATGACGCCAAGTGTCCTACCAGCGGTTTGGTGTCGATACCGCGTAACTCCTCTTCACCCACAGAGAACGCCATCACTGGAATATCCGCAGCTTTGATGCCTTGGTTGCCCAATTCACGATAGAACGGCACATTTGAATCGCCGTTAATGGTCGAGATCACAGCAGTCTTTTTCCCTGCCGCAAACTTCTTCACATTGCCCACAATGGTTTGATAGTTGCTATGACCAAATGGCGTGTATTCTTCCATGATGTCTGCATCGGCAATGCCTTTCGACTTCAAAAATGCACGTAAGATTTTGTTGGTGGTACGTGGGTAAACATAGTCTGTGCCCAATAGTACAAAGCGTTCTGCCTTACCACCCTCTTCACTCATCAGATATTCAACAGCAGGAATCGCTTGCTGATTCGGTGCTGCACCTGTGTAGAAAATATTTTTAGACTGTTCCTGACCTTCATACTGAACAGGGTAGAACAATAAGCCATTTAATTCTTCAACCACGGGTAAAACCGACTTACGAGATACCGACGTCCAGCAACCAAAAATCACGGCTACTTTGTCTTGGGTAATCAACTGACGGGTTTTTTCCGCAAATAGTGGCCAGTCCGATGCCGGATCCACCACCACAGGTTCTAGTTTTTTGCCCAATACCCCGCCATTGGCATTAATTTCATTAATCGCCATCAAGGCCGTATCTTTTAGAGAAGTTTCTGAGATCGCCATCGTGCCTGACAGCGAATGTAAGATCCCGACTTTAATAGTATCGCCACTTGCTGCAGCGGCTTTTGGTTCTGATGTAGCGCTTTCTGTTTTTTCTTCTGCAGGTTTTGAACAGCCCGTTAAAGCAATCGCCCCAGTCATCGTTGCCGCTAAAATACTTTTAGCAAATACATTGCGTTGAAACATTATTCACACTCCCAACCTAAGCTTGTAATTCACATTTTTAAAATGCATTTGTTGTCTTTCATCACAACAGAGCAATTCAATAACTGTGCCAAGCCTTATTTTTTATTTTGATTGAGTGCTTTTATTTATTTTTAAATGTTATTTTTCACATAGTTACAATCATAAAATTTGCTTTTAATTTTTTATGGGTCGATTCAAAAATCGTAAAATCACCGCAAAGATGCATACAAACTTGTATCCAACATTTGACCTATAATTGAACAATTTTGCGACGTTTTTCAAAAAACACGGTGTTTTGGCACACAAATCATGCAGCTTTTCCTAAATTTGAAGCAAAAAAAAACCACTTGCGTGGTTTTTTCCTTGTTGCAATTTTAAACCGCTAAATCGGCCAAATTACCCTTCTGTTCCAACCAATATTTACGGTCTGAAGAGCGCTTCTTCGCCAATAATTTGTCGAGTAAACATGAAGTAAACTGTACGTCATCCAAGTCCAGTTGCACTAAACGACGTGTATCGGGATCCATAGTCGTTTCACGCAGCTGACTCGCGTTCATCTCGCCCAATCCTTTAAATCGTGTGATTTGAGGATTTTTGGTTTTACATTTCTTTAAGATGCTTTCTAGTTCATCTTCATCCAAGGCATAGTGCACATCTTTATTGTCATCTATACGGAACAGCGGTGGCATCGCCACAAACAGATGTCCTTCCTCAACCAAAGTATGGAAATGTTTGACGAACAATGCACAGAGTAACGTTGCAATGTGCAAACCATCTGAGTCGGCATCGGCCAAGATACAAATCTTGCCATAACGTAGTTCTGACAAGTCATCACTGCCCGGATCTACACCAATCGCAATCGCAATATCATGTACTTCTTGCGATGCCAAAACTTCGTCTGAAGACACTTCCCAAGTATTTAAAATCTTACCACGGATTGGCATGATCGCTTGGAAGTTCTTATCACGTGCTTGTTTGGCAGAACCACCTGCAGAATCCCCTTCCACAATAAACAGTTCTGATTCTTCGAGGGTATGGCCCACACAGTCAGCCAGTTTACCCGGCAAAGCTGGGCCGGAAACGATCCTTTTACGTTCAACTTTTTTCGCAGCTTTTAAACGGCGACCAGCCTTAGCAATCACCATTTCAGCCAGTTGCATAGCAATATCGGAGTTTTGATTCAGCCACAGTGCAAAAGCATCTTTGGCAATATTTAACACCACACCAGAGGCTTCACGGCTTGAAAGTCGTTCTTTGGTCTGACCTGAGAATTGTGGCTCTTGGAATTTCAAAGACAGAATAAAGTTGACGCCATCCCAGACATCTTCGGCAGATAGCTTCATATTCCGTGGCAATAAATTCCGTAATTCACAGAATTCACGAATCGCATCTGTCACACCCGAACGTAAACCATTGACATGGGTACCGCCTTGCGCAGTCGGGATGAGGTTGACATACGACTCTTGAATGGACTCACCACCTTCCACATTCCAACAAATCGCAAACTCAGCGCTGGCACGCTCTGCCTCACCGGTCGCCACAAATGCAGGGGCAGGAACGATGTCACGGTCTTGCAGTTCATCCATCAAATAGTCAACCAGACCATTTTCAAATTGCCATTCGATCTTTTCGTTGTTGATTTGATCGATATAAATAATCTGCAAGCCTGCCGCCAAAACAGCCTTGGCTTTTAAGTTGTGTTTTAAGGCTTTCAGCGCAAATTTAGGCGAGTCAAAATATTTCGCTTCAGGCCAAAAATGCACGGTTGTTCCAGTCGCACGTTTGGCACATTTACCTTCTAAAACTTCCAGTGGCGCAACTGGCTCACCGTGTTCAAAGGCCATTTTATACAGGTTGCCATGACGTTGAACTTCCACCTCAACACGGTTGGACAATGCGTTGACGACAGAAATCCCCACACCATGCAGACCACCTGAAAATTGATAATTGTCTGTGCTGAATTTACCGCCGGCATGTAGTTTGGTCAGAATGATTTCAATCCCGCTTTGACCATACTCAGGATGGATGTCAACTGGCATCCCACGACCATTATCTTCAACTGACAATGAGCCATCTTTATACACTGTCACGGTAATTTTATTGGCATGTCCTGCAAGCGCTTCATCGACGGCGTTATCTATCACTTCCTGCGCCAAATGGTTTGGTCGTGTAGTGTCTGTATACATCCCCGGACGACGACGTACCGGATCTAGGCCAGATAAAACTTCAAGTGATTGAGCCGTATATTGCGTCACGTTGCAAAATTCCCTGCTTTTTTGGTTAAAACATTTCTTCAAGCGCTACAGTATATGCTTTTTTATTAAAATGCATATCTCTTGCGATCAGCCGCCATTTTCTTAAACAATTTAAACGTCAAATGATGTCGTAACTGCCCATTTTTTGTATGTTGGATCTAGCTTTTCAGCATTTGGATTGGATCATTTTATTTAGGCATATTTTTGACAGCATCGGACAAAAACTGCAAGAGCATCGGTATTTTTTCTGCAAAATCATCCATGCCATGTGTTCCTCCCACCTCAGTGATCAGCATAGCCATACCGGCTTGAGCCGCACTATAAAAATCAGCAGCATCTCGATAATCCAAGGTTTCATCACCTTGTTGGAGCAAGACCAACAGTTGATCTGCATTTTCAATCTTAGATACAGCCAAAGCCTGCATTTGATTGAGCTGTGCATCATCCAAGCACCACGTTTCAGTCACCTGATAAGGCAATGCCGTCTCGCCAAATAAATCACGAAATAATTGCCATGGATAGACCGCAGGATTGATGAGCACCGCAGGAATGTGATGCCGTGCCATCAACTGCGTCGCATAAAAACCACCTAAACTACTCCCCACCAAAACCACATCATCCAAACCTTCTATCAGCTCTGACATCTGCTGCATTACCTGTAGCGGTGGCATATTCAAATCTGGCAAATGTACGTGCACACCAATTAAGTTTGCACAATAGCGCCGCAATATCTGTCCTTTCACTGAATTTGAGTTACTTTGAAAACCATGCAAATACACAATATTCATCATTTTGATTCCAAATTGATCTTTAAATTGCTTTAAAAGTGGCATATAAGTGCTAACTGCGTCACATTTTCTAAATTTGAATTTTTAGTAAAATTGTCAGACAAAAGGCATTCACCGACAGGTCTGTTATCGGTATTGTAAAAGCTGTTCGTGAGAATTTTATAAAATAAACAATGAAACTTCAGGCTATTCCAGTAATAAATACAATCGAGGGATAGCATTGAATGTAAGGATAGGAACATTATGCCTAGCTTAACACCATTGCATGAAACCTATTGTAAATGGGACCGCACACCACCCAGTCAAGCAGATGTGCTGGAAGGTTTGGCACAACTCGTGACAATGCGTTTTAGTGATGTCGTGCATGACTTGATCAAAAACATTCAACGTGAAATTTTAATCAGTATTTTTGGAATGAGCGAACAAGGCTCGAAAGCCTTTCATAAGCAGCCGACCATTGCACGGATTTACGAATTTTCTTACAACACCTTTTTCAATTATGGCAATTATTTACTCGCACCAACGCTGCGTAGCATTATTGAAAAATTCCCACGCTTACACGACAAACCGCTCACGCCGTCTTTACATTTTTTAGTGGGCGCGCTGAATGGGGTCTTGGGCGACTATTTACTGAAATATCACAACCCGATGGCCTTACCAATGGTGGTTTACGACCATTATGGTGCGGTACAAAAAGGCGAATTAACCGGTCGTATTACCCTGTTGATTCATGGGCTCTGCATGAATCATCTGTCATGGTCGACAGCCAAATATGGCGGCATTGGTGAAAAATTACTGTCACAACGTGACCACAACACCATGCTGTATTTAAATTACAACACGGGTCGTCGTATTTCGACCAATGGCCGCAGCCTTGCCAATACATTAGAAGATTTGGTTCGTCGCAACCCAGGTATTACCAGTATCGACTTAATTGGTCATAGTATGGGGGGCTTAGTGTCCCGTAGTGCCATTTTTTATGGCAAACAAAATATGTATCAATGGATTCATCAAGTTGAAAATCTAGTCTGCTTGGGCTCACCACATCATGGTGCGGTACTTGAACGTGTCGGATTTCATTTGCAAGATCAATTGGGGCGTTTCCCCTTGGTCAAAATCGTAGGTCACGTGGTGAATATTCGCAGTAACGGCATTTTAGATTTGCGCTATGGCAGCGTGCGTGATGACGATTGGGAACATAATGATGTCCGCATTGGACTCATGGACGACAACCGTAAACCTGCCCCGATTCCATCACATATCAATACCTACCTCGTGGCAGGGACCATTGAATATGAACATCGTCGCAATAAAACGCGACATGTGATTGGAGATTACTTGGTCAGCGTGAAAAGTGCCTTAGGGGAACACCCAAATGCACGTTATCAGCTTAAAGTGCCAGATTCACATAAAGCGATTTTTTATGGCCTGAACCATTTTGAAATTCAGCATCACCCTCAAGTGGCCGAGCAAATCGTGCATTGGTTCTATCCAAACAATGACGATAAAGCTTGTGATCATATCTATGAATTTATGATGGACTTGGAAAGTATGGAAGGCATTGCCCTAACCTAAAGTAAAATTTCTACCATGTGTATGCGTAAAAAAAGCCCTCAACTGAGGGCTTTTTTTTACATCATAGAATTAAAATTTATCACGTAAACGTGGCACTGGTTTGCTTGGGTATTTACGCAATAACTGCCAAAGACTAAGCAAAGTTAAGACTGCAAAAAACACCAATGACCAAACCGGTAAGGATTGTCCCAAGAAGGTCCAATCCACTTTGGCACATTCACCAGAGCCGGTCAGTACTTGCTCAAAGACCGATTTTAAAGGCAGCGTTTCTACCCAATAATCCAGTCCTGGGCCACAGCTAGGTACTTTGTCTGGCGGTAAGTTTTGCAGCCAAATATGACGCGCAGCCACCCCAGCAGACCATAGAATTGATAGTGTCCCCAACAATGCGTAAATGCGTTTACCCCAATTCGATGCTGGATTGTGAATCAATGCAATCAATGAAATGATGCCGAGTCCAATCAAACCAATACGTTGGAATACGCATAACGGACAAGGTTCTAAGCCTTGTACATGTTCTAAAAACAGCGCAAAAGACATACCGATCACGCTGGCTAAAAACAACAAACCACTCACGAAGCGGAAACTCCATTTCATGGTAAATCCTCTTAAAATTTTTTATCTAAAGTTTTTCAAATATTCTTCAAAACTCAAGGTGCAATCTTGCTCAAGTTGAGCCTGTTTTTCTAAAGACTGCTCAGCAGCTTGTGCAAAATATGCTGCAGTTTCAGGGCTCAAGACATGCTGCTCATACACTTCAGCATGTTGTAAGGCCATAAAGCTACCAAAGCCCCAAGTTCCACCTTGTTCTAAAGTATCGCTAATCATACGTGCCGACAATGTTTCATCGACTTCATCGATGCGTGATTGCATCACAGCCATTGCCTGAGTGTAAATATCTGTGTTGTAAGAATCATCCAGCAATTCAGCCAACGGTTGCATCGCTGCAACATGTGTACGACACCATGTTTCAATTGGAATCGCCTGACCTTGCTGTAAAATCACTGCGTTTGGCGCACGACCACGGTTTACTACTTCCGCCTGATTTTTCTCAATTTCATTTTGTTCGGCATCTAACAATGCTGGGCTGTCTTGCAATAAACAGTATAAAGCCACCACTTCGAGCAAGCCTGCCGTGTCTTCATTGATCCCAATTGGGCTATAAGGATTGACGTCTACTGCGCGTAATTCCACATAACCCACACCACGATTTTGCAGGGCTTCAGATGGTGTTTCACCATCCTGTGGCACTTGTTTCGGACGAACCAAACTGTAGTATTCATTTTCAATTTGCAACACGTGGTCATTAATTTGAATCGGTTCACCCTGTTCATCATTTAAACCTAAATGACTAAATGCGGCATACGGGGTATGCACCGCTTTTTGCAAACCTTCCAAATACGCCTGAATGTCGTTGTAGTGAATCCCTAACTGTTTTTGTGCTGAATTTTGATAGCCAAAATTTCCCATACGCAGCGCCGTTGCATAGGGTAAAAATAGCGTGCCTTTTAAGAGCGGTAACAGCTGATGTTCACGTCCAGTCATAAAACATTTACACACCGACGGACTCGCCCCAACCAAAAACATCACCAATGGCGTTAAACGAATAAAATTACGGATCAGGCCGAAATAACGATGACTGCGATAATCCTGTAAGCTCAATGCCTTGAGGGCGTCGTCAGTTTCATGCTGTTGAAGTGCTTCAAAGAAATGATCTGGGAAGGATAAATTATAATGCACCCCTGAAATGGTCTGCATCCGGCGACCATAACGCACCCCTAAACCACGACGGTACAAGGTTTTAAAGCGCCCAATATTCGAGCTGCCATATTGCGCTAAACGAATACTGTCTTCGTCTTTATCCAACATGCATGGCATCGACAACGGCCAAAGTTTTTCACCATGTTCTAAATGCGTATGCGCAACAGCATGTATATCTTCCAGATAGTTCAACGCCTCTGTAATGGTTTCTTTTGGCGGCGTGATAAATTCCATTAAAGCTTCAGAATAGTCTGTCGTGATATGCGGATGAGTCAAAGCCGCACCCAAAGCTTGGGGATGGTCGGCCTGAGACAAGAAACCGTTGCTTTGCATACGCAAGCTTTCACGCTCAATACCGCGCAACATTCCTTTAATCAGCGAAGAATCTACCCAAGTCGGTAAAATGTCTTGAGAGGTCGATTCGGGTTGACTCATTGCTATCTCGCTTAAATGGAAGAAACTACTAAAATAAAATCATCAGTTTATATCAGTATAACGCGATTTGAAGTGGGCAAATGACCCACTGTATAGTTTTGAGACAAACCGTGATTTTATTTTGGCAATTTTTTATCACAAACTTACTCTATATGACATTTGAAATTTGTGATTTTATAAACAAATATATGCTAATAATGCTTAAAACTTATGAATTATCAAGATATTCTCGAATTTTGGTTTAACCCAGAAAATCAGCCTAATTGGTTCGCTAAAAGCAATAATTTTGATGTTTTAATCGAAAAAAAGTTTAAAGACATCCATCAAGCGGCCAGTCAAGCAGAACTGTGGCAATGGCGCACCACAGCCGAAGGTCGCTTGGCTGAAATTATTGTTTTAGATCAGTTTTCGCGAAATTTATTCCGTGACTCTGGCTTGGCTTTTGCCCAAGATGCACTGGCTTTGGCGCTTGCACAAGAAGCCATCGCGCAGGGTTTAGATCTACAATTAAGCCCTGAACAGCGCTCATTTTTATATATGCCCTTTATGCATAGCGAATCGACAAAAATCCATCAAAGCGCGTTAAAATTATTTGAGCAACTGGGCAATCCGATCAACTTAGAATTTGAAAAAAAGCATAAAGTGATTATCGATCGATTTGGACGTTACCCGCATCGCAATGCGGTATTGGGCAGAACATCTACAGCAGAGGAATTGGAATTTTTAACCCAGCCCAATTCTAGCTTTTAATTGACGGCTTTTGGCCAGTATCTCCCCTTGCCAAGAACCGACTGAACAGGAGTATGCGCATGAACAAACTCATTATCGCAGCAGCCATGACCGCAGCACTGGGCTTCACCGGCTGTGCAAGCACCCCATCGAAGCCTTTAACCTTCGAACAATTGGGTCGTTATACTGCAACGCCATTAAATGCTCAAAGCTATCGGATTAGCTTCCAAGCTAGACCCAATATGAGCTATGGCACTGCCGAAGAAATCACCTTGGTTAAAGCTGCTCAAACCACCCTACACAATGGCTTTCAATATTTTAAAGTCATGGATGACCCGAGTAACCGGAGTCAAAAACCGCCGCGCCAAGCAGTGATTTACCCAGACCCTATGCCTTATCCATATGGCTATTACCGTCGCCATCCCGGCTTTTGGCCAGGCCCGTTTTATGACGTTCCACAGGTGGTCACACTCGATCCAACTCAAGTTTCCTACAGTATTACTTGCTATAAAGATCGTGCCAAAGCCCCTCAGGATGCCTTTGATGCTCGCTTGATTTTGCAGTCACTCGGGGCTAAATATGGTTTAGACAGCCAAGGAAATCCTTTGCCTGTAGCTGCTGAGCCTGCCACCAAATAAGTCAACCCATAGAGACCCGATCATTGATGAACCCAATTGAACAGCCCGCTGTTTCACCCAGTCTGCAACGCAGTAAACGCTTTGCCACCATTGCTTTGGTGGTGGCTGTGCTGGCGTGGATTGCATTGATGATCGCAGCTAAATTGCTGCCCGAATACGTCTGGCTCATTCATATTTTGATGCTTTCAGCAGAAGCTGGAGTGGTTGGTGGTTTGGCAGACTGGTATGCGATAACCGTTTTATTTCGCAATCCCTTTGGTCGGATTCCGATTCCTAAATTTTTACGTGACCACACAGAAATTATTCCTCGTAATAAAGCACGCATTGCCGAGTCAATGGGCCGCTTTGTTCAGGAGAATTTTCTTTCACCACAAGTGGTTGAAAAAAGCTTAGCGGAGACGGATCTCTCTCTTGCCGTCGGGAAATGGTTGGCCAATCCGCACAATAATGCTCAAGTGACCCAAGTCATTCAGCAAACGGTACCGAAAATTTTCGAATTTGTCGGTCAGGAACAAATTGGACGATTTATCCAAAATAACAGCGTGCAATGGGTACGCAATACGCAAGTCAACCATCTTGCCAGTGAAATGCTACGGGCAGTTTTAGAAAATGACTTCCATCAAGATGTCCTGCAACGTGGACTGGATTTAGCCCATGATTGGATGCTACAACACCCTGAACAAACCCGTGATTTATCACGTCAATTGTTTAAAGAACTTGGAGTTTGGAAGCTCGCCAAAGGTGCGAGTTGGATTGGTATTGATGTACAACAGCGCACCATTGATTCACTGGTCAGTCGTGTCGAGTCCATGCTTGCCGACCATGAACATCCGTGGCGCCGTAAAATCGAAGACATGGCACAGCAGCTTATGCAGCAACTGGCGGACAATCAGAGTGTTGCCAGCCAACGCCTGAATAGCACCAAAGACGCCATGCTCGATAGTCCACAAATGTTGAATTTTATCAGTGGCGCAGTGGTGATTTTATGCGACGCGATTCGTTCTGATTTAGAAAAACCCGACTCTGGGATTGCACAAAACCTACGTGTCGCCATTCAACAAGTGGGCGAAAATATTGTCTCTAATGTCGCTGTACGCCAATTGCTGAATGAAAAAATGAGTGATATTGCCATCAATCTCTCCGATCAATATAGCGAAAAAGTTATTCGGTTTATCAGTGAACGTATACATGAATGGGACTCACGTGAAATGATCGATAAGATCGAAAACGAAGTCGGTGGCGACTTGCATATGATTCGAGTCAATGGTGTCGTGGTCGGTGGCTTTATTGGCCTCGCACTAGGGATTATTCGTGCCTGTGTAGAATGGCTGCTTTAGCCGCCTGCAGCAGTCCTCCTCAAAGGAGATTGGCCGCAGGTTTGAGCTTTATGCGTAGAACCGTTAAACTTTGCCGATCCGAAAATTTAATAGAACAATAAAATCTATGCACTTACCTGCCATCTATACCCTACCTTTCATTCTGATTATTAGTAGCTTAAGCGCTTGCCAGACCATTTCCAAAACCAGTAGCACAGTCAGCGACAAAGTGATGGGCATGCTCGGTAAAGAAAAAGCCCCTGAAATCGATAAAAAAGGCACAGTCGATATCAGCAAAAGTACCCAACAACAGTTAGAAACCCTACTGACCAATATGCCGAAAAATCAGTGGATCTATATTGAAAATGATCAACAAGGCACATCTACCCTCAAAAATAAATCGGCAGATAATTTCACTTTGAGCTTCAAATTAAATTGCAAAATCAGCACTCAGCGCCCAACTTTCAGTATAAGCAACGCGGATGGCCAAGAGATCCTAAAAGCACATGATACAAATGTGGGGCAAATTCAAATTCTGCTCGACAATAAAAACTTTGGAAATCCGTTTGAGACAGCCCATCAGCAAAAGTTCCAAAGCTTTAAAACCGCTGTCGCTCAGGCCAAAGTCATTAAAGTGTTTAATTCCTCAAAACTCTATACCTTCCAAAACAACAAAGCCGAGTTACTCTCTAAAGCCGTAAGTTGTCGCGATAGCTTATAAATATTCAAGGCAAAATGCAGTAAGTCACCTTTTGACTCAGCTGTGACTTACATGCAGGCTTATTTTGCAGGTGGCTGTGGCCCTGACATATCGACCAACAGGCCTGTAAATTTTCGAACAAACGGCAATAAAATCAGCACAATGGGAAAAGCAATTGCCCAAGAAATCATCCAATTATGCAGCCATAGGGTAAGAAAACCCTCAAACCAACCTAAATTTCTGAGCATATTAATAAACGAAATAATGCCGCTCATGAGACAAGACAAAATAAACGGCACGATAATCAGCGCCCAGCGTGCAGCTAACTTCGGCACATTGCCAAAAATTTTAGGGGTGGGTTGTGACATGTCCATATACTCAAGCAGTGATCCTGAATCGCTAAACCACTTATATCGTTTTACTTCGATATAAGCAATGCTTCACTTTTATCGAATATTTTTTATTCGCAACAAATGGGTTCACCTAAAGAGCCTGAAATTTGCTATATTTACCGTTTTTCTGCGACATTTATTTTTCGACTGATTATGAATACGGCAATACAAGCAGCGCTCGATCATGCAGTGCAATCCCTTCAAGCTGAAGGTGTACTCCCAAATGACTGGAACAATACTAGCAATTTGACCCGAACCAAAGACCGAAGCCACGGTGACTTTGCGTCAAACATTGCCATGATTGCCTCTAAAGCTGCAGGTATGAAGCCGCGTGATTTAGCCGAAAAAATTCTGGCAAATCTTCCAGAAGTCGCAGATATCAGCAAAGCAGAAATTGCAGGTCCTGGCTTTATTAACTTCTTTTTAAATGCTGACCAACGTTTTGCTGTCTTAGACCAAATTCAAGCTCAGAAAGATCAGTTCGGTCGCACACAGGCCAATGCTGAAAAACGTGTTCAAGTGGAATTCGTTTCAGCCAACCCAACGTCTAGCCTACACGTTGGTCATGGTCGTGGCGCAGCTTACGGTATGACCGTTGCCAATCTTCTTGAAGCAACAGGTGCTAAAGTTGACCGTGAATACTATGTCAACGATGCTGGCCGTCAAATGGATATCTTGGCGACATCGACTTACTTGCGTTATTTAGAATTGACCGGTCAACAACTGGTCTTCCCTAAAAATGCATATCAAGGCGACTACGTTAAAGAAATCGCACAAAGCATTATCGACAAAGATGGCGATGCTTATGTACGCCCTGTTGCCGACATCTACAAAGATGTTCCAGAAGATGTGCAATATGCCGCTGAACTCGATAGCGAAGGCAATAAAGTCGTTGTTTCAGGCGATAAAGAAAAACACATTGATGGCCTAATTCATAATTCACAAAACCATTTGGCTGCGGGTTACCGTGTGTTCCATCAAGCTGCGCTGAAAGCCATTCTTGATGACATTAAAGATGACCTCGGTGAATTTGGCGTGACTTTCAATCAATGGTTCAGCGAAGCAACCTTGACTGAAAAAATTGATGAAGCATTACAAATGCTCGATCAACGTGGTTTCTTATACGAAAAAGATGGCAACATCTGGTTCAAATCAACTGATTTTGGTGATGAAAAAGACCGTGTTGTGAAACGTCGTAATGGTCAAACTACATACTTCGCATCCGACATTGCTTATCACTTAAATAAACAACAACGCGGCTATACCGATATCATTGATATTTGGGGTTCAGACCACCACGGTTATATTGCACGTGTGAAAGCAGCGATTGATGCGCTTGGCTATGATTCTAAAAAATTGACGGTGCTTTTGGTTCAATTTGTGAGCCTATGGCGTGGCGGCGAGATGGTTCAAATGTCATCTCGTTCAGGTCAATTCGTGACTTTACGCGACTTACGTAAAGAAGTGGGCAACGATGCTGCTCGTTTCTACTATGTCATGCGTAAATCAGAACAACACATTGACTTCGACTTAGACCTTGCTGTGTCTCAAAGTAAAGACAATGCGGTGTACTACATCCAATACGCACACGCACGTATCTGCCGTATGCTCGAAAAAGCTGCTGCGACAGACGTTCAATTCTCTGCTGAAGCTGCACGTCAATTTGCAGCTAAACTTGAGTTAGAAGCTGAAACTGAAGTTCTTGCTAAACTTGCGGCTTACCCTGAAATTGTGGTTCGTGCAGCAAACAGCTATGAACCACACCAAGTGGGTAACTACTTGAAAGAGTTGGCGGCGTTGTTCCATGGTTGGTACAACGAAAATAAAGTCTTGGGTGATGATGCAGAACTGACTCAAGCTCGCTTATTACTGTCTGTAAACGTACAGCAAGTTTTACGCAATGGTCTTGAATTATTGGGTGTGAGTGCGCCTGAAAGCATGTAAGCAACCCTTTATGTTGCGAGCACAATAGAAATTCATCGGCATCGCCCATGCACAAACACAGCGCATGGGTTTAAGCGTCATCAATTGCATTGTGCTAAAAAGAATCCTTTTCAATACAGGCTCGAAATGAGCCTGTATTTCGTTTATATTCAGCAATATGTCCGTGTCATCTTGGCTGTGCTGAAATTGTGAAAATTAAACAAATTCCTGATGACACTCATGTAATATATAACAATCAAGACTTGCTACTTTGGGCTGCCCCAAAGTGGTTCGTGACAATTAAAATTAAATGAGGTTTCCACGTGTTTGGAAAAACGCAGCGCGGTGTATCTGATCGGCCAAATAAGCCTAAAAAACCATTGATTCCAGCATGGCTAGGTACACTTGTCATCATTTTAATCGTGTTGAGTTTCTTAGTTGCGCTCATGCTTTGGAAACCTTGGGAGCCTGTGAAGCCAAAAGGTCAAATTACCTCTGAACACTACCAAGAAGAAACCAATAAAGACTATCGTTTCTACGACCTATTGCCTCAGCAACAAGTGACGCCAATTCCTGAACAAGCTGTTCCAGAAACCGAAAATAAAGAAACGGTGGTGATTGTTGATGCACCAGAACAAAAGCCAGTTGAAACCACAGAGCTTGGACTAGAAACCACAGAAACTGCGCCTGTTGCTGCAAGTTATATTCTGCAAGTGCGCAGTTATGATGATCCTGATCAAGCCGATGCACGACGTGCTGAAATTATTTTGAACGGTTTATCTGCCGATGTGATTCAAAGTAATGAAAACGGCAAAGTTTGGTATCGCGTTGTGTCTGGCCCCTATGATTCACAAGAAGCTGCTGTGATTGCACAGCAAACTTTACGTCATAGCAGTATCGACTCGATTGTCGTAAAACGCTAAATTTTGAAATTAAAAAAAAGCGCCTGATGGCGCTTTTTTTTATTCATTCCTTTAATAAAGGGAGATTAGAAGGGATTCTTTTTTGAATACATCAGCTTAGCTCAAAAACCTCTCCCTAACCCTCTCCTAAAGGGACAGGGAATTCATTAAATGGTATGCCCTAAAGCTTCGCCCATCACCACAGTCGAGTTGGCTTTAAAGGTCGCATCCCATTGCATTTTGTTTTCTTCAAACAACACAACCGCTGTTGAACCTAAATAGAAACGGCCCAATTCTGCACCTTTTTCTAAGAATAAATCGTGTTGATTCAGTTCCAAACGCCCTGTCGGTTTAACTTTACCTGTAGCCACGGTTTCAATACCTGCCACGATCATTGCGCCTACCAGTACGACCGCCATACGACCAACTTCTGTATCAAATAAGCAGACCATGCGTTCATTACGAGCGAATAAACCCGGAATATTTTCAGCAGTGGTTTGGTTTACAGAGAATAATTCACCCGGTACATACAAAGTTTCTGTCAATGTCCCTGCAAATGGCATATGTACACGGTGGTAATCTTTTGGTGACAAATAAACCGTAGCAAACTGCCCATTTTTAAACGGCTCTGCCAATTGTGGATCGGCAATCAGGTTTTCAACGGTGAACTTCTGCCCTTTGGCCTGAAATACGTCACCATTTTCAATTTTACCCAGTTGAGAAATTGCACCATCTGCGGGTGAAACAACACTATTGGCATTGCTATCAATTTCACGCACACCCTCTTTTAAAGAGCGAGTGAAAAATTCATTGAATGATTTAAATTTTAAGGCATTGCTTTGCTCAGCAATCGACATGTCGATGCCATACTGCGCTTTAAATGCGGTAATCACGGCATTTTTCACCACAGGGTTTTCACTTGCAGCCAATTTACCGACGATACGCGATAATTTGTGCTGCGGAACAACACGCTGAGCTTGAATAAAAATTTGTTTTTTTAACTGAGATGTAAGGCTCAAGACGGCAACTCTCCGGTGATCACAGGACTATCGAGTCGGTTGCCCCACTCGCTCCACGCACCATCATAAGCTCGAATATTCCAACCGAGTAAACGTCCCAGTATATAAGCTAGGCCCGACCGATGATGGGACTGACAATATACCACCACAGGTTCGTTTAAATTGAATCCCAATTGTTCTAAGCGTTGTTGTGTGCGTTCTAAAGGATGCAATTTTAAATGATTTTCCCGGTTAAGGGCAGTACTCCATTCGAAATGTCGTGCCCCCGGAATGTGACCGCCGCGTCGCGCAGCCAAACGTAGGCCTGTATATTCATCTTCGGTACGGCAGTCCCATACTTGGATTTGCTCCTGCTGCACACGAGCCAATAGCTCATCATAATCTGTTTGATACTGAGCACGCGCCTCTGCACTTACTTCAACCAATGGGCTCACGGGTTCAAATTGCTCAATTTCAGACGAGGTCGGTAAGCCTGCCCCAAGCCAAGCATGGATGCCACCATTGAGGAGACTGGTATTTTCAAAACCGAGGCAATGTAAGTTCCAAATCAGTCGACCAGCCCATGCCCCACCTTCATCGTCATACACTACTACATGATGTTCTGGACTGATATTCAGATAGCTGATGAGCTGTTCTAAACCGGCTTGGTCAGGTAAAAGCCCCATCGCTTGTTCTTCTTGGCGCACTAACAGTTTCGGCTGCACATGCAGTGCATGTGGAATATGCAATTGGTCATAAACCGAACGACGACTCAAATCGACGATCCGTAGTTTTTCATTACCAAGATGTGGAACCAATTCTTCCGCTTCAATCAGCAGACCAAAATTCAGTGTAGATGCTGTCATCGTTGTTCGTGTTGTATTTTGTGCGATTAAATTCGATCTTAGCATAAGTCATTTTCACTATTATTCTGAATTTTTGCATTCCTTTAGCAATATTTTAGATATAAAAAAGCCGAATCATTGATTCGGCTTTTTTATTTTTATCTAATGCTGTGTTTAAGCGCTAACTTCAGAGATGTCAAACACCTGACGTAGATACGCTAAGAAAGTATCATTATCCGTCATGGTTTTACCCGGACTATCTGAAATTTTTGCCACAGATTGACCATTACATTCAACCAACTTCAGCACGATATTCAGTGCAGTTTGTCCCATATCATTGGTCAAGTTGGTGCCAATACCAAAACTCACTTGGAAACGGTCTTTAAAGTAATTGTGTAAATCCCAAGCTTTTTCAATGTTCAAGCCATCACTGAAAGTCAGCATTTTGGTTTTACTGTCAATTTTAAGCTTTTTGTAATGTGCATAGGCTTTATCGCCCCATTCATACGGGTCGCCACTGTCATGACGTAAACCGTCGAATAGTTTGGCAAAGTACAAATCGAAGTCACGTAGGAACGCATCCATACCGACAACGTCCGTTAAGGCTATTCCTAAGTCACCGCGGTATTCCTGTACCCATGTTTCTAGCGCAGACTTCTGGAAGTTACGTAGACGAACATCAAGCGCTTGGAATGCTTGTAGGAACTCATGCGCCATTGTACCAATTGGAGTAATGTTCAAGTCTTTGGCAATCAGAACATTACTTGTACCGCGGAAAATATACGGTGAAGCCTGATTTAATTCTTCAATTACATGCTTTTGCCATGCATAACTATAACGACGACGCGTGCCAAAATCAGAGACCAAGAATGGTGGATCATTTGGATTTTGCCGTGCTTCATACTGCTTCAGCAAGGCAATCTTATGTTGCAAACGGCGCTCACCTTCGGCTAAAACTTCTGGTGTACGAATACGTTGGAAATATAATTCATTGACGATGGCTAAAACAAAGATTTCAAACATCATCGCTTGAACCATTGGGCCTTCTACCCAAATGTCCAGTCGACCTTCATCATCAATACCCGCTTTAATAAAACGGCGTTTAAGCTGAAATAATTCAAGATAATCAACAAAATCGCTTTTAATAAAACGTAAACTGCGTAAATACTGCAATTCATCTTCTTTAAACTTCAACTGACAAAGCATGTCGAGCTGCATGTTTAAATCATCCAAAATTTCAACCAGTGGATAGGCTGTATCATCCAAGTTACGGCAACGAAAGTGATACACACTATGGGTTTGCGGAAATTTGTGTAACACCACCTGAAGCATGGTGAATTTATACAGATCTGTGTCTAATAAGGATTGGATGATTGGAGACATAAAGACTTTCAGTTTTTATCAACTCTTTGCATTAAAGCATACTTTATTGATAAAAAGCCGATTGATTTAGTGGAATAACTTATAAATCACCGCGATTCATCGACTTTTTTCAATTTTTTTGCTGAAGCTGAGCGCGATCAAGCTCACTATTTTTTGAGTAACTGTCGATATTTTTCTTCTTGACCAAATTCACGCGCAAACTGTTCTGCAGTCTTTTGCCCCATTTTTTTGGCATTTGCATCGCAATCCACTTGGCGTAATTGCTTTGCAATCGCCCATTCTAATTTAAACATGGCACCCATCAATGCGGTGTTGCCTTTATTGTCACGTGCGCAGCGGTCTGCACCTTGTTCTAGCAAACGAGTCACAATATTTTGATGACCATAATAGGTCGCCATCATCAGTGGTGTAAAACCCGAAGCATTGCGCACATCGACCGGAAAACCGTGCTTAAGAAATTCATTGATGACTTCTTCATTGCCAGTTTTGGCTGCTGCAAAGAAGATTGCGATCAATTCCTGTTGTGAGGTCATCTGATCGCTTGCAGTTGCTTTAGCGGGGGAGATATCTTCCGCGATTGCCACGTTTGCGAATGCGGAACCAAACGCAAGAAGACTGGCTAAAGTCAAATGCTGCATAACTTTCATGATGAACTCCAACAGAAAACGAATGTAGAATTGAATTAGAAATGATTCATTTCATAAAAATGAATATTTAAGGAGTGCCTATGAAACTCCCCATAGGGTGCAGGAAAGGTATGGAGCTTCATAGGACTTTTTTGAGGTAACGTTCTAGACCCTAGTTACCAATCCTTCAGACTGATCGAAATTAGTCTTTCAGTTGTGCTGCTTTAGCTTTTACAGTTGCAAGGTTACCGTTTACTGCTTTAGTCATACGCGTACCGTAGTCAGCGTCTGCTTTGTAGAAGTAAGACAGCATGATGTGCTTGGTTTCTGAATCTTTCACGTTGCCAAGGTCAGCCGCCAAGTTCATGATCAAGTTTTCTTTCTCTTTCGCAGAGTATGAACGGTAAAGCTCACCCGCCTGCTTGAAGTTTTGCTCTTTCACGCCTTTTTGCTGAACTGTGCCAGAAAGCGGCGTTTCAACCGCACGCGCTTTCGCAGTCGCTGGTTTTGGCTCAATACGGCTTGGCTCGTAGTTCACGTTCGATGAAGTGCCGCCAACATTCATAGAACCATCCTGGTTGTTGTTGTTCACGTTAACCAATGGACGGTTGACTGGAATTTGCTGGTGATTCGCACCCAAACGGTACATTTGAGTATCTGAGTAAGAGAAGATACGGCCTTGCAGCAGACGGTCTTCTGATGGCTCGATACCTGGTACTAAGTTGCCCGGAGCCAATGCCACTTGTTCCGTTTCCTGGAAGAAGTTTTTCGGCATACGGTTCAGTGTCAACGTACCCACTTTAGTTTCTGGAACTAAGTTCGTTGGCCAGATTTTAGTTGGATCTAATGGATCGAAATCGAAGCTGTTGAGATCTTTAGGATCTAACACTTGGATGTAAAGATCCCATTTCGGGAATTTACCAGCGTTGATGTTGTTATAAAGATCGTTAGTCAAGTGATTAAAATCTTTACCTTGTTGCTCAGCAGCTTCTTTAACGTTCAGACCTTTCACGCCTTGTTTAGAGCGGAAGTTGAATTTAACGTATTTGTATTCGCCTTTGTCGTTATAAAGCTTGTACGCATGTACACCAAAGCCGTCTTGTTCGCGGTAGCTGGTAGGCACGCCTTGGTTACCATACACATAAGTCAACATATTGGTTGCCCATGGTTGGCTAGACAAGAAGTCAAATACGCGGTTTGCGTCTTGAACGTTGTCAATTGGGCTTGGCTTCATTGCGTGAATGAAGTCAGGGAATTTAATTGCATCACGAATGAAGAAGACTGGAGTTTGGTTACCCACTAAATCCCAGTTGCCTTCTTGCGTATAGAACTTGATCGCGAAACCGTGCGGGTCACGTAGAGTTTCTGGAGAATGTTTACCGTGAATTACAGTCGAGAAACGTAAGAAAACTGGAGTCTTAGTACCTGCTTTGAACAATGAAGCAATGGTGAGATCAGATAAATCTTTAGTTGCAACGAATTCACCATACGCACCTGTACCACGGGCATGTACCACACGCTCAGGAATACGCTCACGACCAAAACGTTGTAATTTTTGAACCAATTGTACGTCTTGAAGTAGAACTGAACCATTTGGACCCGCAGTAATCGAGTTTTGGTTATCGCCTACTGGTGCACCATTGTCTTTAGTTAATGGCGCTGCTTGAGTCGCCGCTGTTGCTGTTGCTAACATTGCAACCAATAAAGAACGCTTAAACATCGTCTTAATCTCTCTGTTAAATACCTTTCCTGCCACGCAAAGATACTGGCATTCAATAAATAGATAAAACAGATTATTTTTATAAATTCAATCGTATTGTTAGATTTATAAAAAATATACAGTTAATTTTCAAATGTTTGAGCCCAAAATTTTCTAAACATCGCTTCGAAAGAATGCTGTCTTTGCTACAATCCCTGCCCTATGTTCAATTTTCTACTCGGAAGAATTTATGCGGGCCTTGTTACAACGTGTTTTGGAAGCCAAAGTGGTGGTCGATGGTGAGATCACGGGTGAAATCAATCACGGTATTTTAGTGTTTTTAGGACTTGGTAAAGCTGACGATTTAGAAAAGGGCAAAAAACTGATCGATAAGATCTTGAAATACCGTTTTTTTGATGATGAACAAGGCAAGATGGGCTGGAATGTCAGTCAAGCTGGCGGCGGTATCCTCTTGGTGTCTCAATTTACTCTGATGGCACAAACGCAAAAAGGCCTGCGCCCTGATTTTGGCCCTGCCATGCCGCCAAGCGATGCCAAAGCGCTGTATGAACAGCTGGTCGATTACGCCAAGCGCCAATATGACCATGTACAAACAGGCATCTTTGCTGCCGACATGAAAGTGCATTTGGTTAATGACGGTCCAGTGACCTTTAATTTAGAAGTTGAATAACCACTGAAGCATTAAAAAAGCCCTCTTTTGAGGGCTTTTCACAAGCTAGAATAATACGGTCTTAAATGGTTGTAATCAGTTTTGCACGTTGCATTACTTCCACAGGGATATTTTTCACAAGCATGACTGTTAATGACTGATCATTTTTCTTTGACGTTGTTGTTTGATTTGCGTCTAAAACAGCATTTACATCAGCGGGATTCAATGTATACATTGCACCAGTAGCTGGATCAACAATTAATAAACCAATTAATCCACCAAAAATAATATTGGCTACATACCAACCATTTACTGTCCCTGTTACCTGCACAGTTTTTGTTTGAAAACCATCTTTTTTGAACGTTACTTCATAAGCTGCTGGTTTAAAATATCCTGTACCGCGTTTTAAAGTTACAGTTGCAGGTGTGATGCCAGTATGTACTTTTTCTCCAGCTTTATTTGTAATCGAAATCGATGCTTCATCTGGCACTGACTTAAACGTTAAAGTTTGAGTTGACCCCGAAATGATACTTGCACAACCTGTCATTGTTAATGATGCAGCAATTAAACCCGACGTAATTAATTTTTTCATAAAAATACCCCCTAAAAAGTGGGGGTATTTTTACCAAAAAAACGTTAATTTTCAACGAAAATTAAAATTATTTACCGGTTTTTTCTTTAATAAACGCACGTGCGATTTTGATTTTTTCTTTAACCGGTTTTGGAAGTTTAGGTGGAATTAACTTCGCCACTTGGTTAAACCAGACCAGTAGACCAAAATCACCTTCCATTTTAATACTGCCATTTTGCATACCCGTCATAAATGCTGTTGGGTCACCTTTCATTAGGGTTTTCACGCCCTGTTCGCTGTCCGCAAATTGCAAAATAAAGTCTGCTTTTTCCGCATCGCCTGAAACAGTATCAATCTGTCCATTATTTACAATAATTTGACGTGCAACACCCAAATCTGTACCGATTTGAATGCGGAATTGACGTTCATGAACCAATTCAATGAATTTAGGGCTAGTACGTGCAAGCTGTTTCATACGAAGCGCTAAACCTGCCACGAGTAAATCAAGTGGATCCGTACTGACATCAACTAAAGGTAGTTTTACGACAGGAATTGATGATAGTTTCATGACTTAAAGCCTATTGTAATTGTTGGAAAATTGACTGGCTTCATCCTACCATAACTTGGCTTTTGAGAAGTAAGGCTTTGTATCTCAAATCGGACTAATGCGTTCATAAAAAAATGCGCCCTCAGGCGCATTTTCATTGAAATTTTGTTCTGACACTTATCGGCTCGAACATTGCTGTTCTTCATCATATACAGGCGTGTGCTCTATACATTGGCGCTTTGCCATCGCACGCTCTGCACGGCGGTCTTCACGTAACAATACTAAAGTGAATACCACCATTGCGGCCATTAATGCCGTTAAATAACTATAGGTCACTGATAATTCAAACATGGTTTGTGTGCCAAATCGAATCACTTCAATGAGTCCCCACACCAGCATCCCCGCCAGCATAAAACTTAACCAGCGACGATAAGGCGAGAAGAAAACAGCAATCACAGCCGCCGATACCAAGCTCAGGCCAACGATTGTTGCTAAATTCGCTGTTAACATAAAAACCTCCGTCATTTGACAGCTGACATCTCTTGTCTTACAGGATGCTGAGCCGTCTCACTACTGTATCTTCAGTAAATAGATTTGGTCGATCTCAATCTCTTGCAAGCATTATGCTGAGTTTTTTGCATAAAAAAAGTCTCGTTTTTTGTCCATGCGACACACCTTGTCGCAACATTATTTTGTCATTACATTTTTTCTTTTTAAAGAATTTCTAGAACAATGATGGCATCTCGTTTCGAGTGTCATTACAAAAAAAACAGCTGGTTTTAGGCTAAAAAAATTAATTTTTCGAATGCTGTTAATCGTTGTTTTTATCGACAATTTTCTTCTACCGTTCATCGGATGAGCTGAATTCTTGGCATAAAAAAACGCAGCCTTTTGGCTACGTTTTTGACTGTGCCTTAAATGGTTTTAAGCACGATTTAAATCTTTATCATGCACACCAAGCAGGTAAAGAACACCATCTAGACCCACGCTTGAAATGGCTTGATTGGCATTTTGACGAACCAAAGGTTTCGCACGGAAAGCAACGCCTAAGCCGGCTAAAGACAACATTGGCAAGTCATTCGCACCATCACCCACAGCAATGGCTTGTTCTAATGAAATCCCCATTTCTTCAGCGATTTGAGTCAACAAGAAGGCTTTGCGAGCACCATCCACAATATGGCCTTTCACTTCACCTGTTACCGCGCCATCTTGTACGTCCAGTACATTGGCATGGACTTCATCGATACCCAGTTTTGCTTGTAGATATTCGGCAAAATACTGAAAACCACCTGACAAAATAGCCGTGCGATAACCCAATGATTTAAGCGTTGAAATCAGACGTTCCGCACCTTCTGTAACAGTCAGACGTTCTGCAATTTTAGGCAATACCGAAGCATCCATACCTTTGAGCAGTGCCACACGTGCACGGAAACTTTGTTGGAAATCGAGCTCGCCTTGCATAGCACGTTCAGTGATTTCAGCCACTTGAGCCCCGACACCCGCTTCAATCGCCAATTCGTCAATCACTTCTTGCTCAATCAGCGTCGAGTCCATATCAAAGCAGACCAAACGACGATTACGACGGTAAGCATTGTCCTCTTGAACGGCAACATCTACCCCTAGTTCGGTAGATAGACGTAAACATGCTGCACGCATCGCAGTGGCATCCAACATTTGGCCTTTTAAACCAAATTGAACGCAGGCACGGCGCGGACCTTCGCTCGATCCATCTAACTCTGGACGGCCAGATAAACGAGTCACAGTTTCAATATTGAAGCCTTGGCTCGACACAATATTTGTAACTGCCTGTAAATGAGATGCCTGTAATTCTGGCGCAAGTGCCGTAACGATATAGCGTGTGCGGCCTCCCTCATTTACCCATTGTTGATATTCTGTTGTAGAGATTGGTTTAAAGCGCACAGTTAAGCCAATATCATGTGCTAAAATCAACATCTCCTTCATGGCTAATGCTGTCGCAGTCTGGTCTTCCGACGAAACAACAATACCTAAAGTCAGCTGATTGTGGATGACTGCTTGTCCGACATCTAAAATCTGTAAGGAATGTGCGGACAAAACCTGCATTAATCGTGTAAATTGATTAGGTTGGTCAGGTCCTAAAAGTGATATAAGAATGATTTCTCGCATGAATTGACTCGGGTCTGAGCTACAACTAATGTAAGAATCATAATCTAAATTGAATAGAATTGCCTTGGAAGTTTACGTTGAATGCGCCTAGACAAGGGCTATTTGCTAGCCTATTAGTAGTTTGTTTTGCTTTGCATACCTTTTTATTGGTATTGGCAACAACCCACCAACTGAACGAAAACCGTGCCAGTCAGGGACAACTGATGACCAGTCAATTGGTTACAGACAGCCTATCTGAGCTTGAGCCGGCCAATACCGTATCATTAGCCTTACTTGCTGACCGCTATGCAACCAACCCGAGCGTGGCTTCCATCCGCATTTTAAATGCCAATAATCAAGTTTTGGCCACAGGCGGTTTGACCAAAACCCGTGACGGTGAAATCTTTGTTCGAGATGCGCTGCAAAACGAAAAGAAAGTTGGAACGGTTGAAATCACCTTAATTAAACCAAGTATTGGTGAAATCTTACGTACCCAATGGGCTGCGATTCTATTTTCATTATTCTTACATGGCTTGTTATGGTTGGCGTATCGCGCTATTGCGCGTCCAAGTCGTACTGAATATTTAGCGCGAATCAACAATGAATCACGTCTAAAACATGAAATTCAAACGCTAGCGCAGGCTTTAGAACAAGAAAAACATAATGCCGCTGTGGCGATTGCTCAAGCGCAGCAAAATACGCAAGCAAAAGCAAAACAGCATAAAGACATGAAACCAGTGGTTCTCGACAGCAACAGCTTGGCATTAAATATTCAATTTTATGATCCGAAACAGCTGCTCGATAGCGTCAACAAAACCGTGTCTGTGCCGTATTTTAATCTCTGCCAAATTTTCTTAAATAAAACCACAGAACTCTGTGTTCAACATTATAAATTGAACAGTTCTGACATCAGTACGGTACATAAGTTTGATGAACATGGCGCAACCATCAGCATGACCGCTGACACTCCAGATGCGCTGCGTTGCCTCACCATGATCAGCTCAGTATTCCAATTGCTTTCAGATGTTTTATATAAACGCTACCGTGAAGAAAAACGTTTCGTTTTACAAACCCGTAGCGCGATTTCAAGCTCTGTCGAAGCCATGCAATTGTCTTCTGTACAAGCGGCTGAACGTTTAGTCCAACAATTGGTTGCTAAAGAAAGTGCCATTCATGTGCCGACAACTTTGCTCAAAGAGATTTCAGATCATTTCCAATTGTTCAGTTTGCCAAATCCGACCAATGTGCTCACTCGTCATGCATTTATGCTCAATGGAATGGACAGTGATGCCGCTGAATTGGCTCAAAACTTCAGAACTGAAATTTTAAAATCCAAACAGTCAAAAGCCTCGTAAAGGTTTTAGCGCAATCAAAAATCCCGACTTGAGTCGGGATTTTTTTGTCTTAAACGGTCGAAATTTTCTGTGCAATCAAATATTTTTGCGCGTTATGCGGTTCGGTACCTGCTACAACCGCGACTTTCTCCCATTGCCCATTCGACTGCATTTCCCATGCATTTTGATTATCGTCCAAATAGTTAAGTAAACCATCTTTCATAATGCGTTTTTTCAGACGGCTTTCTAAAATTGGAAAACAGGTTTCGACCCGTGAAAATAAGTTACGTCCCATCCAATCGGCACTGGCACAGTACAATCGTTTTTCGCCTGCATGCTCAAAATAATACACTCGGGTATGCTCTAAGAAGCGCCCAACGATGGATCTCACATGAATATTCTCAGACATCCCTTTAACCTGAGGAATCAAACAACAAATCGAACGGATAATTAAATCTACACGTACCCCTGCTTGCGATGCACGATACAAAGCAGCAATCAGTTGCGGTTCCGTGAGTGCATTGACCTTCACAATAATTCTTGCGTATTTTCCCGCTTGTGCGGCAACAATTTCCTGTTCAATCAGTTTCAGTAATTCAGTATGCAGGGTAAATGGTGCATGCAGTAAGGCTTTCAGCTTCGCCATCTTGCCCATGCCGGTCAGTTCCTGAAACATACGATGCACATCTTCGCAAATATCGGAATGCGTCGTCATCAGGCCATAATCGGTATACATCCGCGCATTGCCTGCGTGGTAATTACCTGTTCCCAAATGGGCGTAGCGTAACAACTGATTATTTTCACGGCGTACAATCAAAATCATCTTGGCATGGGTTTTATAGCCCACAATGCCATACACCACGACAGCGCCCGCTTCTTGCAATATATTGGCCACGGTAATATTGGATTCTTCATCAAACCGCGCCCGAAGTTCGATGACGGCGGTTACTTCCTTGCCGTTGCGTGCCGCCTCCGCCAAAACTTGTACGATGTCCGAATCTGGCCCACTACGATAGAGCGTTTGCTTAATGGCTAATACCTGAGGGTCTTTTGCAGCTTCACGTAATAAGTTGATGACCGGTTGAAAGGAGTCAAACGGATGATGTAACAACACATCTTGTGTTTTTAATACATCAAAAATCGCGGTTTGTTTACGAAAAACTTTAGGAATAATCGGTGTATAGACCGGATATTTCAGTTCAGGTCGATTAAAACTAGTACTGAGACGTGATAAATTGATCGGGCCTTCAATGCGATAGAGCTCCTGCTCACTCAAATCAAATTCATCTAACAAGTAATCAATAATGCTTTGTGGACAATCATCTTCAATTTCTAAGCGAACTGCCCGACCAAAACGGCGTGAAGACAATTCATCTTTTAATGCCACCGCCAAGTCATCTACATCTTCAGCCAGAACCAAATCTGCATTGCGTGTCACTCGAAAGGCATAACAGCCTGTCGCTTTCATCCCCGGAAATAAATCATTGATATGTTGCTGAATAATGGCGGTCAGGAAAATTTGTGTCTCTGAACTGCCTTCAACCTCAGCGGGCATTTTGATTAAACGCGGCAAAGAACGTGGCGCAGGCACGATCGCCATTTCAATGGCACGACCAAAGGCATCTTTGCCTTCTAGGCTCACAATAAAGTTGAGGCTTTTATTAACCAAGCGTGGAAACGGATGCGATGGATCTAAGCTAATCGGTGTTAAAACTGGTTGAACTTCTTTACTAAAATAATGGCTAATCCACGCCCGATGTTTTTCTAAAATATCTTTAAATTGAATAAAGCGAATACCTTCACTTTGTAACGCAGGCAATACAGCCTGATTGAGGGTCTGGTATTGCTCTGCAACCGTGTCATGAATCACTTGGGAAAGTTCATCTAAGACCACTTCAGTCGGAATGGCATCTGGCGTCCGTGCAATCGCATTCAAATCTCGTTGTTTCATCAGCCCCGCAATACGAATTTCAAAGAATTCATCTAAATTGCGTGAAAAAATGATGAGAAAATTCAAGCGTTCAAGTAAAGGTAAACTTGAATCGAGTGCCTGAGCCAAGACCCGCCGATTAAAATCTAAAAGTGACAATTCACGATTATAATAGGTCTCTGATGAATGCTGAAAATGTTGCATACCCTCTCAATGCTGTTTGAAACAGTCTATATCTAAAGTGTTTGCCGGCATGTTAGGCAGCGGATATGACACTTATGTTACAAATAGCATTAATCAATTAAAAAAGCATGCAATTCCCTAAAGCCCTGTTCATCAAATCGTAAAATTTATTTTCGACATCAAAAAAGAGGGACATTGCCCTCTATTTTACTGAATTGTTTTTTTGTTTATTGCACAGGCTTGTCTTGTTCCAATGCTTTGGGCTCACTCGTCCGTGCTGCCCAATAGGTTGCCAGTGCGGGACCCGAAATATTGTGCCACAAACTAAAAATCGCACTCGGCACAGCGGTCAGAGGTGAAGCGGCAAAATGGGTCGCCGCCAATGCCACACCCAGACCTGAGTTTTGCATCCCGACTTCAATTGACACTGCTTTACAGTCTGCATAGGGCAATTTAAATAGTCGGCTGGCCCAAAAACCCAATAGATAGCCCAAGCCATTATGTAAGGCCACTACCCCAAGAATCAGTAAACCTGATTGCAAAATCTGTGTTCGGCTACCCGCAATGATGGCCGCCACAATCGCCACAATTGCCACAACAGAAACCAATGGCATGACCTGTATATAAGCATCCACTCGATGCTTAAAGACAGTTCGAATCATTAACCCCACAATGATCGGAAATAAAACCACTTGTAAAATTGAAACCAACATCGATGCCGCATTAATTTCAATCCATTGGCTTGCTAACAAATAGAAAATCGCAGGGGTTAAAACCGGTGCGAGTAATGTCGAAACAGAGGTACAGGCAACAGATAATGCGGTATTGCCTTTTGCCATATAGGTGATGACATTAGAGGCCGTTCCACCCGGGCAGCAACCAACAAGAATGACCCCGATCGCGATTTCTGTCGGCAGTTGTAATAATTTACACAAGAAAAAAGCCAATCCCGGCATCACAATAAACTGTGCCAAAACCCCGATCATCACAGCTTTAGGACTTTGCAATACACTTTTAAAATCTTGCAGTGTCATGGTCATGCCCATACCCAACATAATGATGCCTAGCATCCATGGGATATATGCTTTTAACCAAACAAATACATCGGGAAAAAACATGGCGAGCGCTGCAAACAGCACCACCCAAATCGCAAATGTTTTCTGCACAAATTGAGTGAATTTTAAGAAAGCCGACATAGGCATCTTCCATTTAAAAACAGGGACAAAAAAAGGCACACCCTTGTGCCTTTTCTCAACTGAGCCCACTGGGTCATGCCAAAGATAATGCCTGTGCATGCTGCTGCACAATATCTTTCAGGTAAATACGCTTCACCCCATTCGCCAACATGTCTTGCCATGCATGCTGTAAAGAACCCTGTAAATCGATCCCTTTGGTCAAATCAGCAATCACAAAAGTTTCAAAACCAAGCTTACGTGCATCCATTGCCGTCCATGCAACACAAAAATCCGTGGCAATGCCCACCACAAAGACTGTATCAATACCGCGTTCGCGCAAATAGCCCGCCAAACCTGTTGAGGTTTTCTGATCTGCTTCCATAAAAGCAGAGTAGCTGTCGATATGCTGATGAAAACCTTTACGGATAATTAGCTGCGCCGTTGGTAAATTTAAATCAGGATGCAATTCGGCATCCTGTGTGCCTTGTACACAATGCGTCGGCCACAATACTTGCGTTCCATAATTCAGCTCTATGCTGTCATAAGGTACATGCTCAGGATGATTTTCAGCAAAAGAGATATGGTCGGCTGGATGCCAATCTTGAGTCAGCACAATATTCGTAAAGTATTGCCCCAGTTGATTAATCCCTGGAATAATTTGATCGGCATTGGCAACAGCCAACTGACCTCCTGGGGTAAAACCATTTTGTACATCGACCACAATCAGCGCTGTATTTTTTTGCATATCTCTCCATCCGTTGTCATGCATTTTCGGCGACTCTACTGATTCGCTCATATTTTAAAAGCCTTAGTATTCAGTCCTGTGCATAAAAATAAAATGACTGTCCTTCCTGACAATACCGATACTTGGGCAAATGCTCAACCAGCCGCTGTGCAAATCGTGGGTAAATACGGGCTTTTCGCCGAGTCGAAGCATGAAAATAAAAATATCGCGGTTGATGTTTAAAGATATATTTTAATAAATGGCTGCGTGTCTGTTGCATGACCTCAAATGCATTAATATTTTCAGCAACATCTTCTAGGGTAGGTTCATCGGCAAAGGCCAACCACGCATTTTGTCTCGGCTGATGGCGATTTCTTTGAAATACAGGTTTGAGTTCCAAGATAAATTCGTATTGATGTAGATACAAACTGAATTCACGTTGATCAACTTTAAAAATTGCGACCAGTTTTCTTGCTGACATAGCCCCTCTACGTTGATTTTTTATTTTTTCATTCTGCTGTATTTTTACATCAAATACGTTTATTTATCTTGGCTTAAAGCATTAGTGCGACTTCTATTGTCGCCATAAAAAAGCCCGCAATATGCGGGCTTTTTTTGATATGGCATGTTCCTTATGATGGAATACGACGTACCAATAACAACATAAATATTGCAGAGATTGCGATACATGGAATTGCCGCGGTAATCACCCCTGCCGCACCAAAACCTGCTGCCAATAACTGACCCGCAATTGCAGGGCCTAACATTGCACCGACACGACCAACGGCTGAAGCTACACCAACACCCGTACCACGTAACTGTGTCGGATACACGATACCACCGAAGGCATACAATACACCTTGGCAACCAATCACGAATGCACCGACTAAAGCTGACGCCATGTACATTTGAGTCAATGAACCTGCACCATTCAGCGCAAATAGACCTGCCAAAATACCGCCGTACATCAAAATGATCACATAAGCTTTCTTCCAACGATCAGTCAACATACCTAAAATGATCGTACCAATGGTTGCACTCACCATGAAGTAGAACTGCGCAGTTGCACCATCTTTACGAGTGAAACCGAGTTCGGTGAACAACGATGGTAACCAGCTCAACATGATGTACACCACCATCAAGGTGAAGAAGTAGCTCACCCAAATTGAGAAGGTACGTAAACGGTTTTCTGTGTTGAATAGGTTTTTGAAAGCACCTTGTTGCACTTCGCCATTGGCAGTCGCTTGAACCGCTTGATCTTTGGCTTTCAAGAATTCACGCGATTCAGGCAAGAACAAAATCATCAATGGAATCACAACAATCGGTAATAAACCGCCTAAATAGAAAATATTTTTCCAGTTTGCACCGAAGTCTGTCATTGCAACCAATGACAAAATTGCCGCACCCACAGGCATACCACAGTACATCAAACCGACTGCACGACCACGATTTTGTGGTGTTACCGCTTCAGATGCCAAGGTAATCAAAATTGGCATTGCTGCCCCTAAACCTGCACCTGCAAGAAAACGTACAGCGAGTAAGCTATGGAAGCTATTTACCCATACCGTACATAAGGTAAAGATGGCGAACATCCCTGTAGACCAAATTAATACTTTTTTACGGCCCATTCGGTCTGCAATCCGACCACCCACCAAAGCACCAGGTAATAATCCTAAAATACCGGCACTAAAAAACACCCCTAGCTGCGAGCTATCCAGCCCGAAATATTCACGAATCCCTGCTGCTGCAATACCTGCAGCCTGAATATCCAGACCTTCGATTACGGCAATAAGGAAGCAGATTGCTACCGTGACAATAGCATGCTTATTATCTGACTTTTCCATTGGAGAATCCTTGTTGTCATCAGCGTTCAAATTAAGTCGCATCATCGCTGAGCCTTATAAAGGATATAACTACCAATAAGTTGAAGCCTTTCGTCCAAAATTGGATTACGTGCATGGTGTAATAGTTTTTGTGCTTTAAGTCACAAAGTCGTAAAAACAATTAAAAATTTAAAATAAAAAAATATGAATCGTGCAATGAACAGTCAAATCAAGCGATCTTTTTAAACACTCATAAAAACATGTCTATTTCTATTAGATATAAAAAAGATTATTACCCAAGTTTTTAACAATCATTTGTAATAAAACCCGAGCGAATTGATATAGTTTTTAAATCTTTAGTCATTGTTATTTAATCTTAAATTCTGATTAAAAAGCACGGAATACAGATAGATCAACCTTTTGCTGATGATTTAATCAATCCCATCAACCATGCCAACCCTCTCGATTGAATAACACATTTTCAAGATTCAGCCCTTGCTGAACAATTTTCAGGCTGCAAAAAAACCGCTATTTTACACTTGATTGTTTTAAGTTTGATTTGTATAAAGAATTTTATGGCTTTGACCAAAGCATATTGTTCTTATGCGTTTGATCAGTCATAATTTGCGTAAGCATTATTCAATTTGGGTATAGCCCAATGAACATGCTACAAATCAAAATTCGAAACCATCCAGAAATCAATATTTCATCTTGTCGGATGGACAAATAGGATAGCTTTTCAAAATGACTCAGCAAGCTCAGACCATTCAAGGTTCAATTGTCGCAATCGTCACCCCAATGTTTGAAGATGGCAGCGTAGATTGGAAGAGCCTCGAGAAGCTGGTTGAGTGGCATATAAAGCAAGGCACTAATAGTATTGTTGCTGTAGGGACTACAGGTGAAGCTTCTACCTTGAGCATGGCCGAACACACTCAGGTGATCAAAGAAATCATCCGTGTGGCGAACAAACGCATTCCAATTATTGCCGGCACAGGTGCAAACTCAACCCACGAAGCAATTGAACTCACCAAAGAAGCCAAAGAATTAGGTGCAGATGCGGCATTATTAGTTACACCATACTATAACAAACCTACCCAAGAAGGCCTGTATCAACACTACAAAGCGATTGCTGAAGCTGTTGATTTACCTCAAATTTTATACAATGTACCTGGCCGCACCGGTGTAGACATGCACAACGACACCGTGATCCGTCTTGCTGATATTCCACAAATCGTGGGCATTAAAGACGCCACTGGCGATGTTCCTCGTGGTCAAGAACTCATTGAAGGCCTTAAAGGCAAAGATATGGTGGTGTACTCAGGTGATGATGCAACGGCTTATCAGTTAATGGGTTTAGGTGCTAAAGGCAACATTTCGGTTACTGCGAACGTGGCGCCAAAAGAGATGAGCGAAGTGTGTGCAAGCGCTTTGGCGGGTGACGCAGTTCAAGCCGAGCAACAAAACAATACTGTTGCAAATTTACATCAAATTTTATTTTGCGAATCGAACCCAATTCCTGTGAAATGGGCACTTCATGAGATGAACCTGATTGAAACAGGCATTCGCTTACCATTAACACCCCTTGCAGAACAATATCGTACTCCGCTTCGTGAAGCACTCATCACTGCGGGCGTTATCAAATAAAGAAGAGCAAACATCATGCAATTACGTTTAGGACTTAGCCTGGCACTTTCAGTATTTACATTAGCCGGTTGTAGTTCACTTGCCTTTAATAATGGCACACTGGACTATAAACAAACCACAGATGTTGAACCGCTGAAATACCCTGAAGGGTCAATGGTTCGTCCTGCAACGCCTTTGTATCCTGCTCCATCAGTTGACCCGCTAGCAATTGAGCATGCACCAAAGCTTGAAAATAAGCGCGGCAATCGCTATGCCCTTCCGCGTCCAGCCGCGGAAAAAAATAATGTCGTTGCAGATTCCTCAACAGACAGTACAAATATTAGCCGCCCTCAACTATTGGTGGATGGAAATCAAAATCCACTGATCAAAGTTGAAGGAAATTCTGCTACAATTTGGCAATACACACTTGCTACCCTCAGCAGCCTTAACCATACCATTGTTGGTCAGAGCAAAAACCGTTACGAAGTAACCGTCAAGGTCGATCAGCAGACCTATGTCTTAAGACTTTCTTCTGTAGGTTCAAGCAATAACATCGCTGTGTTCAATGCCGATAACAGTTTTGCAGACAAAGAAAAAGCTGCAGATCTGTTAGCTCAGATTTACCAAAATTGGCCAGCCTAGTCGTACTAGGCATTTTTTCTCGAAAAAGGTTCCCTCATGTTAAAACAAACCTTGCTCTATACTGGTAAAGCGAAATCTGTTTATGAAACAGATAGTTCTGACCACCTCATCCTAGTTTTCCGTGACGATGCTTCTGCATTCAACGGTGAAAAAATTGAACAACTGGATCGCAAAGGTAAGGTGAACAACCGTTTTAACGCCTTTATCATGGAAAAATTGGCTGCGGCTGGTATCGAAACTCATTTCGAAAAACTTCTTTCTCCAACTGAAGTTTTAGTGAAAAAATTAACCATGGTTCCTGTAGAGTGCGTAATTCGTAACTATGCAGCAGGTTCACTTTGCCGTCGTTTAGGCGTTGAAGAAGGTAAAGAACTTACTCCGCCAACTTTCGAATTGTTCTTCAAAGACGATGCGTTAGGCGACCCAATGGTGAATGAATCACAAGCGATTGCATTAGGTTGGGCGACTGCAGAACAACTCGCTCAAATGAAAGAGTTGACTTATAAAGTAAACGAAGTACTTAAAGGTCTATTCGATGCAGGCAACATGCTGCTTGTTGACTTTAAACTTGAATTTGGCGTGTTCCACGACCGTATCGTACTAGGTGACGAATTCTCTCCAGACGGCTGCCGTCTATGGGACAAAGACACTAAGAAAAAACTCGACAAAGACCGTTTCCGTCAAGGTTTAGGCGGTGTAGTTGAAGCTTATGAAGAAGTTGCTGCACGTTTAGGTATCGACCTTTCTGATATCTAATTCGTTCATCGATTTAAAAAACCGAGCTCTTTAGCTCGGTTTTTTAATAAAATATTACTCGATTAATCCATGATCGAAAAAACAAATGTTAACCATAAAAATCCTCTGTTTCACATTTAGCCAAGTTCACACTAAGATAGCCACATATCAGGCAGCATTAGGATCTATAAGTTTCCAGTGTGTATGCCGACCAGATTTTCCATCTACCCTCTAGGATGTATCTCCCCAAAGGCATCCTATTTTTTCAGCCCAGCTCGCCTTGAGTTGGGCTTTTTTTTGCGTGAATTAGACATAAAAAAAGGCACCGAAGCGCCTTTTCATTATGATCATTCAAATCATTGTTGCTGTTGTTGTTGCATCCAACGGCGTTGCTGCAAACGCTCACCTTCGACTTCACGTTTATTGCGTGCAGACTCATACAGCTTAGTGCCTTTCAGTTCAGGCGGCATATAGTCTTGCATGACAAAATGTTCAGGATAATTATGTGGATATAAATAGTCCACGCCATAGCCTTGCTCTTTCATCAATTTGGTTGGTGCATTTCTCAAATGCAATGGCACGGGTAGATTCGAGGTTTTTTCTGCCAAATCTAAAGCTTTGTTTATGGCCAAATAAGTGCTGTTACTTTTTGCACTGGTTGCCAAGTACACCGCACATTGCCCCAAAATGATTCGACATTCAGGCATACCAATTGCCTGCACAGATCGGAAGCATTCTCCTGCCAACAGCAAGGCATTTGGATTTGAGTTGCCAATATCTTCTGATGCCGCAATCAACATACGACGAGCAATAAAGACAGGATCTTCACCACCTTTGAGCATTCGAGCCATCCAATACAAAGCTGCATCTGGATCACTGCCTCGAATCGACTTAATAAAAGCCGAAACTAAATCGTAATGCTGTTCGCCCGATTTGTCATAGCGTGCAATATTTTGCTGCGCCACTTTGACCACCACCGCATTGCTAATGATATTTTCTAAGTCTGGCTCAAACGTACTGGCGATTAAATCTAAAAGATTTAATGCTTTACGAGCATCACCTGCGGCAAATTGAAATAAAGCTTCATATTCTTCGATTTGAATATAACGCTCTTTTAAAAACGAATCTTGCTGAATGGCTTGATCCAATAAGCGCTGAATTGCGTCATTATCCAGAGCATTTAAGGTATAGACCTGACAACGGGACAATAAGGCATTATTAACTTCAAATGAAGGGTTTTCTGTGGTTGCACCAATCAGAGTAATTTTGCCCTTTTCAACCGCATTCAGTAAGGCATCTTGTTGTGACTTATTAAAACGATGAATTTCATCAATAAACACCACAGGTGTCAATAAATCTCCACCATCGGCGATGATTTCACGTAACTCTTTCACCCCAGTATTGAGCGCAGATAAACTAATAAATGGTCGGTCAACGGCCTGCGCTAACAACAATGCAATTGTGGTTTTACCTACACCCGGAGGTCCCCAAAAAATAATCGATGGCAAATGCCCTTGGTCAATCATCTGGCGTAACGGTGCATCTTCACCCAAAAGGTGATCTTGTCCAATAATTTGCGATAAATCATGAGGACGCATGCGTTCAGGAAGAGGAATTTGGCTGTCTGACATCTTATTATTTCGTTTCCGGCAATTGGGGACGTTTTTTCTATTCTAACACTGCCTTGGCAGAATCTTTGCTTTATTCGATATTCAATTTAAGAGGCTGGTTTGATGTCATTATTTAAGTATCTTGCATGTAAAAATCCTTAGGCGAATGTTAACTATAATGTAACAAGAGATCTTATCCCTTATCGATCAAATTAAAGTATCATCGGCAAGATATCCCATTTTAGACTTGCCTGACCCAATTGGACAGATTGTATGAAGCAATCAACAAAGCAAAAGCGAATCGTTCAAGTTCAACAAGGCATTGATCTACCTATAAATTTATTTCAAAAAATGCCCCAAGCCAAGAATATACAATTACAACATAATCAATGCGCTGAATTACGAGAAAAACTGAATAGTCGTAATCAAATGTTAGATGCTAGTGTCGACTGTATAAAATTATTAAGTCTAGACGGTCATGTTCTGCATATGAACCGCGCGGGATGTTTAGCTCTGGGCGTACCTCTAACTGAAACTGAGTTTGGTATGTCTTGGCATAAATTACTGCCTGAAGAAGTCCGTGACGCGTGTTTGAATGCTTTTGCCGAAGCCAAAGAAGGTAAAATATCTCGCTTTGTTGGCATGAGCCAAGTAGCAGATGAACCCTTGGCTTATTGGGATAATATGCTCAGCCCAGTATTCAACGAATATGGCCAAGTCAAAGAAATCCTCTGTGTATCACGTGATATTACGATACAGCGACTGGCAGAAAATAAACTTCAACGCATCATTGAACGAGATGATTTAACAGGTTTATTAAACCGCCGTGCGTTTAGTCGAGTCTTTAAAAGTCACTTAAGAGTGGCACGAGAACATCAGCAACAACTGGGTTTGTTATTGATCGATCTGGATTATTTTAAGCATATTAATGACACCTTAGGGCATAGTGCTGGAGACCATTTACTGCATACCCTTGGACAGCGTTTTCAGCACTGTTTTGATGCAAATATCGTGGTTTCACGCTTAGGTGGCGATGAATTTGCCATTTCTATTCCGAACTTAAAATCGCAACAACAATTAACAGATATTGCCAGCATCGCCTGTCAGCAAATGGATATGCCGATTTTCTATAATGGACAAAGCATCAATATAGGTATGAGTATTGGCTGTGCGATCTACCCACGCGATGCACAAAATTCCTCGAATTTACTTAAATGCGCAGATATTGCACTGAATGATTTAAAAGGCAGTGGTCGTGGTGGGGTGCGAATGTTCAACCACACCATGTTTAAAATTCTTGAAAACACCACTCGCCAATTAACGCTAGCCCGCAGCCTGATTAAGTCCAATCAAATTATTCCGTTTTATCAACCCAAAGTTCGCCTTTCTGACAGTCAAGTGGTCGGCTTTGAAGCTTTGCTGCGTTGGTACGATAAAGACCAACAATTACAATTACCTTCTCAAATTTTTGCTGCATTTCAAGATTATGAATTGGCTTCACGCATTAGTGAAACAATGCAAATTAAAATCTTTCAAGATATTCAAAAATGGATTGAACTTGGACTGCAACCGCTACCGATTTCAATAAATGCTGCACCTGTCGAATTTTTACGTGATGATTATGCGGAAAAACTACTGAATCGCTTAAAGCAGTTTGGTATATCACCAGATATTATTGAGGTCGAAATTACCGAGCAAAGCCTGTCAGAACGTGGCTCAAATTATGTGATTCGCGCCCTCAATTTATTGAAAGACCATGGCATCCACATTTCTTTAGATGATTTTGGTACAGGTCATTCATCATTAACACGTCTAAGTAACTACCCTGTCGACTGTATTAAAATCGACCGTAATTTTGTGGAACGCATGCATACCGACTGTTCAGCACTTGCCATTGTCAAAGCGATTACACAAATTGGTGCGAGTGTTTCCCTGAATATATTAGTCGAAGGTATAGAGAAACCGGAACAGGTCGATACCTTAAAAGAATGTAATTGTCATACTGGACAAGGTTTTTACTTTTATCGTCCGCTCAGTTATGACCATGCGATGGAACTTTTGAGTCACTAAAACTTGTGGAGCAAGACACGATGACACTGAAGTATTTAGTCAGTGCCTGTCTGGCAGGCCAACCGGTTCGCTATGATGCCAAATCAAATACACAAGCTGCGATTTGCCAACTCATGCAGACCCACCAAGTCATTACCGCCTGCCCTGAAATGATGGGTGGCCTTAGCTGTCCACGTTTTCCTGCAGAAATTCAAAATGGTCAAGCCAGTGATGTGCTCAATGGCACAGCCCAAGTCAAAGATGTTTTGGGGACAGATGTCAGTGCTGAATTTATCGCGGGTGCCCACCGCATGTTGGAATTGGCCCAATTGCATAAGGTTGATGTGGTGGTCTTGAAGGATCGTAGCCCGTCGTGCGGCAGTCATTATATTTATGATGGCACCTTTACGCGTACAAAAATTGAAGGCTATGGAGTAACCACAGCACTCCTCAAACAGCATGGTTTTCAGGTTCTGTCAGAACAAGACTTTCTGGCCATGATACAAGATCAACTCTAGCCCCAAGATAGAGCGTATCTATGTCCTTTAGCGTACCCAACGCACAATATAATCTTCAATATCATCAGGGTTGACGTCTTCTTCACTGATGCAACGCCCTGCGGCAGACTTTCGTGCCTTCAAAATACTGTCACGACTTCCCGTCACTAGATGATGCCAACGCGGTAAATCTTTACCTTCAGAAATTCTACGATAAGCACAGCTCGGCGGTAGCCAATGAAATTGGTGAATTTGTTCAGGTGTCAGCTGTATGCAGTCTGCAACGTGTGATTTGCGATTTGGATAATCGGAACAACTGGCAGTTTCACAATCTAAAAGTTTGCATGCCACTTTGGTGTATGCCACCTCTTGCGTATCTTCATCTTCAAGCTTGATTAAACAACACAGCCCGCAACCATCACAGAGGGACTCCCACTCCAAATGAGTGAGTTCAGTCAAAGCATGCTTTTTCCAAAAATGTGGGCGTAGAGTATCGGTCATCTTCTCGCTCGCAACGAAGGTGGCAGGCATATTAACTGAACCCGCACATAAATTCCTTGTTTAAGTTACCGAATATTGAACATTAAATAAACAAAAGAATACATAGCATGCTTTCTGTGACTCCTATACTGATGAGACAGAATAAAAAATCACATGGAGATAAAACTATGTTCCGCTGGGCTATTATTTTCGCTGTAATTGCATTGATTGCGAGTCTGCTAGGTTTTGGTGGTGTTGCAGGCTTATCCAAAGACTTTGCTGTTATTCTTTTGGTTATTGCAGTCATTCTCGCAATTGTTGGTTTCCTCTCTCGAGGAAAAGTTTAGGCGACTGATTGAATGTCGTTTTAAACTACAAATTACTCCCCTCAGACTCATGATTCAGAAACGTATGTTTTTATCATCTTGAGTCTTAATCAAAAAAATAAGAGCCTATGGGCTCTTATTTTTTTACATCAACGTCAAACGCATTACGCTGTAGGTTTTAGCTTTAAGGTTTTAAGTGACGTGGTCTAAAGCCTGTTGCAATTAAGGCGATACCATAAGCAGCAACACCAATCACACATAAGATGATCACTTCCGCGACACGCATCCACGCAGATACATCACCGTTGTACCATGTTAAGCCATACCACAGTGCAGCAATCATCACAGCATTGGCAATCGCAAACTGAATCACCAATTTTTTCCAATGCGCCCCAAAACGGAAAATATTGCGCTTATGTAAATAAAAATACAGCATCCCTGCATTCACTAATGCGGAACCAGAGGATGCCAATGCCAAGGCCATATGCTCAGCATGCCAATCAATCAGTTTAAAGAATCCAATAAACACCACGTTAAGAATGGCATTGGCTGCGACCGCCATTAAACCTACACGTACTGGAGTTTTGGTATCTTGTTGCGCATAAAACCCTGGTGCAAACACTTTAATAAGCATGAATGAAATCACACCGGCACTCATACATTGCAATGCCAATGCGGTCATCTGTGTATCTTCAAAGCTAAATTGACCACGTTCAAATAAGGCCTGAATAATAGGTGTAGAGAGCATGAAAAGCGCAATACTGGCAGGCACACCCACCAAGATAATGACCTTAGCTGCCCAATCAATCATACGGCGGAATTTGTCCTGATCTTGTTCAGCGTGGCGTGCAGACAATGACGGTAAAATCACGGTACCAATAGCTACCCCAATCAAACCTAAAGGTAGCTCGGTCATACGTTCAGCACTATATAGCCATGATACTGAACCGTCTTGCATAAAAGACGCCCAAATGGTGTTCAACAGTAAGTTGATCTGCGTCACTGAGACACCAAACAGTGCTGGCAGCATCAACTTCATGATGCGATCGACACCTTCGTGTTTGAAGTCAACTTTCGGTGGAATCAGTAATTTTTTACGCCACAGCTCTGGAATCTGAATCGCCAATTGCAAGAATCCTGCCGCGACAACAGACCAACCCAAAGCCATAATTGGCTCAGCCATATAAGGGGTTAACCACAGCGCACCGGCAATCATCGCGACATTGAGTAACACTGGAGCGAACGCAGGTGTACTGAATGAGCCATAACTATTCAAAATACTGCTGGCAAATGCCGTTAAGGACATAAACAATAAGTAAGGAATCGTTAGGCGGAACATATCGGTAGCTAACGCAAACTTGTCTGCATCACCATGGAAACCCGGTGCATAGATATAAATAATCGCGGGTGCCGCCACCATCGCGATGAACGTCAAGCTGGTCATCACCAGACCTAAACAGCCAAAAACACGGCTAATCAGAATCTGGACTTCGGCATGGGTTCGACTGGTTTTATATTCAGTCAATACAGGAATAAAGGCTTGTGAAAATGCCCCTTCTGCGAATAAGCGCCTAAAAAAGTTAGGAATACGAAAGGCAACCACGAAGGTATCGAAGTCTTTACCTGCACCAAATACATTTAACAGGACAATATCCCGTACCAGTCCCAATACACGGGACAACATAGTCATTGCACTGACAATGACTGTCGAACGCCAAAGCGCCATCGGTATTTCTCACTTTTGAAAGTGCGCCTATTGTAATGAAACTCGTCAAGGAATTTCATTGGTTTATTAAACGCAGTATGTATTGTTTATTTGTTTTTAAAATGATGCAGCTGCTGACGAAAAGCGTTCCACTCAAAAAATGGACCTGGATCAGTTTTACGTCCCGGTGCAATATCTGAATGCCCTGCAATATGTTGTTGAATTTTAGGATAAGCCTGTTGTAAACACGCCACGACCTCGGTCAGCACGGCATATTGTGCAGCCTCAAAAGGTAAATCATCACTTCCTTCGAGTTCAATGCCAATCGAATAATCATTACATTCTTTTTGTGCTAAATAGGTTGAGCGACCTGCATGCCAAGCCCGATCATTAAAATTGACGAACTGTAGGACTTCGCCTGTACGCAGGATCAATAAATGTGTCGATACTTGCATCCCTTCAATAGTTTGAAAATAAGGATGTTTCGACCAATCCAACTGATTTTGGAAAAATTGTTCGATATAACCACCGCCGAACTGAGAAGGTGGCAAACTAATATTATGAATGACGACAAGCTGAATTTCGGTATCTTCAGGACGCTGGTTAAAATTCGGTGATGGAATTTGACGCGCACCTAGCAATTGCCCATCCTGCACCTGAAATGTTGTTGCTTGTGACATAAAAGAATCCTGTGTCTAAGCCGGCCTGCAATGCTGCAGATCAAAACGCCGAGCCCTACTTGAAAGTTTTAATGCTAAAACTTTCACATTGAAATCTCAATTCAAGTCTGTGAAAGTAGTTAAAAATCGCTCATTTTTCAGGAACAATGCTAATATAACGCGCACATTTTCCTGGGTTAAAAAAGATACGGAACTTCTTATGAGCATATCGCAATCTTTGCTTGAACAATCAATCCAAATCAATATTCAACACGCACTACAAGAAGATATTGGCGAAGGCGATATTACAGCCCTGTTAACTCCAGAAGATGAACAAGCCACTGCAACAATTATCAGCCGTGAAGATATGATCTTGGCGGGTCAGCCTTGGGTCAATGCACTCATTCAGGCTTACGATGCCGCTGTCCAAGTCACTTGGTTGAAACATGATGGTGACCGTGTTGCCGCAGGCGAAGCCTTTTTAAAACTCGCAGGTTCTGCGCGTAGTTTACTCACGGTTGAGCGTCCAGCCTTAAATTTTATACAAACATTATCTGCAGTAGCGACTAAAACTGCTGCCTATGTCCAGCAGCTTGAAGGTTTGAATACTCGTTTACTCGATACCCGTAAAACCTTACCAGGCCTACGTATTGCACAAAAATATGCAGTTGCTGTCGGAGGTGGTCAAAACCATCGCTTAGGTTTATTTGATGCGTTTTTAATTAAAGAAAATCACATCATGGCAGCAGGTAGCATCCAACAAGCGATTGCCAAAGCACACCAGATTGCACCGGGCAAACCTGTGGAAGTTGAAGTCGAAACTTGGGATGAACTCAACCAAGCATTGGAAGCAGGTGCGGATATTGTGATGTTGGATAACTTTAGTCAGCAACAAATGATTGATGCTGTCAAACACGTGAATGGTCGCTGCAAACTTGAAGCCTCAGGCAATATCACCATTGCAAACTTACGTGAAGTGGCAACGACAGGGGTCGATTATATTTCGATGGGTGTACTCACCAAAGATGTCACAGCGATTGATTTATCGATGCGCTTTAATGCCTAACACTCTAGACTTACTCTAAACATAAATAAAGGGTGCTGTAGCACCCTTTTTGATGCTTAAGATCTAGCATGACTTAATCATCATCTTGCTGTTGTTTTGAACTTCGTCGAGCTTCATCTTCATGCTCGGAGTCCTTTTCATGCGCCGCATCGTCTTCATGCTGCTCGCGCTCATCTTGATCATCGTCCTGATCTTTTGAGTTTTCACTTTGTTCAGAAAAACGACCACCTTCACGCTCTTGATCCTGATTTCCAAAAAAATCACAACCACTGATCAACAATACGATGAACAAAGAAAAATACATCATCCAATTTTTCATATTTAGTCCTTCAAAGCATCCTGATCCTATTAATTTGAGTCAAAGACACGCTACTGAATAGCCGATTCGTGTTGGATTTTCTATATTCAACGCATAAAAAAACGCATCCGAAGATGCGTTCTTTATTCAGTTTGAACTGAATCAAACAACTTACCAGCCTAAAGCTTCTTGTTGTTTTTTGATCAATTCTTGAATGCCTTTTTCAGCCAATTCAAGCATTTCATTACACTGTGTACGTGTAAATGGTTTGTCTTCTGCTGTACCTTGAAGTTCAATGAACTCACCAGCTTGTGTCATCACTACGTTCATGTCTGTTTGGCAGCTTGAATCTTCTTCATAGCAAAGATCAAGTAATGCTTCGTCTTGATACATCCCTACAGAAATCGCAGCAACTAAACCTTTTAATGGATCTTGTTTAATTTTTTTATTTTCAAGCAAGACATTCATTGCATCGACCAAGGCAACTGCTGCACCTGTAATTGATGCTGTACGTGTACCGCCATCTGCCTGAATCACATCACAGTCGATACTGATGGTATTTTCACCCAATTTTTTCAAATCCACCATCGCGCGTAAGCTACGACCAATCAGACGTTGAATTTCTTGAGTACGACCGCTTTGTTTACCACGCGCCGCTTCACGGTCAGTACGTGTATGTGTTGAACGAGGTAACATGCCATATTCAGCAGTCACCCAACCCTGACCTTTTCCTTTAAGGAAACGCGGTACTGAGTTGTCAACACTTGCAGTACAAAGAACTTTTGTATGACCAAATTCAACCAATACAGAACCTTCCGCATAACGTGTGTAGTTACGGGTAATTTTTACTTCACGTAATTGATCTAATGCTCGTTGGTCGATACGCATAATGAGTCCTTAATCTGACAAAATTGATTGCGGCACATTATAACAGAAGGTACAGCCAGATTCGGGACGCATTCGTGTGCATTTACAAAATCCATTCATCCAAGTTTTGATAGGCCCGTCGTACGTCATCAGGAAATTTGTTAGACTGAAGCCACGCAATATTCAGGACGAATTGCATGTCGATACGGGAAGAACGTAAGCAACAAAGTCGTAAAGCTATCCTTGATGCAGCTCTTGCATTAAGTACCACAGGCCGTTCTTTTAGCAGTCTGAGCTTACGCGAAATTTCCCGTCATGTCGGCTTGGTTCCTGCTGCGTTTTATCGCCATTTTCAGGACATGGATGAGCTCGGTTTGGAACTAGTCGACCAAATGGCCCTGCACCTTCGGAATGTCCTCAATCAACTGAGTCAGCAATGCTTTCAAGCGCCAGATGCACGCACACGCCAAAGTCTGGATTATTTATTTCATGCCGTTGAGCAATTTCCTGAGGCATGGATGTTTCTTATTGCTGAACGTTGGGGTGGTTCAGCATTCTTAAGACAAGCCATTACTCGTGAGTTTAATTTTCTCAGTACCGATTTGGCCCATGCACTGGCTCAAGTTGAAGCGACTCAACATATTCAATCCGAACAAGACCTCAAAGTATTGGGACAAATTTTGTTTGAATTGGCCTTAAGTTGGGCAATGCAGTGGATTGACATACATCGACATGTTGAACTTCCACAACGTACTGATGCGCTGCAACAATTTCGCCGCCAAGCTCAGACCCAAGTTCAGCTCTTATTTCGTGGCATTTTGCATTGGGATCGATCTTTGGCTCAAATCGCTGATCCACAAAATTTATCGACCTAAAACGCAAAATATGCCTGCATAAAAAAAGCCGCATCGAGTGCGGCTTTTTCAAAACACTGTTATTTCGCTTTACGTTCTTTATCAACAAGGAATTTCACGATTTCAACGGTACGTGCATCTTCACCTTGTACGATGTATTTACCATTGACGGTAATCGCAGGCACGCCGCTCAATTGATATTGAGCCGCTAAGCTTTTCGCTTGAGCAATTTTTGAAGACACAGCAAATGATTTAAATGTGCTGTTAAATTTCGCTTCAGGAACACCATAACGGGTGTAGAACTTAGCAAATGCGCCTTGTTCTAAGATATTTTTTTGACCCACATGAATGTCATGGAACAATTGTAAATGTGCTTTTTGACGAACACCCAGTGCTTCCGATGCATAGTAAGCACGCGCGCCTTGTTCCCAAAGTGGATTCATTGCTGCAGGTGTACGGACAAAACGTACATCTTTAGGCAATTGCTTTAACCACGTTTGCATATGCGGTTCTAATGTAAAACAATGTGGGCAGCCATACCAAAAGAACTCACGGACTTCGATTTTACCCGGACGTTCGACTTTAATCGGTTTTGGAATAACTGTGTAATCAGTCCCCGCGACAAATTGCGCTGCCATCGCACTGCCAGAAAAAGCCAAAATAGCTGTTGTAATCGTGCCTAAAAGGAATTTTTTCATTGAACTTATCGTCCTCAAAATCATTATGATTAGTTTATGGCAACACTATAAATCAAATCTGTCGATTTCGTTTTCATTCTGTGAACTTTTTTAAGGCTTTTATCGCTTTTTTTTCAGGACGCGCTACACTAACTCCCATAAACTTTTTTCTAAAATATAAAGACTTGATTGAGGTGCAACCGATGTCGCAATTGAATGTTGATCCACAAGAAATTGCCAAATTTGAAGCTTTCGCAGCCATATGGTGGGATCAGCATTCTGAGTTCCGCCCTTTGCACATGATTAATCCCCTGCGTTTGAACTGGATTGATGAGCATTCAAATGGTATCACTGGCAAGAAAGTATTAGATGTGGGCTGTGGCGGCGGTATTTTAGCTGAAAGCATGGCACGTCGCGGTGCGCAAGTATTGGGTATCGACATGGGCGAAGCGCCGTTGAATGTTGCACGCTTACATGCCGAACAAGAAAATGTACAAAATATTGAATATCGCCAAGTACCTGTAGAGCAATTGGCAGAAGAGCAAGCAGGTCAATATGACGTCGTCACCTGTATGGAAATGCTCGAACACGTACCCGATCCAGCTTCGATCATTTTAGCCTGTCAAAAGCTGGTAAAACCGGGTGGTCATGTGTTCTTCTCGACCATTAACCGTAATCCTAAAGCCTATTTGTTTGCGATTATTGGTGCGGAATATGTTTTACGCATGTTGGCGAAAGGCACTCATGATTATTCGAAGTTTATTAAACCTTCAGAATTAGCTCATGATATTCGTCAAGCCGAGTTAAAACTCAAAGATATGACAGGTTTACATTATAACCCGATTACCAAACGCTATTGGCTCGCACCGAATGTGGATGTGAACTACATGGTTCATACGGTGAAAGAAGCCTAATGAAAGCTGTACTCTTTGATCTTGACGGTACACTGATTGATACCGCGGCTGATTTTATTCGTATTATTCAAGACATGTGCCGTGACAAAGGCATTGCGGTGGTCAGTGCTGACGACATTCGTGTACAGGTATCTGAAGGCGCGCGTGCCATGGTCAAACTGGTCTATCCTGAGTTAGATGTGGAAGACCCTATTTTTCTGGCACATCGTCAACGTTTTTTAGCGCTTTATGGTGCGGATATTGCCGTCGATACAGACCTTTTTGAAGGCATGTATCCGCTACTCGATGAACTGGAACAGCATCAAATTCCGTGGGGTATCGTCACCAATAAACCGCGCTCACTCAGTGAAGCGTTGCTCAAAGCGCTGAATTTGATTGAGCGCTGCTCGGTATTGGTTTGCCCAGATGATGTCAGTAAAACCAAGCCAGACCCAGAGCCGATGTATTTAGCCGCCAAGCACATTCATCTAGATGCTCAAGACTGTATCTATGTCGGTGATCATCCACGTGATATCGATGCCGGTCGTAATGCGCAGATGTACACAATTCTTGCGGCTTATGGCTATTTACCTTTACAACACAAAGATGACTTAACAGCTTGGCATGCAGATTGTATAGTGAAGACTGTTGCTGAATTGCATGAAGTCATTCATGATTTGGTCATCAAACCGAAAACGCTCAACACAGCGACTTTATAACGATAGAACACAACACAATAAAACGAGGAGGTACGGATGAAATATTCAGAATATCAACCTCGCCCCGATCTGCTCAAAGATCGCATTATCCTGATTACAGGTGCGGGCGATGGTATTGGCCGTGCGGCTGCCCTCAGTTATGCCTTACATGGCGCAACCGTGGTTTTACATGGACGCACACTGAATAAACTAGAAGTGATTTACGATGAAATTGAAGGATTGGGTGCCCCCCAACCGGCGATTTTACCGCTACAACTGTCTAGTGCCTCTCCTCGTGACTATGAGCTATTGGTCGACACCTTAGAAAAGCAATTTGGTCGCCTAGACGGCATTTTGCATAATGCAGGGATCTTGGGTGAGCGAACTGAACTAGAACATTATCCTGTGGATGTTTGGGATGATGTTATGGCGGTGAACCTTCGTGCGCCTTTTGTACTGACTCAAGAGCTGATGCCATTACTGCAAAAATCTGAGCATGCCTCAGTGGTCTTTGCCAGTTCGGGTGTGGGACGTGAAGCCCGTGAACGTTGGGGCGCGTACTCGGTCTCAAAAATTGCCATTGAAGCCGTGAGTACATTGTTCGCCAAAGAAAATGAACACCCCAATATTCGTTTTAACTGCATTAATCCCGGTGCGACACGTACTGCCATGCGTGCAAAGGCGTATCCAGACGAAGATCCAAAAACTTTGCCTACGCCTGAAAGCATCATGCCTGCATATTTATATTTAATGGGTGACGACAGCTTGCATTTAACCGGTGCCAGCATAGATGCCCAAGATGAATAGGGTGAAAACCCAATTTAAAAAGGAAGATCGCGCTTCCTTTTTTTATGTCTTGAATCTTTACAACGCATCATTAACCGACTGATTTTGCAGTGACCACGCGAAAGTCGACTTGAGTTTTTAGCAAATTTGCCGATACTTGGGGCATTCTTTAAAAACATTGGATTGATACATGTCTGACTTTAGCAATATTACAGTGACTCCAACTGAGGATGGCATGGTTAACCTACTGGTCGATGGTCAACCGATTTCAGCAAAATATGGGATGAAATTCGACCCGAGTATCGTGGACGATTTAAAAGGATTAGATGTCGGTCAAAATGCAAAATTATTTGAACAATTTATTTTTTCGCATACTGACTTAAACTTTGAGCATGCCTATTTCTATATCACTTGCATTCAAAAGCAAGAAGCAGGCTTTCAAGTGATCACTAACTTTGTTTATCGCATCATTGCGCAAGATCAAGCACCGTTTGAGCATGTGATTACCAAACAAGGTGCAGCAATGACACCTGAAGATATTAATGAATTTATTCAAGCTCATATTCAAAAATCATTAACGGATTATACTGACCTGAAATACGCATACTAAGTGTGTTCCAAGTGAAAAATTCATGTTTAAAAAGGGCCATTTGATGCCCTTTTTTTAAACCCTTAGATTAGCATTTGAAATTCAACAAGCTTTGATCAATAGACAGCTTCATTACCCAACTTTCCATTGATCGTATTTTTAAATTATTTTTATAATAATATTCGGTTTTTCAAATTAAGTATAAAAGCATAGACTGCTTGCCATGACATAGACCGACGGCAAGGAGACCCAAATGGCTGATCAAACACGCAAAATTGAAACCATTCGTTCAATTGAAAACTTACAACTGACTGAAAATTTGATCTCTGCAATGGACGATGCCGAGCAAGCTGAATCTGTGGCTCAAGCGATTTATTCACTCCAATGCCTCAATGAGCAGTGGTACTAAAACCCGGATTTACTCACCTTTTCCAGTCCAGTATCTCTACCCCATTTGCCCATCAAGACTTGATGGGCGTTTTTGATCGTGCTTACAATAGACCTCAAATTTGATCAAGACTGCATTGCAAGGATAAAAAGCACGCATTATCGGACCATCGCTTTCAATATGGAAAGATTGTTCTCAGCGCGAAATTTATCGCATAATATCCGCAATCTCTTCGTTTTATTTAAAGAAATATTCATCTTTCTTCACAGTTTCTCTGCATTTAATGCGTACAGTAGTGATATTGAAGATAAATTACTCATGAGGGTTGAACATGAAAAAGATTTTGCCAATTTTGGCTCTTTCTTTCAGTGCTTTAATAGCAAGCAGCATCACGTCTGCAGCGCCTCACTTCAAGAACGATGAACGTGGCTTTGATGGCCCACGCGGCAATGCATATGGTCAAATGAAAAAAGATCGTGATTACCGTGGTTATCAGGACGATGACGATCTTGAAGATCGACGCCGTATGCGTGAACAACGTGGAGTCAAACGTTTGCAACAACATAAATGGCAAACGGGCTATGTGATGCCACAGCATTATCGTGGTAATGGTTATAAAGTCGATTATAAAGACCATAACTTACCTAAACCATCGCGTAATCAGCAATGGTATAAAATCAATAATGACTACATATTGGTCAACTCAGATAGTAACAGTATTCTGAAAATTTTAGGTATGTAAGCCATTTTGAATTAAATTTCGCCATATTTTTTAAAGCCCTGATTAACTCTGGGTTTTTTTATGAGGTTTTTCAACATTTAACCGAAAAGCCTGATGCTGCCTAGCTTTCAGGTCATTTGCACACCTTCAAATTTCCTCCATACATTTCACAATTCAACTATATTACCCCCACGCTTTCTCTGAACTTTCTCGCTAATTTTGAATCATCGAAAAACAGATTAGAAATGTATAGAGGTGTCCCATGAACAAAATCGTATCGAGTTTAGTTCTTTCCGTATCGGCTTTGATGGCAACAACAGCAGCCATTGCTGCGCCAGACCATCGTCAAGATGACCGCCGTTACCATCCGTCATACCAACATCAAGACAACCGTTGGGACAAAGATCACCGTCCGAGTAATTGGAATAACAACAACCGTTATGACAATAATCGCTACGACCGTAATGACTTTCGTCGTGTAAATCCAAGCCGCGATTGGCGTGTTGGTCAAAGCTTTCCTCGTTATTTCGATTCAAGCCGCTACAAAGTGAGTGACCGTGAAGCGCGCCGCTTACCGAACACCGGTCGTTATCAACAATGGTACAAAATCAATGGTGACTACGTGCTAGTCAATGATCGTACCGATCGCATCATTCGCATTAAGAATGGCTAATCATTCGACGATCTCTTAAGTCCCTTTCCCAACACCTGAACACTGTTCAGGTGTTTTTTTATCAAATGGAGCGTAAAACTCTGTCCTTCAGGTCAGAGATATAAGCGACACGACCTGAAGTGTCGTTTGATTTAACTAAGGACTATTTTCCTTGAGTTTTGATTGTTAATATAAGTACATGAAAACCCTTAAATTACGTATAAAAGACAAACATTGCAAGGTGTTAGACCAACTAGCATCAGAAGTGAACTTCGTCTGGAATTATGTCAATGATTTAGGGTTTAGGCATTTGAAGCGGAAAGGTGAATTTCTCTCTGCTTTTGATATTGCCAAATATACGAA
>NZ_VOYF01000030.1:0-14799 GCF_013420775.1 Acinetobacter sp. YH01010 | reverse complement strand
TTTCATGTACTTATATTAACAATCAAAACTCAAGGAAAATAGTCCTTAGTTAAATCAAACGACACTTCAGGTCGTGTCGCTTATATCTCTGACCTGAAGGACAGAGTTTTACGCTCCATTTGATAAATATCATCTTCAATCACATAACATTGATATTTTTCAGCGAGTTGTGCAATTCGTTCCTTATCTTCATTACTTAAACAAAAACCCAAAGGATTTTGAAAATTTGCAGTCAATAAGCATACTTTCGCGCCTGAATCCCGCATCGCCTGCTCTAAACGATCTAAATCAAAACCTTCCGTATTGGCAGGAATTTCAACAATTTTCCGCTTCAATAAAGCCAATAATTGCAATTGCCCGTTATAGTTCGGCGTCGGGACAATGACACTCTCCCCTTCCGCACTCAGATTTTGCAACATCACTGACAAAGCAGGCATACAACCATTGCTTATGAAAATATCATCCTTAGGCATGTAAAAACCATCTTCAGCCCAATGTGCCGACAAAGCTTCATGCAATTGTGGATGACCTTGCCGATTGTTATATAAAAAATCTTCTGGTTTACAATGCTTTAATGCCCTTTGGATTGAACGTCTGAGTGCTTCAACAGCAACAAAATTGGGGGGGACAACTGAATTGAACCCAAATGAATCAGGCGACTATTTGCAGAGGCTTCATGGATCTGAATTTGCAATTCTAAATTCGAAATTTCACGAGGTCGGGAATCAAAATCAGGATGATTCGGCACGGCAATTTGCTGGGCTTTCTGTGAGGATTGTACAAAATAACCAGACTTTTCTTTGACATAAATGAGGCCTTTGGCTTCAAGTAATTCATAGCAGCGTTTCGCGGTATTTAAACTGATCTGATGCTGCTGTGAAAATTGACGTAGCGCATAAAGACGCTGCCCTGCGGCCAATTCACCACTATAAATTTTCTGTGCCAACTGCTGCGCAAGCTGCTGATATTGAAAAGCCATCTGTACCCTTTTTTTAATCATTTTTGTATCTGTACCCATTAAGTTAACAGATTTAAGCTGAATGCATCAGGTTGATATCTCAAAAATAACGATAGGGGGACAATTAAATGAATGACTTCACGCAGTTTCGAGCAGGTCTAATCATCTTCAGCACACTCACGCTTATGGCGTGCCAACCCGATCAGCACACTCAAGCTCAAAGCCAGCAAAATTTTATCTGTAAATCTTTAATTCAAGGCTTTTTGAGTGCCCAAAAACTGACGCAATATGAACTTGAGCAGATCCAACCGATCACCAGCGGTGGGTTACATCAGCAGCTATATATCTATAAAGCCAAATCTGAAAACGGCATGAATATTATGCCGCAGCAAGCCAAACTTCGCTTTGCCTGTGAACAAATGATCGCGCGGCAATTTCAAATCAAGTTACATCCGCATCCATTTCCAGAACAGGCTTTACTCAGCATCGAACTCCCTGAGGCACAGCACATGCAGCAGTTGACTGCATTTCGCCTGCCTGAGATGCAAAGTCATTGATCGTTCATATTGAACTGAATCATTACTGGTGCTTATTTTAAAATTTCGGGAAAGGTCGCAACAGTTTTGCTTTTACCCAACTGCACTTTCATTTTTTGTAGCATTTGATAAGGCTGTTGCTGCACGAACATATTCACGAAACTGAGCGGAATGGAACCTTCCGGATTGGCGTAGCCATAGGTCGACACTTTGACTTTTTGATTGCCTAAACGCTGGAAGCTCCAATCGCCCTCATAGTCGGTTAGGCGTACATAATTGGGATTGATCGGATAACCTTTTTTCACCGCTTTATTTTGGATGCTAATAATGCCCTGTGCATCTTTACGCATTTTGCCTTGTACCACTAAATCACGGTCTTTTAAGGGAAAAGGAAAATCCAACACCATATATAAACTGAATTCACCTTTCTGGTCATCGCGGGATAAGACTTTGACACTGCCCATATAAGGGACCCAATTCACTGCATTTTCCACATCTAAAATCAGGGAAACCGCTTTTTCAATGGGTACATCAAAACTGGTTTCAGCTTTGTATTGAAAGACAGGATTTTGAGCATTTTGGTAGGTCCAAACCTTAATATTATTTTTATTAATCGAGAGTTTGGCATTATCCATAGTTTTCGCTTGTACTGCCGCAGTGAATGCGACAGCACAGGCCATAAAGATGACTTTTTTCATTCCATTGATCGTCTTATTTTAATTTTATGCTGTTGTTATAACGGATTTTAACGCGCTTTTATACGTCAATATCGTTAAAACCCAGTACATCTTTCATATCGTACTTACGTGCTTCACGACCGACTACCCATGCAGCTGCACGTACTGCACCAGAGGCAAAGTTCATACGGTTGGTCGCTTTATGGGTAATTTCAACACGTTCGCCATCCGCAATAAACATCGCAGTATGTTCACCAACAATGTCACCACCACGAATCGTTTGGAAGCCAATGGTTTGACGTTCACGTGGACCCGTATGACCTTCACGGCAATACACAGCATCTTGTTTTAAGTCACGTCCTAAAGCACCGGCAATGGCTTCGCCCCACATTAGCGCTGTACCTGATGGTGCATCAACTTTATGACGATGATGAGCTTCAATCACTTCAATATCCACAGTATCGCCAAACACTTTTGATGCCAATTCAAGAAGTTTGATTGAAACGTTTACACCGACAGAATAGTTCGCTGCATAGACCACTGGAGTCTCTGTAGCTGTTTCATCGAGATAAGCTTTTTGCTCATCATTCATACCTGTGGTACCAATGACAATCGCAACGCCTGCTTCACGGCAAAGTTTAAGATGCTGTGCCGTTGCTGCAGGTGCAGTAAAGTCGATTACGACATCACAATCTTTTAAAACTTCAGCTAGGTTACCGACAACCTTTACGCCAACCGCGCCAATCCCTGCAAGTTCACCGGCATCTGCACCGACCAAGCTACTTTCAGGACGTTCTACCGCAGCAGCCAATTGATAACCAGCTTGCTGAACCGCCTGAATTAAGATGCGTCCCATACGACCGCCTGCGCCCAAGATACCAATACGTGGAGCTGCTGACATAACATTTTCCTAATGTTGATTCGAAATTGGTCTTACTATATCAAAACTCCATGCGCAGGCTAAGTTACAAACAAAAAAATCCTGCATTTTCCGAAGGACTTTTGCAAATCAAGCTCTTCGACAGACGCTGACTATTCCCTCACCAAGTTTAGGCATTTTCACGGTATGATAGGCGCGTTCTATTGATCTTGAATATTCATGAAAACCCTATTGTATCTTTGTGCGGCAGTCTGTATTGCACTGGCATGGCTGATTCCGATTCATTACCGACCTTGGGCCACGTATACCGGTGAGCTTTATACCTTCTTTGCCCTGTTTGCTTTAGCGGCAACGTTCTTTAAAGAAAAGCTCATGGTGGCAAAAATTTCCTTGCCCCTGTTGCTCTTAGCGCTGATCCCCTTCATCCAACTGGCTTTTGGGCAGGTATATTATTTTAGTATCGCCTTGCTCTGTATGCTGTTTGTGTTCAGCTTCTGGCTGTGTATCAATCTAGGTTTTAGTCTCTCGCAAGGTACAGAAAAACGCGAAAAAACATTCCTATACCTAAGCTATACCTTTGTTGCTTCTGGGGTTATGACAGGGCTCATCGCAATATGTCAGTGGTTAGATTTCGACTCGTTTCTTCCTTTTGTGATGAAAATTAGTGGAACTACGCGCCCATTTGCAAACTTTGCTCAGCCAAATAACATGGCCACGTTTCTGCTCATGTCCTTGTTAGCCTGCTTATATGTTTATGAACAGCAAAAAGTTAAAACCCGCTATTTGGTCGCTTGTGCAATTCCTATTTTAATTGGGGTCGCGCTCAGCCAATCTCGCACCTCTTGGGTGGCAAGTATCTGTGTCCTAGTCTATTTGGCTTATGCACAGTACAAAGATTATATCCGTCTTCGCTGGTTTTACAGCTTGGCCTGGTTTATGGGCTTTGTGGCACTGATTGTATTGATGCCAAAATTAAGTCAAATCATGAGCCAAATATCCGACATGAATATTCAAGAAAGTCGTGACGTGGTCAAACGTGCTGGTGGCGATATGTCTCGTTTAGCCATTTGGCAACAAATGGCGCATGCCGTGGCTGCACAGCCTTGGTTTGGCTATGGTTGGCATCAAACCAGTAGCGCTTTTGTCTCGATCTCTGACACGGTACAAGGGCCTGTATGGATTCGTAGCTCACACAATTTTATTTTGGATTTCTTATTGTGGAATGGCGCCATTATTGGTGTGCCGTTCTTGGCCTATTTCGCTTATTGGGGCATCCAATTACAGAAGTTAGCCAAGTCTGCATTATCTGTGATTGGCCTATTGATGGTCGGTGTCTTCGTTATTCATGCCATGTTGGAGTTTCCGCAAAACTACGCATACTTCTTACTGCCTGCGGGTTTTATTATCGGCATTCTTCAAGCAGCGAAGCCAGAGACGGCTACATTGAGTCTGTCTCCGTGGTTTATCCGCATTGTTTTCGTGATTGGCGCCGTGCTGATTACGGTGATTTATCGCGATTATGCCAATGCAGCGATTCAGCTGGGTCAGGCATCAAAATATGAAAAAACACCGGAGAAAATCACCAACCATGCGCCGATCTATTTACTCACGGAATTTAGACATCGGGTAGCGATTATTCGTTTAAATCCATATTCCATCGTTTCTGAACAAACCATTCAGGATACTGAAAAATTGGTTCGCAGCTATCCAGCGAAATACCACATCATTAAATATGCACGTTTATTGGCATTTAATGGTCGTGAGGCTGAAGCACGTCATCAGCTACAGCGTCTTAAAAATATCTATAGGCTCGACATGAGCTATGAGAGTTTATTACCGCCTACAGCACAGCCGAAACCTTAAAACGCTCAATAAAAAAGCCTGCAATTATGCAGGCTTTTTTATACCTGAGTTCACATCACAGCGAACTCAAGCAAATCATTTCAATTAATCAAACAAACGGTCGAAGAATGATTTTTTCTTCGGAGATGATTTATTGTCATCGCCATCCATCGTGTCTTGTAACTCTTTCAACAATTCACGTTGACGAGCCGTTAAGTTCACAGGCGTTTCCACCACGATACGGCAGAGTAAGTCACCGGTCATGCTGGTACGTACAGGCTTCACACCTTTACCACGTAAGCGGAACAATTTACCAGTTTGAGTCCCTTCAGGTACTTTCAAGCTCACACGACCATCGAGTGTCGGAATTTGAATTTCTTTACCCAATGCAGCATCTGCAATGCTTACAGGCACATCCATATATAGGTCAGCGCCATCACGTTGGAAGATTTCGTGTTCACGTACCACCACTTCTACATATAAGTCGCCTGCTTGGCCATCACGGATCGCCTCGCCTTTGCCACTTAAACGTACGCGGTCGCCATTATCCACGCCTGCAGGAATGGTCACTTCTAAAGTTTGCTGACGGTCAGAAACCCCTGAACCATGACATTTATTACATGGGTTCTTAATAATTTTACCTTGACCACGACAGGTGCTACAGGTTTGCTGCACAGAGAAGAAGCCCTGTTGCATACGCACTTGACCTGCACCATGACAAGTTTTACAGGTTTCAACGTCGTTTGGATTTTTAGATCCTTTACCATCACAGGCATCACATGGCGCTGGCGCAGTAAAGGTAATGGTTTTTTTCACGCCCTTCACAGCTTCCTCAAGAGTAAGCTCCATAACATAGCGTAAGTCTGAACCACGGCGTGCACGTTGCTGACCACCACGGCCACCACCGCCAAATGCGCCACCGAATATGTCACCAAACTGACTAAAGATATCTTCTGCGCTAAAACCGCCACCGAAGCCACCGCCGCCGCCCATGCCGCCTTCAAAAGCTTGATGTCCCATACGGTCATACATACTACGTTTTTCGCTGTCCGATAAAACTTCATATGCTTCTGCAGCTTCTTTGAATTTTTCTTCAGCTTCTGGGTTATCTGGATTACGGTCAGGGTGATACTTCATCGCCAACTTACGGTAGGCTTTTTTAATTTCATCATCACTTGCGGTTTTAGATACACCTAAAACCTCATAATAATCACGTTTAGCCATGTCTGGCGATGCTCCTCACGGAATTTAATTTAATACTTAACTGTGGTCTGAAATTGGGGAATCAAACCATTTTTTCAAGGGGTAGGCAGGAAAAAAATAAATCGACTTAGAAAACAGCCTTATTTTTAACGAATTTGGATAGACCTTGGATCCATGCATTTAATAGATACAAAAAGGCAATCGCAGCAAAGACCACACCAATTACCGTGCATGCAGTCACCCAAAGATAGGTGTCCCAATAATAGAAAAATAAAGGAATAAACCACAGTGCGGCAAAAATGGCCATCATGGAATAAATCACGACGGTGCGCATGACCCAAAGCGCTTGGGCTTGGAGCCAAACTTCTGCAGAATCGATTTGAGTCACTTTGCGTGCAAAGCCGTAGGCAAATACACCACTAATCAGGGTAAATAAAGCGAAAAACATGAAGACATAAGAAATCGCAACATAACGGCGATACTTAGCTAAACTCTCTGCTGTCATCTGTGATTCAACCCCGTACACCACAATATGCCGCGCTGCACTTGTGGTTGTTTTACTTTTTAAAAATGTCTTTGTAGATCAGGTGCTACTATAGAGAAAAATTCAATATTTCGCACCCAATATTATGGCACTTTTAAGGATTCTGCTGAGTTTTTTTCACTTTAAACCACTGTGCATATAACGCAGGTAAAAAGAACAAGGTCAGCAGGGTCGCCACGATCAATCCACCCATAATCGCCACGGCCATTGGACCGAAGAAAATACTGCGAGAAAGTGGAATCATCGCCAATACAGCGGCCAATGCAGTCAGCACAATTGGACGGCAACGACGTACCGTCGCATTGATAATCGCATCCCAAGCCGACTCCCCAGACTGAATATCTTGTTCAATCTGATCAATCAAAATCAGTGAATTGCGCATAATCATTCCTGACAGTGCAATCGTGCCGAGCATTGCCACAAAACCAAAGGGTTTATTGAACAATAACAGGAATAACACCACGCCAATAATGCCCAAAGGTGCAGTTAAAAATACGATCATCGCCCGTGACATGCTGCGTAATTGAATCATCAACAAAGTCATGACAACTGCGAGGAATAATGGCATGCCCGCATTTACAGAAGTTTGACCACGTGCTGACTCTTCCACAGTACCGCCTACTTCGAGGAGATATCCATTCGGCATCTCTGCACGTAACTGATCAAATGAATCTTTTAACTCACCCACCACCGTTGCAGGTTGCAATTTACTGCGAATATCCGCGCGCACAGTAATGGTCGGTAAACGGTTACGATGCCAAATCAAACCTTCTTCAAAGCTATACTCAATTTTCGCAATCTGCGCCAATGGCACTGAACCACCATTGCTGGTCGGTACAGCCAAACTGCTGAGCGAACCGACATCCAATCGCTCGGCTTGATCACCACGCATCCGAATTTCAATCAGCTCTCGTTTCTCACGATACTGATTAATCACTGCACCACTGATTGAACTATTCAGGAAATTGGACAGATCTAGACTGGAGACCCCCATTTGACGTGCGCGATCTTGGTCGATGTCCAGTTTAATGACTTTGCTTGGTTCACCCCAATCCAAATGCACATTGGTGGTGTTCGGGTTTTCACTGACTTTTGCAGACACCCGTTGTGCCCACTCACGCACCAAGCTCAGATCTTCACCTGACACGCGGAACTGCAATGGATAACCCACGGGTGGACCATTTTCTAAAAGTGAAACGCGAGTACGTACTTCAGGTAAGAGCTTACGGATTTCTTCTGCTAATGACTGACGGATTTCATTGCGATCATCTAAAGATGAAGCCAACACCACAAACTGAGCAAAACTGGCTTGAGGTAGCTGTTGATCTAGAGGTAAATAAAACCGCGGCGAACCTGTCCCCACATAAGCCACAAAATTATCAATGCCCTGTTTTTTTGACAAGAACGCTTCGACTTTTTTTACGGCCGCTTCTGTGGCCTTCAGTGAGGCGCCTTCCTCAAGCTTTAAATCCACTAAAATTTCAGCACGGTTTGACGGTGGGAAGAACTGCTGTGGTACGGTTTTAAACATTAAAATCGATAACACAAAAATGCCAACCGTCGCGGCAATCACCGTCTTGCGATAGGTCACACAAGTGTCGACCCAACCACGGAAACGTTGATAAAACGGAGACTGATAAGGATCATGATGTTCGCCGGCATGATGCACCATCGGCTGAGGTTCAGGTTGTTTGCGCAAACGTGCCCACAGGCGCTGATACCATGGGGCTTTTTGTACCAAATCTTTGTTGAAGTCGGGTAGTAATTTATCCCCCAGATATGGAACAAACAGTACTGCTGCAAACCATGACACCACCAATGCAATAGTGACCACTTGGAAAATCGAGCGGGTATATTCGCCTGTGCTCGATGCGGCTGTGGCAATCGGCAAAAAGCCGGCCGCAGTAATCAATGTTCCTGTCAGCATTGGAAATGCAGTGGTCCGCCATGCATGTCCGGCGGCTTGTAATCGGCTATAGCCCTGCTCCATTTTAATCGCCATCATTTCGACAGCAATAATCGCATCATCCACCAATAAACCGAGTGCGAGAATCAAGGCCCCCAAAGAAATCTTGTGCAACCCGACATCAAACATCTGCATGCCAGCAAAAGTCATGGCCAAGACCAAGGGAATGGAAAATGCAACGACAAGACCTGTACGGAAACCCAAGGAGAAGAAGCTCACCAACAGAACGATAATCACCGCCTCAGCGAGGACTTTCATAAACTCATTGACGCTGCGCTTCACGGCTACAGGCTGATCAGAAACTTTTTTTAGTTCCATACCCAGGGGCAAGGTTTTTTGCAGGCGGGCAAATTCTGTTTCAAGGTTTTTACCCAAAGCCAGAATGTCGCCACCTTTACGCATCGACACGGCAATGCCTAAACCATTTTCACCCATAAAACGCATACGAGGCTGCGGTGGATCACTAAAGCCCCGATGTACATCTGCCACATCACCCAATTGAATCGTTCGACCATTCACCAATAAGGGCATCTGACGCAGTTCATCAATGTTTTGTAAATTGCCGCTGACACGCACTTGAATCCGGTCTGAATTGGTTTCAAAAAAGCCAGCACTGGCAACCGTGTTTTGCTGCTGCAAGGCTTGTTGAATCGCCGTCACGGGTATGCCCATTTGCGTGGCTTTGGTGTTGGAAATTTCAATCCAAACTTTTTGATCTTGCAAACCAATTAAATCCACTTTCGCAACGTCTTTGACTCGTTGTAACTGGAGCTGTAAACGGTCGGCATATTCCTTCATGGTGGCATAGTCAAAGTCTTTGCCGGTGAGCACATAGATATTACCGAAGGTGTCACCAAACTCATCATTAAAGAAAGGACCTTGCACCCCAGATGGCAATTGATGGCGAATATCATTGACCTTTTTACGCACGGTGTACCAAACATCGGGGACTTGCAGCGAACGTAGACTGTCCTTGGCCACAAAGGTCACCATGGATTCACCCGGACGTGAATACGCCATGATGCGTTCATACTGCCCCGTGGTCATCAGTTCTTTTTCAATTCGATCGGTGACCTGTAGCGAAACTTCTTTGGCTGTTGCACCAGGCCAATAGGTTTGAATCACCATGACTTTAAAGGTAAATGGCGGGTCTTCACTCTGCGACAATTTGGAATAAGAAAATATCCCAACGATGCCCAGTAGAATCATAAAATAAAGGATTAAGCCTTTATTTTTCAGTGCCCACTCAGACAAGTTAAAATGCATTATTTAACTCCTGTCTGAATGTGTACCGCTCGATTTTCACGATCAACGGGTTGTATTTTTTGCTTTTCACGGAGCAAATGTACGCCGCCAACCACCACAAAATCCCCTGCTTGCAGACCACTGAGTACGGGCACGCTGTCACGTCCGTATTCGCCTAAACTTACTGGAACTTTACGTACCGTATTATCTGCATTGACCACCATCACATATGCCTGCTGACCACTCGCAGACACACTCGATAACGGCACATGCAAAACATTCTGCTGTGCTTTGGTTAAAAATACCCGTGCACTTTGCCCCAGTTGAATGGCGCTATTGCCTTCACGTAATGCCACTTTGACACTATATGTACGAGACTGATCGGCTGCAGGACTAATTTCACGCACATAGCCTGCAAATTTTTCCTGTGGTTTAGACCACAAGGTAACCCATGCATCCTGCCCTGTTTTAATTTCAGTAACCGCTTGTTCAGGCACACCAATGACCACTTCACGTTCACCTGCTATCGCCAATTGAAAAGCTGGTTGTCCTGCTGCAATCACTTGACCAATCTCAATATTACGTTCAGTAATGACCCCATTTTTATTGGCAATTAATTGGTTATAACCGGTCTGATTACGACTCACATCATAATTTGATTGAGCTTGCTTTAAGTTCGACTGTGCCGCTTTATATTGGTTTTCCACCGCATCGTACTGCGAACGACTCACGGCATTGACTGGCAATAATTGCTTAAAGCGTTTTAATTCGTCTTCAGCAATTTGTGCAGCGGAACGCGCACTTTCAAGCTGTGCTTGTGCTGCATTCAGTTGCAACTGTGCATCTTTGACATCTAATTTTGCCAAGACTTGTCCGACTCGGACTTGGTCTCCAACATCGACATAGCGCTCAGTGATTTGACCGCCAACCCGAAACGCTAAAGCTGTTTGCTGGCGTGCTTGTACATCACCCGCATAACTTTTTTGTTCAAAATGTGCGGCACCCGGCTGAGTCACCATCACAAATGGCACTTCCTGTTCCGTTTGGGCTTTATCCTTGCTGCATCCCCATAAGGTCACACTGCAAACGATAATCATGCTGACAACTGTGGTCTTAATCGTACTCATGAAGTTCGCTCTTAATAAAAAGTCTTTTTTAGGGCAGAATATTATTCAATTAATTTGGTTATTTTTTAATTAATAAACCATGCGGTACATTAATTAGATTAATTATCCTAAATCAATGACCTTTTCGCCTTTTTTGGAATTTTTTCAGCAAATGAATGTCGGCCGCCCGAAAGACTTAGAAAAACGACAACGGATTTTAGAGTCTGCAAAACAATTATTTTTAGAAATGGGCTATCACGGTTGCAGCATGAATCAGATTGCCCAACATGCAGGGGTCACCAAACTGACGGTCTATAACCATTTTCAGGACAAAGCCACTTTATTTACCAGTGCAATTGAAGATACCTGTGAATATATTTTAAATACTCGCCCGCGACATCTGCACAGCGAAAGTCATTTTATGCAGGCTTTCGTAGAAATTTGTGAGTTGGGGCTGAACATCATGAATTTGCCAGAAGCCATTAAACTGGACTTATTACTTTTGGAGTTGGCTGCCGAACACAGTCCCTTGGTGGAACAGTTTTTCCGTGCCTCACATTTGAAAATGCGCCAAGTCTGGGAGAATTTCTTTCAAGACGCAGCAGCTTTAAATTTCATTCAGCAGGATAATCCTGCCCGACAAACTGAACTGATTGTGTCGCTACTGATGGGACTACGCCATCAAGAAGTCTTATTGGGCATGCGCCCAGTACCTGAAACAGCAGAGCGACAGGCCATTATTCACTCTGCCATCGACATCTTTATGCTGAAATATCAACTCGGCACACAGAGCTAAGCATTTTCTGAAATATTTCAAGGCTAAACTGAAACAAATGGCATAGCTATTGCTCATTTAGCTAGAAAAGTCATCCGACTTTTGTCTGTACCCCCCTTTTGCCACAGCACTTTCGGGGTATAGTCGAGACAGGAATACGCGGAGAAATAACAAATGATTCAACAAATTGATGCTCCATTACGTGAAGACGTGCGCTTACTGGGCAATTTATTAGGTGAAACCCTAAAGCAGCATGCAGGACAAGATTTGTTTAATCAAGTAGAGCAAATTCGTGCTTTGTCTAAAGGCGCGCGCGATGGACAAGTTGAAGCTGAAAAACAGTTAGAACAATTATTTTTAAATTTAAAAGATGAAGAAATTCTGCCACTGACCCGTGCATTTACGCACTTTCTCAACTTTGCCAATATTGCCGAACAGTACAATGTTGTGCGTAGCCGTCGCCAAAGTGAGTTTGATGAGCAGGCACCCTCACCGAATCCACTGGATCATTTATTTGAAAAATTTAAAAGCAATAACATCAGTGCAGAACAACTGTTCCAACAAATCTGTGAATTAAAAATTGAACTGGTCCTGACTGCACATCCAACTGAAGTCAGCCGCCGTACCTTGATCCAGAAATATGATGGGATTAATGATTGCCTGTTTAAAATGGATCAACAAAAACTTACGCCACGCGAACGCAAAGCCGTACTGGATGATTTAAAACAACTGATTTGCTCGGCATGGCAAACAGATGAAATTCGTCAACATCGCCCGACGCCTGTCGACGAAGCCAAATGGGGTTTCACAACCATCGAACAGACCTTGTGGAATGCTGTACCCAAATTCATGCGTGAATTGGATGGCATGGTTCAAGATCATTGTGGCAAGACGTTGCCTTTAAATGTTTCCCCTGTGCGCTTTGCATCTTGGATGGGCGGTGACCGTGATGGCAACCCAAACGTCACCCATAATATTACTCAAGAAGTGCTGTGGCTTTCACGTTGGAAAGCTGCCGACTTGTATTTACGCGATATCGAAGACCTGCGTTGGGAACTCTCTATTCAAGAATGCAGCAAAGAGCTTAGTGATGCCTTGGGTCATTTCCACCCTGAACCGTATCGTGAATATCTACGTGATGCACGGGAACGCCTCAAAGCCACTCGTCACTGGTTGGCACTAAAACTCCGTGGTGAAGATGCGGACGATAGCCAAGTCATTAAAAGCCGCCATGAACTGCTTGATCCACTATTGGTTTGCTACCGTTCACTGATTGACAGCGGTTTACCTGAAATTGCCAATGGTCAGTTACTCGACTTTATTCATCGGGTGAATTGTTTCGGTATCGAATTACTCAAACTCGATATTCGTCAGGAGTCGACTCGTCATCGCCAAGCCATTTCTGCCATTACTGAATATTTAGGTTTAGGCAATTTTGAAACATGGACGGAGCAAGCCCGTCAAAATTTCTTGATTCAGGAACTGCAAAGCAAACGTCCATTGCTACCGAAGTTTTTAAATGAGCCAAAACAAAGCCTGATTGAACATCCGGATGTACAAGAAATCTTTGCAACCATGCGGACTTTGGCAGAGCAACCACCTGAAAGTTTAGGGGCTTATATTATTTCCATGGCAGAGCATCCGAGTGATGTCTTGGCCGTATTGTTACTGCAAAAAGAAGCGGGCATCAAACAAGCGCTACGCGTTGTGCCACTGTTTGAAACTTTAAAAGATTTGGATGGTGCCGCCCGTACCATGAATACCCTATTCAATATGCATTGGTATAAGCAGCATATTCAGGGTAAACATGAGGTGATGATTGGCTATTCAGACTCTGCCAAAGATGCGGGCTTTATGTCGGCAAACTGGGCACAGTATCGTGCGCAGGAAGAATTAACCGCGGTTGCGAAAAAACATGATGTACAACTGACATTATTCCATGGCCGTGGCGGTTCAATCAGCCGTGGTGGAGCGCCGACACAGCAAGCGCTGTTTTCACAGCCACCGGGTTCGATTTCAGGAGCGATTCGTGTCACAGAACAAGGGGAAATGATTCGCTTCAAGTTTGGATTAGAAGGCATTGCCTTACAAAACCTGGAAATTTACACCGCAGCGACCTTAGAAGCGACCTTATTACCACCGCCTGAACCGAAACAGGAATGGCGCAAGCTCATGCACAGCATGACGGATCTGTCGGTACAGGTGTATCGTCAAACCGTGCGTGAAAATCCGCATTTTGTAAAATACCTACGGACTGTAACGCCAGAACTGGAACTACAAATGTTACCGCTCGGATCACGCCCAGCCAAACGTAAAGTCAGCGGTGGAATTGAGTCATTGCGTGCGATTCCGTGGGTATTCGCATGGACTCAAATTCGTTTAATGCTACCTGCTTGGCTCGGTACAGGTGCTGCGATTAATCAGGTGATTGATCAGGGTCAAAAAGCAACCTTAGAAGAAATGCTACAACAGTGGCCTTATTTCCAAACGTTAATTGATATGTTGGAAATGGTCTTGTCTAAGGCTGATGGCCATGTGGCACTATATTATGAGTCTCATCTGACAGATAACGCAGACCTCAAACAGTTGGGCGAAGAGTTACGTCAGCGTTTACGTGATGCGGTACAAACGCTATTAGCACTCAAAGGTGAATCGAAATTACTTAGCAGTAACGATGTGCTTGACCAATCCATGAAGGTGCGTAAGCCTTATTTATTGCCGCTACATTTACTACAAGCCGAACTGATGAAACGCCGCCGTGCATACCTTGCCGAGCGTCAAGCTGAAAATACCCCAGTCGACCATGCGTTGATGGTTAGCATCGCGGGTATTGCGGCAGGTTTGCGTAACACTGGCTAAATCTTCCAAGTTTTCAAAAAGCACACAGAACTGTGTGCTTTTTTTTTGACCAGTCATATTTGTTTTAATTTATTTTGGAATATTTGACATCCTCACCCCCTTAAAAGAGGGTGATTCCTACAGCTAGACGCTTATGCCCAAGCGCAAGAATGTTTAGAGCTGAGTTTATATCTCGATCATGAGCTGTACCACAGCTCATGCACTCCCA
>NZ_VOYF01000029.1:0-16525 GCF_013420775.1 Acinetobacter sp. YH01010 | reverse complement strand
ATGGGAGTGCATGAGCTGTGGTACAGCTCATGATCGAGATATAAACTCAGCTCTAAACATTCTTGCGCTTGGGCATAAGCGTCTAGCTGTAGGAATCACCCTCTTTTAAGGGGGTGAGGATGTCAAATTTGCTTTCCGCTGTCATATGTTTTTGTTTAGAATCATCCATACCAAAGCGAATAAACAGGCATAGGCATGCAAACGAATATCACTGAACCATCTTCCAGCACAACCTTACAGTATGTGCATTGGTTCCGTCATTCTGCACCCTATATTAATGCGCATCGCAACAAAACCTTTGTCATCATGTTTGATGGTGAAGCGCTGCAACATGAAAATTTTCAACACATTATTCATGATATTGCCTTATTACACTCACTTGGTATTCGTCTAATTTTGGTGCATGGTGCTCGTCCGCAAATCAATCATAATTTACAAAGCAGCGGCATCAAGACACCATTTCATCATCACCGTCGCATCACCACTCGCGAATCCTTACCTGCGGTGATGAATGCCGTCGGTTCCATTCGTCTGCAAATTGAAGCGCTCCTGTCTATGGGTTTAGCCAACTCACCGATGTACGGCGCGCGCATTGATGTGGTCTCAGGCAATTTGGTCACGGCAAAACCGTATGGCATTCGTGACGGTATCGATTTTCAACTGTCTGGTGAAGTTCGTTCCGTCGATATTGATGCGATTCAACGTCATTTAGAGAGCCAAAACATTGTGGTGCTTGGGCCAACAGGTTATTCCACGACAGGTGAAGTGTTTAATTTATTGGCTGAAGAAGTTGCGACCAAAACCGCCATCAGTTTAAAAGCGGATAAGTTAATTTTCTTGGGCAAACAACATGGTTTGCACAATGAACATGGGCAGCTACAACGCGAAATTACGCCTCATCAACTTGATCAGCATATTTTGCAATATCAAGATTCGAACCCCGACATAGCCCTGCATTTAAGCGTTGCCAAAGATGCCTCTTTACAAGGCGTACACCGTGTTCATCTCATTTCCTATGCCTATGACGGCGCATTGATCGAAGAACTGTTCACGCGTGACGGTTCTGGCACCATGATCACTGATGCGCATTATGAAGAAGTCCGTACTGCCGATATTCAAGATGTGGGTGGCTTAATCAATCTGTTACGCCCTCTCGAACAAGAAGGCATCTTGGTTTATCGCTCACGCGAACGTTTGGAAAATGAAATTGGACAATTTGCAGTGATTGAACGTGACGGTACGATTTTGGCCTGCGCTGCGTTATACCCGATTCCTGTCACAGGGAATGAAAAACGCTCTGCTGAAATCGCGTGCGTAGCTGTGCATCCGGGGTATCGAAAATCAAATCGCGGTAGCCAAATTTTGCATTATTTAGAAGAAAAAGCGCGAGATTTAGGTATTGAACAATTGTTTATTTTGACCACACGAACAGCGCATTGGTTCCTTGAACAAGGTTTTGAACAAGTCAGTGTCGATGACTTACCGAATGCCCGTCAGGCCTTATATAACTACCAAAGAAACTCATTGGTCTGTAAAAAGTCACTTTAAAGTGGCTTTTTTTATGCGCTGAATAGCATTATTTTGCATAAGGTTATGCTGAATCCCTTAGCTATCCCCTCAAATCACTTTGCAAGCCACAGAATAACCATATCTGCCATTTAAATAACCCAAATAAATAAATAATTTCAATAACTTAAAATAATACTTTGACACATTATATGTTTTTCTAAAATCATAATTTCTCATAAGTTTTGCTGATTTTTATTTATCTTTTTTCCTGATTTTAAATTTAAGTTTTCTTATTTTTTTCGAAAAAGAAAAATCTTTAGCTTATGTGTTCATAAATCAACAGTTCTGCACATTTAGACCTTTATAGGAGCAACACATGCGTACGCACAAAGCAAAACTTTGGACAAAAACACTTGTACTGTCTACAGCGGTTGTGGGTGCCATGATGATGTCGGGCTGTGGCAAAAAAGAGGCTGAAGAAAATGTCACCTTAAATATCGGCTTCCAAAAATATGGCTTATTGCCAATTTTAAAAGAACGCGGAACTTTAGAAACAGCCTTAAAAAGCCAAGGTGTAAATATCAAATGGGTGGAATTTCCTGCTGGTCCACAGTTGCTTGAAGGCCTGAATGTAGGCAGCGTGTCATTTGGTGAAGTCGGTGAAGCACCACCTATCTTTGCACAAGCCGCTCAAACCGATTTGGTTTACATTGCCAACCAACCTGCTGTTCCAAAAGCTGAAGCGTTAATTGTGCAAAAAGATTCGGCTATTCACAGTATTCAGGACTTAAAAGGTAAACGTGTGGCCTTAAACAAAGGCTCAAACGTGCATTACCTGTTGCTCAAGCTGTTGGAAGCCAATCAGCTTAAATTTAGCGACATCAATGTCGTGTATTTACCACCTGCCGACGCACGTGCTGCTTTTGAAAAAGGTGCCGTTGATGCATGGGTAATTTGGGACCCGTTCCTTTCTGCTGCTGAGCATCAACTTAATGCTCGCAGCATTGCCAATGGCGAAAACTTGGTGAAGAACTACCAGTTCTATTTGGCCGATCGTAAATTTGCTCAGGAAAATCCAAAAGTGCTGCAAGCTGTGGTGAATGAGTTGAATTTGACCACGCAATGGGTCTCAAAAAATCAAGACGAAGCGGCCAAGTTACTCGAAGGCAAAACTGGCTTAGGTCTGGATGTACTTAAAACATCTATTTCACGCTTAGGCAATCAAGTGACGCCGATTACTGCACAAGTGGCGCAGGAGCAGCAGCAAGTCGCTGATGCGTTTTATAACGAAAAATTAATTCCCAATAAATTAAATATTGAGTCGGCCATTATCAAATAAGGCGACCACAGCATAAGGGCGATGCCATGCGTATTCTAAGAACATTTTCCATACTGACTTTAGCCACTTTGGGCCTTGGACTCAGTGCCTGCCAAAAACAAGAAACAGCACAGCAGGATGGTGAAAAACCAGCTGAAACAGCCGTAAAAACCTTGGTTATTGGTTTTCAAAAATCAGCCTTAAATTTGCTAGTTGCCCGTGAACAAAAGCTCTTTGAACAACAATTTCCCGGCGCTCACATTGAGTGGAAGGAATTCCCTGCTGGCCCACAAATGTTAGAAGCTCTTGCGGTTGGTGCGGTGGATTATGGCTATGTCGGCAACACCCCGCCTATTTTTGCCCAAGCTGCCAATAAAGACCTCAATTATATTGGCTATGAAGTGGTGCCTGAACAGTCGCTCGCTGTCGTGATTCCAGCTGATAGCTCAATCAAAACCATTCAAGAATTACGTGGCAAACGCGTTGCTGTACAAAAAGGCTCGAGTGCGCATGAGTTATTAGCCAAAACTTTAGAAAAAGCCGGTTTGACTTGGAATGACATTCAACCGATTTGGATTCCACCAGCAGATGCACGGGCCGCATTTGATAAAAAATCAATTGATGCATGGGCCATTTGGGACCCGTTTTTATCTGCAGCGGAGTTGGATGCTCAAGCTAAAGTGCTGATTCAAACTGGTGATTTTCCAAAGACCTATTCATTTTATGTGGCAAATCCAAAGGTCGTTCAAGCACACCCTGATGCCCCAGCTAAATTTTTGAAGGCCCTAGATGCTTCCGATCAGTGGATTGTGAAGAACCAAAATGTGGCTTTAGAGATTTATCAAAACAGCACTGGGCTGCAAAAGAATATTGCTGCGCAAGCCTTTTCTCGCCGATCTAAACCATCTCCTGTGCGCCCGCTGACACCTGAGGTCATTCAAGCACAGCAAAATATTGCGGACTTATTTAAACAAGTCCAACTGATTCCAAACAACATTCAAGTCCAAAAGCAAGTTTGGACACCTTCATCACATTGATACCCGAGCCATCAAAAATACAAGGAACTGAACATGAAAATTTTCTGGTTTATCCCTACCCACGGTGACAGTCGCTACTTAGGAACAAGTAAAGGTGCACGCCAAGTCGATCATGCCTACATGAAGCAAATTGCAGTAGCGGTGGATAATCTTGGCTATGAAGGCGTTCTGATTCCGACAGGTCGTTCATGTGAAGATCCATGGCTTACAGCTGCAAGCTTGATTGATGCCACTAAAAATTTAAAATTTTTAGTCGCGCTACGTCCGGGGGTGACAACGCCTGCACTAACTGCACGTATGGCTGCAACTTTTGACCGTTTATCTGGCGGCCGTATCTTACTGAACTTAGTTACAGGCGGTGATGAGCAGGAACTCAAGGGTGATGGTGTCTATGAAGATCACGCAACGCGTTACCAAACTGCCGCGGAATACACCACCATTTGGCGTGAAATTTTAACCCGCTCACATACCGGTGAAAGCTATACCTTCCATGGTGAACGTCTGAGTGTGGACGACGCCAAATTACTCTATCCGCCGCTACAAAAACCGTACCCACCATTATGGTTTGGCGGTTCTTCAGAGGCTGCTGTTGAACTGGCAACAGATCAAGTTGACACCTATTTGACTTGGGGTGAGCCACCTGCTGCGGTAAAAGAAAAAATTGCAGTGGTGCGTGAAAAAGCCAAAGCCAAAGGACGTGAACTGAATTATGGCATTCGTTTACATGTCATTGTGCGCGAAACCAATGAAGAGGCATGGAAAGCAGCAGAAGAGCTGATCCAATATGTCGACGATGCCACCATTGCAGCCGCGCAAGCCAAGTTCAAAACCATGGACTCTGTTGGTCAACGCCGTATGGCTGAACTGCACAATGGCGACCGTAGCAAATTAGAAGTATCGCCAAACTTATGGGCCGGTGTTGGTCTGGTTCGTGGTGGTGCAGGTACGGCACTCGTTGGTGATCCTGAAACCGTCGCCGCACGTATCCAAGAATATGCCGATCTCGGGATTAGCACCTTTATTTTCTCTGGTTACCCACACCTTGAAGAGTCAATCCGTTTTGCAGAATTAGTGTTCCCATTACTGCCATTGGAAACACGTCAGAAATTGGTTCAACCTAACTTAACCGGCCCATTTGGTGAGATTGTCGCGAACAATTACACACCAGATGAAAATAAAAAAGCTGAAAAGATTCAGGAGCCGGCCTAATGTCCAAAACTGTTTCTGTTGAAACCTTCAAAGCACCGAAGGTTTCACGTGGAACACAACTCGGGCAGCGTTTGCTGCCTTGGTTGTTTCCTATTGCATTAATTATTGTGTGGCAAATTGCCTCTGTTACAGGGCTGTTAGAAAGTCGTATTTTGCCTGCGCCAAGTGCGGTGGTGGTGGCCTTTTGGAACTTACTGATCAGTGGTGAACTGTGGAAGCATGTTCAAATCAGTGCAGGTCGTGCTTTGGTTGGACTTCTAGTCGGCGGTGGTTTAGGTCTTTTTTTAGGTCTGCTGAATGGTTCATCCAAAACAGCATCGACGCTACTCGATACCACGCTGCAAATGATCCGTAACATTCCTGCTCTTGCCCTGATTCCCTTGGTGATTTTATGGTTTGGGATCGATGAATCGGCCAAACTTTTTTTAGTCGCTATTGGCGTATTCTTTCCCATTTATATCAATACCTATCATGGTATTCGTTCTGTAGACCCTCAACTGATTGAAATGGGCAAAAGCTACGGTTTGAGTGGCTGGCAACTGTATAAAGAAATCATTCTACCGGGGGCGATGCCGTCTATTTTGGTTGGTCTGCGTTTTTCACTCGGGCTCGTTTGGGTTTTGTTGATTGTGGCAGAAACCATTTCTGCACAAGCCGGCATCGGTTATATGACCATGAATGCACGCGAATTTCTACAAACCGATATCGTCTTGGTCGGGATTTTATTGTATGCCCTACTCGGTAAATTAGCCGATGTACTGGCTGTTGCCTTAGAAAAATATTTACTCCGTTGGCACTCGGGTTACCAAAAATAAGGAGCATGTGATGACCGATTTAAGCATAAGCCGTCATGCAGACGACTCAACCCAACCTCAGCGTTCTTCAGTCGAGGATATCAACCCCCATGCGGTGTTGGGCGCAGAGATCCTGATTGAACAACTACACAAATTTTATGGCGATGTTAAAGTCCTTGAGGACCTTGACCTGCATATTCAACCCGGTGAATTCTTGGCAATTGTCGGTCGTAGTGGCTGTGGTAAAAGTACCCTGCTTCGCCTCATCGCCGACTTAGAAAAGCCCAGTTATGGCGAAATTAAATTTAAGTCTGCACGTCATATTCGTGAAGGCATCACCAGTGATGATATTCGTGTGATGTTCCAAGACCCTCGCCTTCTGCCTTGGCGTAGCATTGAGAAAAATGTACAACTTGGTTTAAGCAAAGACCAACATGCCAATGCCACAGCACTCCTCGAGAAAGTTGGTTTAAAAGACAAAGCGGGGCTTTGGCCAACACAGCTATCAGGGGGGCAACGTCAACGTACTGCACTGGCACGTGCTTTGTCACATAAACCACGCATTTTGCTGCTAGATGAACCACTGGGTGCGCTCGATGCCTTAACACGTTTAGATATGCAGAATTTGATTGAAAAACTCTGGACTGAACAAGGGTTTACCGCGATTTTGGTCACGCATGATGTGAGTGAAGCCGTACAGTTGGCAGACCGAATTATCTTGCTGGATAAAGGCCATATTGCCAAAGAATTTAGTGTCGATTTGACCCGTCCACGAAAAAAAGGCATTGAATTTACTGAACTTGAACAACAAGTCTTACAAGCGGTCTTGGCCACTTAAGCTGTACTTGTGCAGGAAATCATCACTTAAACCGTGTGACTTCCTGTCCTATTCAAGAACAATATCGCAACAAAACCATATTTAGCATTGAGGGGAGATTTATCGCCTGTTGACAAATACATCACAAAAATTACGATAAATCATATAAATCCATGATTAAAAATAATGATTTATTTAAATTTCACCCTAAAATGATTATTTGAAATATTATGGTATTCGTCGTATTTATTTGACCGTTGAACAGAATAAACTGCCAAAATTCATAAAATTAGAAACGATGATTGTGCACAAATCTGTTGATTTGCCGTACAATTCAATATTCCCTTTTCATTTTCTTAAAAGAGCTAATGGAACAAAAAAAGAGTACCCAGAAACGCCACCAGTTGCTTAATGCAGCACTGGATGTCTTTTCCCTGTATGGCTTCAATGGCGCCAGCTTGGATGAGATCGCACAGATTGCAGAAATGCATAAATCGAATATTTTCTATTACTATGAAAATAAAGAAGCGCTTTATGTTGAAGTTCTGACAACGGTTCTACAAAAGTGGCTTGCTCCGCTACAAATGTTGGAAGCAGACCTTGAGCCTGAAGAAGCGATCACCAATTATCTATTGCAGAAAATTGAAGTATCTCGTACGCAACCGAAAGCCTCACGTTTGTTCGCACTTGAAGTCATTCAGGGCGCACCACACATTCTTGAAATTTTAAAAGGCCCACTAAAAAAATTAGTGAAACGCAAAGCCAAAGTCATTAGCAACTGGCAAGAGCAAGGCAAAATTTCAAAAGATATTGATCCAGAACTTTTAATTCTGAACATTTGGGCAATTACGCAAAACTATGCTGACTTTGCAACCCAAATGGAAATGGTCACTGGAAAAACCTTACGTAATCGCAGTATGCAACAACGGATTATTCAACATACCGTTCATATGATGCTTTACGGTGTAATTCCACGCCCAGAAAAGTAAATTGAGTTGGGTCGAATTGGCATACGACCATAGCTTTCTATGGTCGCCGACCGAAATTAGCTAAACGCCTTATTTTACTGTTTGATATAATTCCAATAATTTCTTTGCGCCGAATAATAAATTTTCTTCCCAATCCAGATGTGCTGTGTCATTCGCACCATCGGTAATATATTTTACCGACACAAAGCGAATACCCAGTTTTTTACATACTTTAGCGATTGCGTAGCCTTCCATATCGACAAGATTACACGGTACTTTCGGCAGCCCAGTTTCAAAGCTGTCGCCTGTACCACAAATTCCTTTAGGCAAATGGCTAAACATGCTCTCTGGCTGAATTTCAGCAGGATGATCGGTATCCATCGGCGTCACCCCCACATCAAAACCCAAAGGCGATACATCCATATCCCGTTGTACAAATTGAGCTACTTCAACCAAAGCATGTGCATCAAAATGTGAACTTCCCGCAGTGCCCAAATTCAGCAAAGTATGACATCCGGTTTTTTGAATCACATCAAAGGCTTTAAATGCGGCATTGACTTTACCAATACCACTGTAATGCACTTCAATGCCTGCAGCTTCAAATAAGCCTTTAGATTCACTCGGCAGGGCCATAATTAAAGCGATTTGCTGACGCATAGCGGTCTCCTCAAATTGATGCCTTCATATAGCATACATTTGCACGTGCGCAGAAAAAATCATCTTCAAAAATCACATTGCTCAGAAAATAAATTCCTCACGCAGATTTGAATGCTATCAAATTTGAAATTGCATCGGACGTTTGCCAATAAAAGATGGTGCCAATTGTTGGTCGTGACGTAAGGCATCTAAAATCTTCTCTAAGGCAATATGTGCCATATCCCCTCTCACACTATGTGAATGGGTCATTGGCATATGCTCGATGCCCGCTCTTCGCGCTGACAAAATTTTAATGTCTTGTTTGTTGACCACCCAAGTATAGGCATTCACAGCCGGCATCAATGCCTTAGACAACAATTTTGGAATCGGAAATTTATAACTGACACAGGTATAAACCCGTGACTCATACGGCCCCACAGGGCTAATCAGACTATTAAACACCATGCCCGATGGCTCTCCCCAATGGTATTCCACCAAGGTAATATTCGGCGCGATAAAACTGTCGCGGTGGACCTGTTCAGCACCATGCGGATTGGTCAGCCATGGCATCCTGCCGACATCTGCATCATGGTCATGATAGTCAACGACTACTTTGCGCGGCCCCACATCTATGGTGGCATCCACGGCTTTTCCCGACTCTGAACGAAACCAGCCTTCATGCACAAATATGGTATGGGTCACATCCATAATATTTTGTGCAACAGCGCCCATCTCACCATCATAACTGCCGACCATGTAATAGCTGACCCAGCCGGCTTGATCATAAAACGGTAATTTAAATATTTCTGGGCGTTCCTGTTTGGGCTTTTCACCGAGATAAATCCATACCACCCCATCTTGCTCACACACATCAAAACTACGCTGTTTAAAGGGATGCGGTTTTTCTGGAAAAAACTGCCCATTGACACTGGGAATATGCGCCACATGGCCATCACCCTGATACGACCAACCATGATATGGACATGTCACGCAGCCATCGGTCATTTTACCCTGAGACAAAGGCACACCACGATGCACACATTGATCGAGCAATGCAGCGGCTGTTCCATCTTTTTGTCGGAACAGAACAAATTTTTTACCATACAGGATGGCTGAAAAAGGCTGATCTTTTTTGAGTTCTTTAGAGGTACAAGCGACGTACCATTCTTCTAATAATCCTTTGGCATCATCCCAAAAACGGGTTTGATTACACATAATTCGATCCTTATTTTTATCTTTTTTGTTTTAATCCATATGCCTTGCTCTAGTTCCTACACTTCAAGCAAGTTTATATCTCGAAGCCAGTTGATCTCTCGAAAATACGCGCAAATTTTATACATGAATGTTTTGCTTGGATAGCAAAATAACGTAACTGCATCACACGCTTGCACAAGCTCTATATTTGTTTGCTGAAATCCGTCAAAGCCAACGCGCTATAGTTTTCTTCAACGGATTTATATTCACCCGACATCATTTAAGATGCGCTCTGAGCATCACAATACGCTTTTAAACACGGAGAAAAAAATAAGCTACCGCGATAAAACCCTTGTATGGTTTTCAGCATCACCAATAACCAAAGCGTACAGAGCAATACTGCAAAAAAAGTACCGAACTGTTGAATAGCGTGTAATTGCGTCTGTTCCGCCAAATGGATGACCGCCAAACTAAAAACGCCGAATGGAAACGTCATCGCCCACCACCCGAGATTAAAGGGTAAATCTCGCAAATGTTTTAGCGTGATGAGTATAGCGATTCCAAACCACCATACACCAAATCCGAGCAGAACAAGGGCTGCAAACACACCGCCTTGAAGCAACACCTGTCCCAAATCAGCCAAATCTACTGCTGTCAAAATACGTGGGGCTTGCTCGCCCAAAAGTAACAGCGCTAAAGCCCCTGTCCCAATCGGTCCTAAGGCCAACCAACTGCTGATCGCCATATCCTTGCTTGGCAATTGATGTAAAGCTAGACGCAGCAACAAGATGCTTAAGATGGCAAATGCTGGAAATACTGAGATTCCCCAAAGCAGATAACTCCCCAGCAAAATATGGACAGCATGAGCCTGTGCAGGTAAATGCGCCAACAATAAACCGCCTGAACTGGCAGCCACCTCGCAAGCCACTATCGGCAATAACCATACTGCGGTCATGCCTTGCAGCGCATGTTGCTGACGACTAAACATCAGAAATGGAACACACCATGCAATCGCAATTGCCATCAACACATCGACATACCATAAATATTCAGCCCATGTGATGATGCTTACGCCCAAAAACTCAGTGTACAGCGTGGTGCCAAATTTCAATGCGCCATTGATCAGGGTTGCCAGTGCCATGGGGATCGCCCCAAGAAATAAACTCATCACTGGATGCTGGAAAATCTGCTTGTGGGTACAATATCCATCGGCTGAGATACATCCCACTAAACAATATGAACAACACGATGCTGATCTGCCACAGCGCTGCTCCGAAGGACCACATCCACTGCGGCGCCACCGCTATAGATGGTAAAATGAGGGCCACCACACCTGTGCCCATCACCACCGTAAACCAGTTTGGGGTGAAATGACGAATCAAGTCTTGTTTATGCTGGAGTTGATAAAATGGCATTTTCATCGCATGATGCTCATCAAAATGGAATGTCTATAGTTTAAGCACACCATTAAATAAGAAAAATTGATTAATATTTATTTTTATAATTTATTTTATTGATAATAAATTCATCTCTGCATAAAAAAACTTGAGTAAAAACACAACAACAAGACGAACGCAGAAGATTATGGCAATATATAGCCCTCAAACATTTTCAACAATTGATTCGCCCATGAAGCTGCTCCGTCTGAATGCTTTAGCGCCCCACTTACAACTCCCCAAAACTGCCGTGACCATTGGCAATTTTGATGGTGTACATTTGGGTCATCAAGCGATGGTCAGCCAGCTCAAAGACATAGCACAGCAACAAAACTTAAAAACAGCTGTGATGATTTTTGAGCCACAACCGCTTGAATTCTTTAAAGCTTATGATGCACCGCCTCGAATCAGTTCACTACGTGAAAAAGTCGAATATTTAACTGAACTGGGCGTCGACTATATTGTGGTGGCGAAATTTGACAATGCCTTTCGTAATCTCAGCGCCGAAGAATTTGCCGATATTTTAAAAAATAAACTCAATACACAAAGTTTAGTTTTGGGCAAAGATCATCACTTTGGCAAAAACCGCCAAGGCAATAGCGAATTTTTACGCCAATACGGCTTCCAAGTCACAGCCCTGCAAAATGTCGAAGTTGATGGCGAACGTGTCAGTTCGACACTGGTTCGTCAGACATTACAAGCAGGCGACCTTGCCCATGCCGCAAAACTTTTAGGTCGTCCTTATAGCATCACCGGTCGTGTGCAGTATGGCGATCAAATCGGTCGCACCATTAATTTTCCTACCATTAATGTGCGTTTAAACCGTCATAAACCTTGTTTAAATGGCATTTATGCAGTCGATGTCATTTGTGAAACCGAATCTTTAACAGATAAAGTAAAAAACGAAAATGCTGACAAATTAGGGGTTGCAGGTTATGCACCCTCTGCCCTGTTTGGTGCAGGGCATGTTGGTACGCGTCCCGCAATTAAACAGGAACATCCTGAATGGCGATTAGAAGTACATTTTCCTGATGTTTCTGCTAATCTGTATGGCCTGTTAATGCGGGTGACGTTCTTGAACTTTTTACATGGCGAAAAGGACTACCCTTCGCTTGAAGCACTGAAAGCCGGAATTGATGACGACGTCGAAAAGCTCCTTGAGTTTCGAGGTCAGCACCCTCATTTCCCCTTTTAAACCCCGATTATTTATTGTAAAACGCGTCAGTCAACGGGCTGATAAATTTGGAAGACAACTTGCATGAGCGATAAGCAAACTCCTGAAAATGCAGTGGATTATAAAGCCACGCTAAACCTCCCAGGTACTGAATTTGCGATGAAAGCAAATCTCGCAGTACGTGAAGCGAAATGGTTAGAAGAGTGGTATGCCGACAACATTTATCAGCAGATTCGTGCATCGCGTATTGGCAAGAAAAAATATGTGCTTCATGACGGCCCTCCATACGCAAATGGCCAAATTCACTTAGGCCATGCGGTGAATAAAGTCCTGAAAGACATCATCATCAAAAGCCGTGTAATGGACGGTTTTGACGCACCGTATGTACCAGGTTGGGACTGTCACGGTCTTCCAATCGAACTGAAAGTTGAAGAAAAAGTCGGTAAAGTCGGCGTGAAAGTAGATGCCTCAACTTTCCGTAAAGCCTGCCGTGAATATGCCTACACCCAAGTTGAATTACAGAAAAAAGACTTCGTGCGTATGGGTGTGTTTGGTGATTGGGACAACCCTTACCTCACCATGAACTTCAAACAAGAAGCCAACATCGTTCGTTCGCTCGGTGAAATTGCCAAAGCAGGCCATATTGAGCCGGGTCTTAAACCTGTGAACTGGTGTTTGGACTGTGGTTCTGCCTTAGCTGAAGCTGAAGTGGAATACGAAGACAAAAAATCAGATGCGATTGACGTTGGTTTTAGCGTTGTTGATTTAGCTGATTTATCTGCACGCCTAGGTGTTACAGTTAGCGATTCTACAGATATCGTGATCTGGACAACTACGCCTTGGACCATGCCTGCCAACCAAGCGGTTGCTCTACACGCTGAGCTTGAATACCAATTGGTGAAAGCAACTGGCGAAGACAAAGCAGCGCAAAACTTCATCCTTGCAAAATCATTAGTTGAATCTGCAACTCAGCGTTATGGTTTTAATACAGTTGAAGTAATCGCTGAATTTGCTGGTGCAAAACTTGAAAATCTAGTACTACAACATCCGTTAATTGCTGAACGCCAAGTGCCAGTGATTTTGGGTGAGCATGTCACAGACGGCAGTGGTACAGGTGCTGTGCATACCGCGCCAGGCCATGGTGTGGACGACTATAAAGTTGGCTTACAGTACAACCTGAAAGTCGACAATCCAGTTGGCGGCAACGGTGTATATTTACCGACTGCGCCAATTTTTGCAGGCGAACACATCTACAAAGCCAATCCAAAAATCATTGCTGCTTTAACCGAAGCAGGCAAACTTTGGGCACATGTGGTGATCAAACATAGCTACCCACATTGCTGGCGCCATAAAACACCGATTATCTTCCGTGCAACACCGCAATGGTTCATCAGCATGGATGCAAAAGGTTTACGCCAAGGTGCATTGAACGCGATTGAAAATGACATCAGCTTCGTACCGGATTGGGGTAAAAACCGTATCCAATCGATGATTGAAGGTCGTCCAGATTGGTGTATCTCACGTCAACGTACATGGGGCGTGCCAATTCCATTCTTCGTGCATAAAGATACCAACGAACTTCACCCGCGTACCCCTGAGCTAATCGAAGAAGTCGCGAAGCTGATTGAACAAGAAGGTATTGACGGTTGGTATAACCGTGATGCGTCTGAGTTTATCGGTGCAGATGCAGAGCAGTACAATGCAGTTCGTGACACTCTAGACGTTTGGTTTGACTCTGGAACAACACACTTTGCAGTACTTCGTGAACGTGAAGAATTGCAAGACCCTGCTGACTTGTACCTTGAAGGTTCTGACCAACATCGTGGCTGGTTCCAATCTTCATTGTTAACATCTATGGCGATTAATAACCGCGCACCTTACAAAGGCTTATTGACTCACGGCTTCGTTGTGGACGAAAAAGGCCGCAAAATGTCGAAGTCGATCGGTAACGTGATCACTCCGCAAGACATCATTAAAGACATGGGTGCAGATGGCCTACGTTTCTGGATTGCGTCTGCAGACTACCGTTATGAAATGACTGCAGGTAAAGAAATCTTCAGCCGTGCATCAGATGGTTACCGCCGTATCCGTAATACGTTGCGTTTCTTGTTGGCTAACTTGAATGGCTTCAAACCATCGACTGATGCTTTGCCTGTCGATCAATTGATCGCACTGGATCAATACATCTTGCAACGTGCTGCGGAAGTACAAAAAACTATTCAACAAGCTTATGAAGATATGAACTTCCATATCGTGACTAGCGCATTGACCAACTTCTGTATTAATGACTTGGGTGGTTTCTATCTCGACATCATCAAAGACCGTCAGTACACCACCAAAGCAGACTCAGCAGCGCGTCATTCTGCACAAACGGCGTTGTATCACTTGGTTCAAGCCTTTGTCCGTTGGATGTCTCCTATCTTGAGCTTTACCGCACAAGAAGCTTGGCCGTTGATTCCAGAGCAATCTGAGAAATATGTATTTACTGCGGAGTGGTATGACATTCCTGTAGCCTCTACAGCGAATCTGGTGACTGAAGCTGAATGGCAAACCTTGATCACCGTCAAATCTGCAGTAAACAAGTTTATTGAAGCTGCACGTACTGCAAAAACTGTGGGTTCAAACTTGTCTGCCAAAGTTGAACTTTGGGCCAATGCTGAACTGAAAGCTGTTTTAGACAAATTCGGTGAAGAACTGCGTTTTGTCCTCATCACCTCTCAAGTGATTGTTAATGAATTTGATGCAGCACAAGGCGAAGCCTCTGACCTTGACGGTTTAAATGTCAAAGTCTCTGCTGCTGACGGTGAAAAATGTGCACGCTGCTGGCATGTACTGCCAGATGTGAATACACATCACGAACATCCAGGTCTTTGTTCTCGTTGTATTATTAACCTTCCTACAGGTCAAGGCGAAGAGAGAAAATATGCCTAATCCACAAGAAAAAAAGGGCTTCTTTCAATTCTACCCACACAATTTAGTGTGGGTGGGCTTATCCATTGTTGCCATTATTTTGGATCAATGGACCAAATGGATTGCAAGTACACATCTGAACTACGCAGATCCTGTACCTGTCATGCCCTTTTTAAATTGGACATTACTACATAACTATGGCGCTGCCTTTAGTTTCTTGTCCGATGCCGGTGGATGGCAACGTTATTTCTTTACTTCACTCGCAGGACTTGTGTCTGTCATTTTTGTATTTTGGCTCATGCGTATGCCAAAAAACGTGAAAGTCCTTCCGATTGCCATTGCCCTGATTTTAGGCGGCGCAATCGGTAACTTAATTGACCGCGTATCTTTAGGCTATGTGGTGGATTTCATTCACGTGTATTACAACAACAGCCACTTTCCTGCATTTAATATTGCAGACAGTGCCATTACTTTAGGCACGATTCTGCTTCTTATCGATACGTTTTTCTTAGAAAAACACCGAATTCAACGTGCGGAAGCGCAAAATGACTGATTTTATCAATCCTAACGAGGAAACTCGTATTGAAGAAGGTTCTAAAGTAGAGCTTCACTTTTCTGTTGCTATTGAAAATGGCGTAGAAATTGACAATACCCGTAGCCGTGCTGAACCTGTCAGCCTTGTCATGGGTGATGGCAGCTTATTACCGGGTTTTGAGAAAGCTTTATTCGGTTTACGTGCAGGTGACCGCCGTACTGTGAGCCTTCCTCCTGAAGATGCTTTTGGTCCATGGAACCCGGAAAACGTACAAAAATTTGATACCGTCAAATTTGAGCAACGTCCTGTTGAAGGCCATATGATTGAGTTTGAAGATAAAGCCAAACAAAGTCTGTATGGGGTGATCAAAACTGTAGGTGAAGACATTACCGAAGTGGATTTCAACCACCCTCTAGCCGGTAAAAATATCACCTTTGAAGTTGAAATTTTCAAAGTGACCCCTGCCGGTCAACAAGGCGTGAAACTGATCTAAGTTTCAGCAAATGAAAGCTCCTTCGGGAGCTTTTTTTTATCACTATTTTTATAACTATCAATCGACTCGATACATTTTCTGTATATGCAACGGACCGAATTCATATTAATTTAATGCAAGACTTTAAAACAAGACGGGAAATAAGATGAAACTTCATATTATTGTCGGCAGTGTCCGCGAAGGCCGCACGGCAATTAAGATTGCCAACTGGCTACTTTCAGAAATCGAAAGCTATGACTACAGTACCGTAGAAACTGAAATTGTCGATTTAAAAGAATGGGATCTGCCTATTTTTGCAGGCGCACATCCACCATTAACCGGGATTTATGACCAACCCAAACAACAAGCATGGGCAGTTGACATCCTCCCCCCCTTAAAAGAGGGTGATTCCTACAGCTAGACGCTTATGCCCAAGCGCAAGAATGTTTAGAGCTGAGTTTATATCTCGATCATGAGCTGTACCACAGCTCATGCACTCCCATTCTCTTATTCCAA
>NZ_VOYF01000028.1:0-16827 GCF_013420775.1 Acinetobacter sp. YH01010 | reverse complement strand
CTAGACAAAATGACACCAAATGAGTTTTACTATGATCAGCTACCCCAACAAAACAAGGTGGCTTAACTAGAGCGGAATATCACTTATAAATACGCTTTTAGTTGTTCAAACATGTGGGACCACCTCTTCCTTTTCATATTACTGAACTTTTTCTGAGCTACATAAAGAATAGAATCTTTAGGTAAAGTATTTTCTGTTTCTTTACAGTCCAAAATAATTAAATTTTCTTTATTTAATTCCTTTCTTAATAACTTTATTTTTTCAGAATTTTTTTGTATGTCGCCATCAGCAATTAATAGCATGTCACTTGCAACTGCAGTTGCACTTTGACCACGGTCTTGCTTTAAAAATTCGATTCTTTCTTCCCGTGTTTTAGGATAATCATCATCAAAAGACCAATGAGATAAATTGCTGCCTGCATATTCCACAAACGTATAGTGATAGTTCGGCATAAATCTACGGAATTTTTTATAAAGCTCCATATCAGCTGACTCTAGTTCAGCTAAATATTTTTCCATATATTTAGTGATATAAAGCCGATCTGTAATGCCCTCTACCCAAATGGTGCAATTTGCTAAATAGACAGAAGATGGACGTACGCCTAATGAAGCAAGTAAGTCTCGATCTCTGTCACAACGGTAAATTTTAAAATCAAATTTCGTAGGATCTTCTTCTTTAGGTTGCTTTACGAACTTTTGAATCATGACTTGGTCAGATTCATCTGCCATATCTAGTAAATGGTTGGAGTGAGTAGTAAAAAAATAATAATGCGGTGTTTCATTAAGATAAAAGTTCATCAATTGACGAACCATACCTGCATGCATGTGCAGTTCTGGTTCTTCTATGAAAAAGGCATGCGTTTCTGGTTTGCCTTCTTTGTCTTTACTTTTTATATAAGCTTCATAAGTTAAGATTATCGCTTGTTGTAAGCCATCACCCAACTGTGAAATAGGGAATTGTTGATCGTTACCAATTTTAATATTTACAACATCTTGATCATGCTTAGGGATAAGTGAAACAGTCTCATTATCAAAAAAATATTGACTTAATTTTTCTTCATAATCTTTAATTAGTTCACGTTGTTCAGGTTCACCTAAAAGATGAATTTTAAGTTCATTGTATAAGCATTCACCAGTAATAATATTATTAGAGTTAAATTTATTCGTATCTGAAAAATAATCTTTTTGGGCTCGTTTAATATAAGGCTGTGTATTCTCTTGTTCTGTGACAGGACGCATACCGCGTAGGATAGGGATATAAGATTTTGATTTTTCATAAACTATATTATTTTCAAAATCATTAACATATTTCTGAATTTCAGAAACTTTATATGTAAATTCTTGTGTATATTCAATTCTCACTTTACTTAATTGATCTATTGTACGCTGATAATTCTCTTTATATCTATTTCTAGGAAAAATAGGACAGTCTATGGCATCATTTATCAATTTAAATAGTGTAGTTCGATTTTCGCCTGAGCTTATCGCCCCAAGCCAAATAGTACCTTGACTTGATTCAATGATGGATTTTAATTCAGTAAAATAATTAGATAAATTAGGAAAAGAAAAGTCTGGTATCGTATGTGTACTATTTATGAATAAGTTTCTTAAGAAACGGCTTTTACCGGCATTGTTTTTACCAATAAAAAAATTGAGCCTTTTTATCTCAATTGAATAAGGAAAATCGTTGTCAATATCGGAATTATAGCCTTCTAAATTTTCTGCCCAATAATATAATTTTTCTGTCATATAGCCCCCAAATATAGTAGCTAATTTAGCAATAAAACACTGCTTTTAAAAGATAATTTATAAATACATAAAGCAATTTTATCGTTATTGATTCAACGCTTCATTGTCCATATGCACTCTCAAAATGCGTCGCAATTCTAAAATGGCATCTGGAGACTCATGGATGGAATGTCCACCATTGAATATCTTTTCAGACACCGCGCCCTCTAAATGAGAACTTGTATAGGGAACAATGCCATCCGACATTTTACTCGGTTCAGTACTTTGCGTCTGATTCCCCATAATAGAATGATAAGGAATATCTTTATTTGGCATGATGTCAGCAGACAACAGCATAAAACGTGATTGTTGACTTAAATCTGCAGGTCCAGACTTAATCAGGCCCATAGTTGAATTTTTTGCATTCGGGAGTTCAACATTGACATCATTTAAAAAACTTAAAGGCAATACCACGATTTTTTTCGCCAAATTGGTAAACCAGCGGTCTGCATAGTCAGTACCATGATGCGGTGCGGCAATGAAAATTGCACGACTAACTGGCTTCAAGGCTTTAAAGACAAAACGATCGCGGATAATTGGATGACGTTGTAACTGTGTATTTTGTTCATAGTTCATGAGTGGAATAGCTTGAGCGGAAATATCTGCATCACTAACCAATAAACGACTGATGATGCCGCCCATACTATGTCCGATAATGACAGCATCTTGAGCCGATGGCGTATTGGGCTGAACAGTTGCAAATGCCTGTTTGAGTAAAGCATTGATTTGAAAACGACTCTCAAATATTGGCATATTGGTTGAGTAAAACACTTGCCAAACTTGGTAATGATCACGTAGTTTTTGATCACCCATAATGTTATTGGTCAGGCCGATCCAAGTTTCAGGACTGCTGGCTAATCCGTGAACCATGACAATAATCTTTTTATGGGGTTGATACGGCTCTAACATAAACACATGTGGCATGCGCAAATGTTCTTCTTTATTCAGGAGTGTCCAATAGCCAGATTGTCCTAATTTATTTTCGGCTAACCAAAGTCCATAAGGCACAGAATAATTGGCCGTTAGCGTATAGGACTGAGATTCAATTTTTGCCTTTTTAAATTGATAGGGATTAAATAATTCAACATTAAAGTCTGATTGCGGCGACAAAATTTCACTAATGCTGCTATTAGTCTTGGCAGGCTCTGCGATTGCACTGACAGATAAATACCGTGCCGTATGGATATTGGGGTTGGGTTTATTTGCATAATACTGTTCAGGATCTAGTACAAAAGGCTCCGCAGCAGACAGATCCGTGGCTTTTTTGACTAAGACAAATTCAGAGCCAATGCCTTCCTGACGATTAATGGTTTTTAAGCCTGAAAAATTAAAATTATAGCTCGATTGTAATTTATCAATGTCCGCATTTTTGATTTCAGGATAATGTCATAGTTAAAATGATAAAGCGATGAACCCAACATTAAACTTTCAGGCATTTGCTGATAGTCAAAGCGGGTGAATGATGAGGTGATCAGACGTGATAAAGCCACATTATAAAAGGTGCGGACTTGTCCCTGACGCAAATCAAATAAGCGTTCTTCTGGGGCTTGAGCGGATTTAAATAGATAGACATAGCTGTAACGCAGACTGAAATCAAAGTCTGCAAGCTGCTGATCCATACACATTTTAATTTTGCTTGAAGCTAATTTTCCGCTGTGTTGTTTTAAGCTTTTTTTGCATTGTGGATTTTGATCGGCGCTTAAAGCACGTGCCATGTACAGCTCACTTGCTGATGCATAGACTTGAGCAATATCTAAAGTTTCATTGTTACGCATTTTGTGAATACAACTTTCAAGCGCATTTAAACAAGATTGGTCGCTTTCATTCACCATTAACAGGATTTGATGGCTAAATGTACTGAGCTTTTGATGGGTTAATATGCTGTCTGTTTTATTATTTAGTGACGCACTGAGTTGATTTTTTTGTAATTTGACCAATTGGCATCCACTGAGCAAACTCAGGCTGATGATACACATAAAACGAGCGGGTAAATGCGTGAAAGGCATCATTGGAAAGGTCACAGGCATCTATTTATTGTTATTTTAACCTTTATAAAATAGTAAAAATAGGGCAGGTGTTACAGCGCTCAATCCAAGAAAATTACTACGTATACATCCTTTCTATAAGCTAATGTACGAATGCTGTAATACAGAAAAGTTGATCTGAGGTTCAAACAATATCACGTATTAAATTTAATCTAATTGTGCTGCTGGTTTTTTAAGGTCATGTTGAGCAGTTTGTGGTGAATGAATCGTAATTTATCCAATACTGGATTCGACAATGTAAATGGATATGCATCATCTAAGCCCATGCTGCGGTTCAATGCATTTAAATTAAAGGTCAACGTCATCCAATGTTGCAGCAAGAGGTCAAAATTCTGAGCGCCAATCGGGTTCTCTTTCAGTTCTAAATTATTCAAATCTGACTTATTGGTTTTGACCACTAATCCTGCATAGTAGGCGGTTTCAAGAGTGTCCATCATGTGCAAATAATGCGCCCATGTTTCCGCCCAATCTTCCCAAGGATGCGTACTGGCATAGGAACTAACATAGTAATCCGCCCAATTTTGCGGAGCACCGTCATTATAATGACGTTTCAAAGCTTCACTATAATCTTGTCGTTCATCACCAAACAGTTCTCGAAATTCATCAATCAGCTCTGGGTGTAAATGTTTAATCAAATCAAAATAATAATGACCACTTTCATGTCTAAAATGACCTAGAAGTGTACGGTAGTTTTCACCCATTTTTATACGCGTTGTTTCGCGGTAAATCACATCTGCTTCACTGGCATTCAAGGTAATAATTCCATTGGCATGACCGGTCATAACAGGTGTATTTTCTGTTGGCATCAGAAAATCAAAACGAAGTCCAAAACGGTCATCTTGGCTGCGTTTAGGACGCGGCATGGTATTGAGCTGCTGCATTAAATACAAAAAACGCCGTTTAGCATGTTCCAATCGTGCCCAGTACACAATATGGTCTGGGTTATCTAAGTTGGGAATGGTGTGAGTGAGCAGGCAAGACTCACAATAAATTTCCTCACTGTCAGCAGGCACCATCCAGTTACATATCTGATGATGCTGATAATTATGACAAGGTTTAAAGCGTTTTCCCTTTATTTCAGGATTTAACGCAAGCCACAGCGTAGTGCTGTGCTTTTCAAAACAGCCCATTTGCTTTTCAGAGGCAATATAACCCAGCGCAGTCTGACAATTGACACAGTGTGAATTGGCAAAAAAGATTTGGTTAGAACATACCGCGCAGCTGAAATATTTCATAGGCGTTGAGTGATGAATAGAATGATCAATCAGTATAAATGATGTTCAATGTTGATGAAATAAATTGAACTTCGAGTTTGTTACATGTCGGTCAATGCTCTTGTTTAAGAACAACGACCTTAATAAATGGTCCTTCATCAAATAATACATCGCAGTATTAGTGCAAATGGGGCGGTAGGAGTGCGTTTATCGCACAAATAATGAACAATAAAATCTAAAAGAAAGTTAAGAGTCCCAAAAAACGATCATTTTTCATGTTCCTCACTTGGCACAGTTTCTGCATTTCTATCGATATTACGAAATAAATATTTCGTATTACTTAAACAGGAGATGCATATGAACCGCCATCAATCTGCAACATTTCTGCATCAATTAAAGCAATTTTTTATTGAGCTACTGAGCGCCCGTGCGGGTTTCTATATTCAGCAAAAAAAATAAGGAACAACAGTGCCTAAACAAAAGCTGGCGCGTATCAGTATTACAGTACCTGAAAAAACAGTCGATGCTTTGGATCAAAAAATTGCCGATCAGCATTATGAAAGCCGTTCTCAGGCCATTGTCGACATGATCAATAAGCATCTGATTGCCGATCAGGAGCAACGAAATGAAGTGATGGTCGGCACATTTACCTTACTTTATGACGCAAGTAGTACGGCCCTACGTATTCAGCTTTTAGATTTACAGCAGCAGTTTTTAGAACAAGTAGTGAGCTCGCTGCATATTCAACTCGATGACCACAAAATTTTAGAAGTCATGATTCTGCAAGGCGTCAGTTCAGAGCTCAAAGTTATCAGTCAGCATTTTTCAGCACTTAAGAGTGTGATTAAAGGACATTTGGAGTTGATGGACGCTGTGATGCCGCCAATTCCGCAAAATGCAAAGAATTAAGGAGTTTTAAAATGGGCCAATTATATCGATCACAAGGTCATAAAGACCAAATCACAAATAAACAGCAAGCACATGCTATTGCAGCCAACCATAGACCAAATCGTGCAAAGCACAATGCTAAATCAGTCAGTAATCCGAATACACCATCGTTTTTGTACACCAATACCAAATTTAACTGTAATGCCATCGGGGAAATCGCACTATGATCAAAAAAGCCTGCTTATCTGCATCCGTTTTGACCGCCATCTTACTGGGTGGTTGTGACAATACAGCCAAAACACCTGAACCAAACGCGCAAGCAGAAGGCACAGTCAATACAAAAGCCATCACAATTGGCTATAGCGACTGGCCTGGTTTTGTCGCATGGCAAGTTGCTATTGAAAAAGGCTGGTTGAAAGAAGCCGGTGTCAATGTGGACTTTAAATGGTTTGATTATTCAGCTTCATTATCTGCATTTGCGGCTAATCAGTTGGATGCTGTTTTGGTCACTAATGGCGACAACTTAGTCACGGGTTCTGGCGGCACGAAAGGCGTCATGATTATGGCGACGGACTATTCTGCGGGTAATGATGTCATCATTGCTAAAGATGGCGTCAATAGCCTTGCCGATTTAAAAGGAAAAAGTGTCGCGACTGAAAAAGGCTTGGTTGATCATTTGCTTTTAGCGACGGCTTTGGATGATGCAAAAATTCAAGCTTCTGAAGTGAAGTTGGTCAACACCATGACCAATGAGCTGCCACAAGTATTTGCAAGTCCTGATATTGCAGCGATTGCCGTGTGGCAACCGGTCGCAAATCAAGCTTTGAAAGCTGTTGCTGGCTCTAAAATTATTTATACATCGAAAGATAAACCCGGTCTGATTTACGACACATTAACCGTCAACATGACGCATTTATCTGCCAACAAAGAAGAATGGAAAAAAATCATTCAAGTTTGGGATAAAACGGTTAAATACATCAACGACCCTGCAACGCATGCCGATGCAGTGAAAATCATGTCGACCCGTGTTGGCGTTGATCCTGCACAATATGAACAGTTTATTGGAGGGACACATTTACTGGATTTAGCTGCCAATAAACAAGTCTTTAAAAAAGGTACAGGATTTGATTCACTTTATGGCTCGAGTTATCACGTGAACAAATTTAATGTTGCCAATGGCATTTATAAAACCGAAATGGATGTCGATGGATCAATCTATCCAACGTTGGTTGAAGAACTGAAATAAGTTGAAATATAGCTAAAAAAAGCCCTGAATGATGTAAAAATTTCAGGGCTAACAACATCAATTTAATGTCCCAATAACTTATGCCTTCATAATATGAAGCGGAGCGATGACCACAGTCATTAATCTGCTTTATATTTTTCCAGCGTGAAATTCCCAGTGAGCTACTAATTAAGCTAAAACCATGTTCTGCCGCATAAAGTGCAGTACGCTCGAAGCGCATATCAAAACACATCGTGCAACGAATGCCTTTTTCAGGCTCATTTTCATAGCTTTAGCGCGAGCAAACCAATTGTCTGTGTCATAGTCAGAGTCAATAAACGGAATATTGTGTTTTTCTGCAAAGCGGATATTTTCCTCTTTACGGATTTCATATTCTTTTACTGGATGAATATTGGGATTGTAAAAAAAGATCGAAAAATCAATACCAGATTCAATTAAAGTTTCCATGACTTCGCCAGAACAGGGCGCACAGCAAGAATGCAATAAAAGCTTGTCATGACCTGTTGGGAGCGTCAGTTTCTGACGGTCAAGTTTGTTAGACATAATCATAAGCTATAAGTATAAACTTTATATTTTAGCGATTCATGGACATATCAAAGCTCGAATATGCTGATTTTTTCTAAGTACAAGTTGAGTCATATTCAGTATATTGACTAAAAAGCTGAAACGACATGAATATATGCTTATTTCATATTTTGTTTATCTATTTATGGCAAGGTTTAAGAACTTTATAGCTCAGGACAAAAGTATATTAGTGTTACAGATTCAATATTAAAACAATTAGTGATTTGATCTTTTTTCATTTTAAAGTTAGAAAAATTCACCCTAATGAATAAATCGCTAAATTTTGAGAGTTGAGATATTGAGCCAATCTGTACGATTCGACACATTTCAGATATGTGTTTGAATGAAAAAATTTTCATTGAATTTTTTTTAAGCCCTTATTTACATTAAATAAAATTTAAATGCTACCTGGGTGGCAGTTTTTTTATCGCCAGTTGAATGATGCATAGTTGAAGAAAATTCATTGTATTTAAATCTTAAACATGAATTTATCTCACTTTTAGTTGAGGTTAAATCATTTTTATTCATCTTAAGTTTCACGTATAAATTACTTCATACAGAAATTTTGATTATTTTTAATTTTAGGGTAGTGAATCTCCATGAGTCATAAATTTGCATGTTCAATCAAACGTATCCGCTTTGATGAAAACTATAAACCAGCTGACAATACACGTTTAACAACGAACTTTGCCAATTTGGCACGTGGTGAACACCGTGAAGAGAATCTGCGCCGTACTTTGGCAATGATTAATAACCGTTTCAATAGTTTAGCTACTTGTGACAACCCAAATGCAGATCGTTATTCACTTGAAATTGACATCATTTCGGCTGAACTCGATGTGGAAGGCAATGGTCAAACTTTCCCATTTATTGAAACTTTAAAGAGCACCATCATCGACCATAAAACCAATGAACGCATTGAAGGCATGATCGGCAACAGTTTTTCATCGTATGTACGTGACTATGACTTCAGCGTGGTATTACCAGCACTCGGCTGTAAGTTCAATGAAAAACCTGAAGATTTTGGTGATTTACATGGCAAGCTATATCAACATTTGATCAATTCAGATGTATTCAAAGCTGAATTTAAAAAACAGCCTGTCATCTGTTTAAGTGTTTCAACGACAAAAACCTATTACCGTACTGCAAATGTGCATCCGATCTTAGGTGTGGAATACACTAATGATGATTACTCCCGTACAGATGATTATTTTGCAAAAATGGGCTTAAGCGTTCGTTACTTTAAACCTGAAAATGCAACTGCACCATTGGCATTCTATTCGGCAAATAACTTGCTCAGCGACTATACAGATTTCGAACTGATCAGCGCGATCAGCACCATGGAAAGTTTCCAAAAAATCTACCGTCCTGAAATTTACAATACCAATGCGACAGCAGGTTTAGTGTATCAACCAAGCTTAAGCTTCGGTGATTATTCATTAACCCGTATTGTGTATGACCGTGTTGAACGTGGTCAGTTGGCGGTTAAACAGGGCAAATGGACAGAAAAGAACTTTATCCAGCCATATAAAGACATTCTGAATGAGTGGGCGGCTAATTTTAGTATTGAAAATGCAGCCGCAGCTTAATTTTAAATCACTTGTGATTTAAAGCACCTGTTTTAAAGAATATGTTTCATGCATCAGTTAATTTGTGATCAATATTTATTTCGTAAAGAAATTTCCCTCTCCTTTTAAGGAGAGGGTTAGGGAGAGGATATATATGAAATATTCCCTCATCCTCTTGCGGAGCATGCTCCTCATCCCATAGGGAGAAGGGACTTTCAATATGAATTTAATAATCAATTGATAACTTTTTGGTTTTTGCAAAATTTAGAATATAGAGATAGAAGATCGAATATGGCCATTTTACTCCCAACTTCAACTGCTGGCAGCTTACCTAAACCATCTTGGCTGGCTGAACCTGAAAAACTGTGGTCAGCATGGAAGCTTGAAGGCGAAGAATTATTAGATGCAAAACGTGATGCGTTGAAATTATCTTTGCATGAACAAATCCATGCAGGCATTGATATTGTCAGTGATGGTGAACAAACCCGTCAGCATTTTGTAACCACATTTATTGAACATCTTGAAGGTGTAGATTTCGAAAAGCGTGAAACGATGCGTATTCGTAATCGTTACGATGCAAGTGTACCGTCTGTGGTGGGCGAAGTATCGCGTAAGAAAGCAGTGTTTGTTGATGATGCAAAATTCTTACGCAGCCAAACCAATCAGCCGATCAAATGGGCTTTGCCTGGCCCAATGACGATGATTGATACTTTGTATGATGGTCACTACAAAAGCCGTGAAAAATTAGCTTGGGAATTTGCTAAAATCCTCAATCAAGAAGCGCTAGAGCTTGAAGCGGCAGGCGTGGACATCATTCAATTTGATGAGCCTGCATTTAACGTATTTTTTGATGAAGTCAATGACTGGGGTATTGCGACATTAGAGCGTGCGCTTGAAGGTTTGAAATGCGAAACAGCCGTTCATATTTGCTATGGTTATGGCATTAAAGCCAATACCGATTGGAAACAGACTTTGGGTAATGAATGGCGCCAATACGAAGAATCATTCCCGAAACTGCAACAATCGAAGCTCGATATCATCTCACTTGAATGCCAAAACTCTCGTGTACCAATGGATTTAATCGAACTCATCCGCGGTAAAAAAGTCATGGTTGGCGCAATTGATGTTGCAACCAATCAAGTTGAAACAGCAGAAGAAGTAGCTAATACATTACGCAAAGCATTGCAATTTGTAAATGCCGACAAGCTATATCCTTCAACAAACTGCGGTATGGCGCCTTTACCTCGCCACGTGGCGCAAGGCAAACTAAATGCGCTAAGCGCAGGCGCTGCCATTATTCGCCAAGAATTGACCGCATAAATTCGAGCTGACTCAATTTCATGTAAGGGCAATAAGGAAATTAAATTTGCTATTGTCCAAACCTGAGAAAGAGATAAGCCATATAGACCATTGAGATTGAAGAGATGATTGAAGCAACTGATTTTAGAAATGCAATGTCTTTATTGACGACTGCAGTCAACGTGATTACGACTGAGGGCGAAGCAGGCATGCATGGATTTACAGCATCAGCAGTATGCAGTGTGACAGATACACCGCCAACTTTGCTGGTTTGTATGAATCAATCATCTCGTTCTCATGCGCATTTTCTTGAAAATAAAGTTCTGTCTGTCAATGTTTTGGGCGCACAGCATGAGCAGATTTCCAATGCTTTTGCTTCAAGCAAATTCAATTCGGAAGAGCGGTTTAAATTGGGTTCTTGGACCACATTAGAAACAGGTTCACCAATATTAAAAGATGCTTTGGTCAGTTTTGACTGTCAGATTGAACAGATTCAAGAAGTGGGTACGCACAGCGTGTTTATGTGCCGTGTGGTCGCAATCAAGCAAAGTCAGCAGGAGGAAAGCTTGGTGTATTTCAACCGTGCTTATCATGCTGTGGGTCAAGTGGAGTTGGCTTAATCACTTCGTAAATTATTTATAATCAATATTAGATTTCTTGCCAAAGTCAAAAAACATTCAGAATGTGATTTTAAATGAGTAACTAAAAGTTGCTTCTCCCTTTGTGATGAGGAGCATGTTCCTCATCCTTTAAAAAAGAGAGGGAACATTCATTATTCACCGAATGATAGTACATATTTGATTTATACAAGATTTCTCTTCATTTTAAATCGGTATATTGTGGAACTCATTACTTTCTTAATTATTGGTGCATTTGCTGGTTTTGCTGCGGGGCTGTTTGGCGTTGGCGGCGGTACTATCATTGTGCCTTTGCTCTATATTGTTTTTAGCCAAATGGGCTATAGTCCCGATGTGATTATGCATTTGGCGCTCGGCACATCTTTGGCTACGATTGTTGTGACATCGATCAGCTCCTTGATGGCGCACAATAAAAATGGTGCTGTGATTTGGCCTGTATTTAAAAATTTAGCTCCGTCTATGGCGATTGGCTGTTTTGCAGGCGCAGGGATTGCAGACTGGCTGTCAGGTTTACATCTGCAAATGATTGTCGGTGTATTTTTACTTTGGGTGGCTTATACCATGTTTATGGGAGCAAAAAAGCCAGTCGATCCAAATAAAACACTACCATCTACAGCTAAACAAATTGCAGCAGGTTCGGGTATCGGCGTTGCATCGGCCATCTTCGGGATTGGCGGCGGTAGTATTACGGTACCGTATTTAACGGCAAATGGCGTGGTGATGCAAAAAGCAGTCGGGACGTCTGCCGCTTGCGGTTTACCTATTGCCATTGCTGGTGCATTAGGCTTTATGTTTTTTGGTATGCAACAGCAAGTTGAAATTCCAAATACCATTGGCTTTATTCATATTTATGCCTTTTTGGGCATTAGTGTGATGAGTTTCTTTACGGCTAAATATGGCGCGAAAACTGCGCATGCGCTTTCACCAGCAGTACTGAAAAAATGTTTCGCGGTGCTGTTGTGTATTGTTGGATGCTTTTTTCTAGTGAAAGGCATTTTATAGAAGCCGACTGATCACAGTTAATTCATTCGAAACGTATGCTCTAGTGTGCAACAGCAAGCTAGAGCATTTTTATCTATAGCAATTTAAGTCTTTAAAATTTCAAAGATATTATTTAAAAATTACATTTCAAAACTGACATCTCAAAGCTCTGTGCTTTTAGAAAAAACATTGATAATCACAATGCCCAATAAAATAAAGGCCAAACCAATCATGGCAGGTAGGTCTAAATTTTGTTTAAACACAACCCAGCCCACGCATGAAATAAGCACAATGCCTGCAGCGGACCACATGGCGTAGGCCAATCCCATAGGAATCGATTTAAAGGTCAAACCTAAAAAAAAGAGCGCAATGGCATAGCCCAATACGGTAAAAATAATCGGCACAAGTTCAGTAAAGCCATTACTGGCTTTTAAGGCGGATGTAGCAATCACTTCGGCAATGATTGCAATGAGCAAATATATAAACGACATTGATTTCCTATAGACATTCTATTGCATGGTGCATGAGATGCTGTTTTTCATTTCGTAACCAATCTGTACTTTCTGTCGTGGTATCAGTGTGATGCTGAAATGCATAATGTGGAACATAAATATCCACCTCAAATATCAGCTGTATTGCTTGACCGTTAATAATTAGGTTTTGCTTTAAATGTGTTTCATCAATAAATTCAAAATGATCAAAATTAAGTGATTGATCTTGCTGAGAGGAAGTCGTTGTATAGTACTTATGCAGACCATCTACAGCGATGGATACTTCAAAGCTTTCAATCACCTTTTCATATATAGTAGGTGCAGATGATATGTTGATGCTGGCAACTGTTTGCTGATCTGTAGGTAAACGGCTCAGTGCGAAGGCCACATGCTTATCACAAATAATTAAACCGCCATCCATCGGCAATGGTTGATGACTTTCTACATCGAGGGCTGACTTCAAACGCAGGCCTAAAAATAGCCCTTCATGAACTTGCTGACGCCAGTCTTCGACATACGCATTGCTTGGAGAGAATTCTAAAATACAGTTGCCAATCGCATGCAACTTGGCAGGCTCTGGCCATTGCACATGATTTTGATAATTTGAGTGTGCTTCAACATCCCAAGACAATAATTGCTGTTCAGCATCCCAAAGAGTGTTGCCAATCCAGCCTTGACGTTCATTCACTGGCGTATTTTCACGGCTTTTAAAACGTAGATCGATGGTGAAACTACGAGATTGAAACCAATAAACAATGGTTTTTTCATCCGTTAAACCATTTGAAAAACTGATACTTTTACGACGAAATGCACCATACAAATAGTCTGGAATAGGACCTGAAATCTCTTGGCTGGCTGGAAGCTGTGCTAAAGCCTGAAATAAATTCATGCGTTTGCTCCTTGTACTTCTGTATTTTCATCCATACCAAATGAGGACAAAGGCACAGCATTTCTTAGACTCAGCTCTCCTGAAGCGATACGTTTTTTAAGATAACTAAAGGTTTGCGCGGTTTGATTAAATAAATGTTCACCACCAATTAAGGGCTGATATTTAGGCGCTTCAGTTGAATGTACTGGCTCAATGATCGTGTCGTAATTGCAGGCGCAGAATAAGGGGAAAGAGTAGCGTTCTTCAGAGACTTTTTTAACACGGTGTTTAGTGGCCAAATATTTGCCATTCGAAAAAATTTCCATCATATCGCCAATATTCATCACCAAGGTATTTTCAATCAATGGAATATCCATCCATTCACCTTGTTTATTGAGTACCTGCAAACCTGGTGCAGTCGGTAAGAGCAGTGTAAAGCACTCATAATCTGTATGCGCGCCAATACCTTCGGCATCTTTCACTTCAGGGTTATACGGATAATGGATTAGACGCAGCTGGCTGGTCGGATGGGTAATTTTGCAATCAAAAAAATGCTCATCGACATTCAATGCTAAAGCAAAGGCCTGAAAAATCTGCTCGCTAATACTGCGTAAATGGCAGTAATAATCACTGACCGTACTTTTAAATGTGGCATCATCTGGCCATAACGTAGGGCCAAGCAAAGGAAATGCTGTCGCTTCGCCGTGATAATCATAATTGACGTCATAGGCTTCTTTTAAGTCGTAGCTGTTGCCTGCAAATTGTTCTTCACCAATTGGCACATAGCCACTATGATTTTTCGACAGTCCAACATAGTGTTGCATTTTACTTGCGGTATCTTGTTGAAAATAACGCTTTGCCACCTGAATTAGTGATGTCGCAAAATCAAAATTGAACTGATCACCCTTTAAATATAGAAAACCAACATCTTTACAGGCTTGATCCAATGCAGAGGCTACTTCTAAGCGTTCTGACAGTACCGTACTTTGCATTTTCGATATATCAACAAGTGGCAAAACATAAGATTCATTCATCTTCAATTCCTGTAATGTTGGCCGTCCAACGCTGTAGTACATCATTTAGGCCGTCCTAAAGATGAAGAGGGATTAATCCAGTTATTTTTGCGTACTGACTTGGGTCATACGTGGAATTTTCGGTAGGTTTTCCATCGCTGGGTCGAGCTCGTCTTCCTGCGCATGTACCAAGAAATCCACCCGTTCACGCAGTTGTTTAAATTCAGGACTCAGCATGAGTTCAGGATTACGAGGACGGGGTAAATCGACCTCAATAATTTCTTTAATTTCACCAGGATTGGCTTTGAGCGCCACAATACGATCCGCCAATAAAATCGCTTCATCCATATCGTGGGTCACAAAAATGATGGTGATATCAATGTTTTGCCATAGATCCATTAAATGCTTTTGCATTTTTTGACGGGTATGCGGGTCAAGTGCGCCAAAAGGCTCATCCATCAATAATATTTTTGGTTCATTGACCAATGCGCGGGCAATAGCAACGCGCTGTTTCATCCCGCCAGAAAGCTGATGCGGATACTGATCTTGGTATTTTTCTAGACCAATAATATCAATCCATTCTCGGGCGCTGGATTCGGCCGAAGCATTGCTGGCACCTTTCATTAAAGGGCCAAACATCACATTTTCTTTGACCGTTTTCCATGGAAAAAGCGTGTAGCCTTGAAACACCATGCCACGCTCAGGGCTTGGGCCTTCAATCGCTTGGCCATCGACCAGCAATTCACCGCTACTGTAAGGATCAAGCCCAGCCACAATTCGGCTAAAGGTCGATTTACCGCAACCCGATGGGCCAATCACGCAGATAAATTCACGTTTATGAATCTTTAAATCCAACTGATTTAAAATAGTGCGTTCAGTTTTGCCGTGCTTGAAACTTTGTGTAAGTTTTTTTGCTTCTAAAATGACAGGGCGTGCATAAATTGCATCGAAATAAGTGGTGGCATTAAACTCTGTGCTGTTCATTATTTTGCTCCTGCTTTCCATTTAAATAGACGTTGACCGAGTTTCATTAGCACCACATCGCACACCAAACCAATCACCCCAATGATGAGGATCGCGGCATAGACATTGTCAAAGTTTTGGTAACGCGCTTGTTGGGTGATAAACCAGGTAATCCCAGAGGTTGTGCCGATCAGTTCAGATACGATCAGATAGGTCCAAGCCCAGCCGAGCAATACACGCAAGTCGCGGTAAATATCAGGAAGCGCTGCTGGAATCACCACATGAAATAAGCTTTTTATTTTATTGGTGCCCAGCGTAAAACCTGCTTCAATCAGGCCACGGTCTACCATCCGTGTGGTGTTGGCGATAATTAGAATTTGCTGAAATAGCGTACCAATCACGATAATGGCAATTTTAGGTGCATCATTAATGCCTAAAATCGCAACGGCTAAGGCGCCAAAAGCAGGAGCGGGCAAGTAACGGAAAAACTCAACAAAGGGTTCGGTCAGTAGAGATATTTTTTGAGAAAAACCGCAAAGAATACCCAGTGGAATACCGATGAGAGAGGCAATAAAAAAAGCGCTGAACACAATTTTAATACTGTGCCATAAGCTTTGATGAAACCATGGGGCATCAGGTTGGGCAGGTGGAGTTATAAAAGCCGTAACTAATGCTTTTGCTACTTCGTGCGGTGCAGGTAGATAGATCGGATTGACCAGTTTGCCTTGCGGTGGTTCTGCACCTGCATTGACCGCAGATTGTGCTTCGGCATAAAACACCGCTTTGTCGACACGGCTATCAACCTGAAAATAAGGCACACTGCCAGACTGCGTAATTTGTACCTGAGGATGCCATAAAAATGGCAAATAACTCACTGCACACCAAATGAGCACAGGAATTAAAAATGATCCTAAGCCAAGCAATAGCTTGCTTTTTGGACTGAGCTCTCTTGCGACATAACCCATACTGACCAAGCCCCAATATTACTTTTTTAATAAAACGTAATACTGTTAAGCAATTTGAATGCCAAACGCGTGTATGCCGTGTTTTATTGGCCTTATGTAAAGTTAGATAGGCTATAAACAGCAAAAAGCCTGCAAAAGAAGCAGGTAATATTAGGGTCTGTTGACATTTATTGATTAAAAAAATAGCGAGATAGTAAAATTAAATCGCCAAACCCAATTTTACACTCGCTATGCCTCGAACAATGCTAAATGATCAACACTGGTCCAAGTTACTTGCTATTTTCCGTCACTTTAATA
>NZ_VOYF01000027.1:0-17064 GCF_013420775.1 Acinetobacter sp. YH01010 | reverse complement strand
ACGGACCTTTCGGCGCCGGAAAGACGACGCTCGCTAAGCGGCTGCGCGATCGGCGTTCCAAATCGCTGATCTTTGACCCCGAGGAAATCGGGTTCGTGGTGAAAGAAACGGTCCCCATGCCAGCGAGTATTTTTTGTTTCTCTGCTTCATCTTCCATTTTCTTGAGCAAGTAAGAACCCAGTAAAATTTTACGTCTGGTATCGTTTTTTCGATCTTGTTCTTTCTGTTTTGCCTTTTCACGAGCGTCTTTAGCCTGCTTTTGAGCTTTAAGCTGCTTTAAGCGTTCTTCCTGTTGCTTTAAGCGTTCTTCCTGCTTAGCAATTCTCTGTTCTAAAGATTCATTTGTCATTGTAATTCCCATACCTAAAAAACCATTCAAGCATAGGATACCTGCCATTGAGATTCAATGCCTTCCTAAGCTATAATGGTTTTCCAGAATGGCGCACTTTACCAAACTAATTTCATTAAGTTTGGAAGTCCGAAAGGGGATACCCCTTTACCCCATAAAATTATTTTGTTGTTGTTGAGAAAAGACAAATGAGCCACCTCCGCGCTTCATCAGAAAACTGAAGGAACCTCCATTGAATCGAACTAATATTTTTTTTGGTGAATCGCATTCTGACTGGTTGCCTGTCAGAGGCGGAGAATCTGGTGATTTTGTTTTTCGACGTGGTGACGGGCATGCCTTCGCGAAAATCGCACCTGCTTCCCGCCGCGGTGAGCTCGCTGGAGAGCGTGACCGCCTCATTTGGCTCAAAGGTCGAGGTGTGGCTTGCCCCGAGGTGATCAACTGGCAGGAGGAACAGGAGGGTGCATGCTTGGTGATAACGGCAATTCCGGGAGTACCGGCGGCTGATCTGTCTGGAGCGGATTTGCTCAAAGCGTGGCCGTCAATGGGGCAGCAACTTGGCGCTGTTCACAGCCTATCGGTTGATCAATGTCCGTTTGAGCGCAGACTGTCGCGAATGTTCGGACGCGCCGTTGATGTGGTGTCCCGCAATGCCGTCAATCCCGACTTCTTACCGGACGAGGACAAGAGTACGCCGCAGCTCGATCTTTTGGCTCGTGTCGAACGAGAGCTACCGGTGCGGCTCGACCAAGAGCGCACCGATATGGTTGTTTGCCATGGTGATCCCTGCATGCCGAACTTCATGGTGGACCCTAAAACTCTTCAATGCACGGGTCTGATCGACCTTGGGCGGCTCGGAACAGCAGATCGCTATGCCGATTTGGCACTCATGATTGCTAACGCCGAAGAGAACTGGGCAGCGCCAGATGAAGCAGAGCGCGCCTTCGCTGTCCTATTCAATGTATTGGGGATCGAAGCCCCCGACCGCGAACGCCTTGCCTTCTATCTGCGATTGGACCCTCTGACTTGGGGTTGATGTTCATGCCGCCTGTTTTTCCTGCTCATTGGCACGTTTCGCAACCTGTTCTCATTGCGGACACCTTTTCCAGCCTCGTTTGGAAAGTTTCATTGCCAGACGGGACTCCTGCAATCGTCAAGGGATTGAAACCTATAGAAGACATTGCTGATGAACTGCGCGGGGCCGACTATCTGGTATGGCGCAATGGGAGGGGAGCAGTCCGGTTGCTCGGTCGTGAGAACAATCTGATGTTGCTCGAATATGCCGGGGAGCGAATGCTCTCTCACATCGTTGCCGAGCACGGCGACTACCAGGCGACCGAAATTGCAGCGGAACTAATGGCGAAGCTGTATGCCGCATCTGAGGAACCCCTGCCTTCTGCCCTTCTCCCGATCCGGGATCGCTTTGCAGCTTTGTTTCAGCGGGCGCGCGATGATCAAAACGCAGGTTGTCAAACTGACTACGTCCACGCGGCGATTATAGCCGATCAAATGATGAGCAATGCCTCGGAACTGCGTGGGCTACATGGCGATCTGCATCATGAAAACATCATGTTCTCCAGTCGCGGCTGGCTGGTGATAGATCCCGTCGGTCTGGTCGGTGAAGTGGGCTTTGGCGCCGCCAATATGTTCTACGATCCGGCTGACAGAGACGACCTTTGTCTCGATCCTAGACGCATTGCACAGATGGCGGACGCATTCTCTCGTGCGCTGGACGTCGATCCGCGTCGCCTGCTCGACCAGGCGTACGCTTATGGGTGCCTTTCCGCAGCTTGGAACGCGGATGGAGAAGAGGAGCAACGCGATCTAGCTATCGCGGCCGCGATCAAGCAGGTGCGACAGACGTCATACTAGATATCAAGCGACTTCTCCTATCCCCTGGGAACACATCAATCTTACCGGAGAATATCGTTGGCCAAAGCCTTAGCGTAGGATTTCGCCCTCTCCCGCAAACGACCCCATGTGGGCGGTAAAATCAGCTATGTCCGTATTCCCTCACCTGAAGACTTCTGGTGATGAAAATGGCATCCCCACCCGGAAACTGGAAAACCCGCTATAAAGCCAGTGATCTTGCAGACCATCAAAGATTAGAAATGACCTGCAAGAAATGTAACCGCCTTGTTTATATCAATAAGGCAATGATCAGCTCAATTCGAGGACACGAGCAATTATATTTGGACGAAGTTGAACGACGCGCACGCTGCAAAGCTCAAAATTGCCGTGGCACCATGCGCATGGCAATGGTGCGTCTTGATGAACTCAGCGGTTTTATTGGCGGGATTGCTTGATCTCCCGCCAAGATTTTAAGATCGCAATAAACTGGCTGACTGGCGCAATAATGGTATAGCAATAAGATAAAGGCTTGCTGCGACGAGCCAAACCCAACCATCCCACTGCCCCGCGGTTAAGCCATAAAGCGTCGTAAATCCGACCGGCCCGATAATCGAGGTTATATTCGTCAACCCCGTTAAAGTTCCCTGTAAAGCACCTTGTTTTTCATCGCAAACAAGACCTGAAATAATGGCCTGCAAAGCAGGCATACCAATGCCGCCTGTGGCCAGCATAAAAATTGCCGGCAGAACCATCCAGCTTTGCGTGATAAAAGCCAGCAATAAAAACCCGCACATATCAGCGCCCATTCCAAGCAGCAACACACCGCGGTCACCCAGTCGCTTTGAAAGAGTGCCGGTTAAAACAGCTTGTACGAATGTATGTGCTGCACCAAAAACGGCCAGCGACACACCTGCTGTGCCAATATCCCAATTCAAGCGCTGTTCGCCATAAATCACCCACAAAGCGGCGGGCGCCTGCCCAATCAGCTGCATAAGAAAAAACAACGCAAAAAAGCTGGCAAGTCCCTGAACTGCAAAATTGAAGCGAAAGCCTTCAAACAAATTGATTTTGGCTGGCTGTCCTTCAGGCGGTTGTGACGGCGTTTTGGGCAACAAGAAAGCCACCAAACAAAAGGCAATTGCATTGAGAAGAGCCCCTGCCACAAAGGGCGCATGCACAGATATATCACCAAGAACACCGCCAATAGCAGGCCCTGCAATCATACCTGCACCAAAACACGCCCCCATAAAACCAAACCAACGCGCACGTTCTTCCTGTTTAGTTGTATCAGCGATAATTGATGCCGCGATTGCACCAGTTGCTCCGGTAACACCTGAGATAATCCGGCCGATATAAAGCACCCATAAAACAGGCGCTGCCGCCATTATGCTATAATCAATCGTGGCACCTAAAAATGAAACCAGCAAAATAATCCGCCGTCCATAGCGGTCAGATAACCGCCCTAAAACGGGCGCGCAAAAGACCTGCATAAACGCATAAAGCGATAAAAAAACACCATAGTGAAATGCTGTTTGCTCTGCCGGTACAAATTCATTTAATAAAGCCGGAACCACCGGCATGATTAATCCCAAACCAATCGCATCAAGCGCGACAACAATGAGTGCGGTTATAAGTGATTTTGACATAGATGTGACTTTTATTTATCATTGATAAGTTGGCGATAATAAACTTTATCAACGATAAATTGTCAAGAGGTAATGCAATAAAATGACCAAATTGGATCGTGAGACCGTTATTCAGGCTGCACTTGAACTTCTCAACGAAGTCGGTGTTGACAATTTAACAACGCGAAAATTGGCCGAGCGCCTGAAGGTGCAGCAACCTGCTCTTTATTGGCATTTTCGCAATAAGCGCGCCCTGCTTGATGCCTTATCTGAAGCCATGTTAGAAAAAAATCACACCCGCACCGTGCCTCAGACAGGAGAAGACTGGCGTGTCTTTTTAAAAGAAAATGCACTCAGCTTTCGTAGCGCACTGCTTTCTTATCGTGATGGCGCACGCATTCATGCGGGCACACGCCCAACCAGTGCGCAATATGAGCGCGTGGAAAAACAGATCAGATTTTTATGTGAGAGCGGATTTGAACAGCCCGATGCCGTACGGGCATTAGTGATTGTCAGTCATTATACGACGGGCTCTGTCAGTGAGCAGCAAGCAGCCCTCGAAGATAGTTCTGAACGCAAACAAGCCTCAAAAGAAGCCCCTGCACAGCCATCACAGTTTCTATCTCATGCCTTTGATACATTCGATGCGGAAGGTGCCGATTTTGCCTTTGAATATGGATTGGATGCTTTAATTTCCGGTCTGGAAATGAAGAAAGCCACAAAATAACTTAGCAGATGCAACATAAAAAAGCCCCGCAAAGCGAGGCTTTTAAAATGATTAACTTAAAGATTATGCTTTTGGTGCAGCTTTTGGTTTGCGTGTTGAATAGACGACAAAGAACCCTGCAACCAAACCATAACCAAGCCATTTAAATGGCAGTATATCCGCATCTTCGCTGCGGATTGCACGTACCGCAACCGTGCCCGGACGTGTTTCCACACCCGCTTTACCACTGCTTTGAGCCGCTTCAATCTGATCAGGTGAGACGACCCATTCACGGCCTGTATATTTATCATAGGCCATAAAACCAAAGCCCACGATGAGTGCGGTGATTGCGCCTGCAATCAAACGAATGCGCATATTCATATCAAATTTCCATTATTTAATCTTGTTCAGCTTTTAAGCTGACAACAGCAAAAACATCAATTAGCAAAGCCGATCACTTATTATTATCTAATTCAAAATCACAAAATGGGGTCGTTTGCGGGAGGGGGCGGAATCCTACGCTAAGGCTTTGGCCAGCGATATTCTCCGGTGAGATTGATGTGTTCCCATCCGAGCGGCGAAACATGGGCCAAGAGATCGGGCGATAGCAGCTTTCCATCGCGTTTCTGGTTTGCAACGACCTCGCCGAGCTTCATGGTGTTCCAGAAGATGATGATGGCGGCGAGCAGATTCATGCCGGCGATGCGGTAATGCTGGCCTTCGGCGGAACGGTCGCGGATTTCACCGCGGCGGTGGAAGCTGATTGCCCGCTTCAGCGCATGATGAGCTTCGCCTTTGTTGAGCCCGATCTGGGCACGCCGTTGGAGTTCGGCATCCAGAATCCAGTCGATCATGAACAGGGTGCGCTCGACGCGACCGACTTCCCGCAGGGCTGTCGCGAGCTCGTTCTGCCGCGGATAGGAGGCGAGTTTCCGCAGAATCTGGCTTGGCGCGACGGTCCCGGCAGCAATGGTGGCGGCGATGCGCAGGATGTCGGGCCAATTGCGCTCGATCATGGCTTGGTTGACCTTTCCGCCGATCAACGCTCGCAGGTGCGCCGGGGCGGCCGACGGATTGAACGCGTAGAGCCGTTTGGATGGCAGGTCGCGGATGCGCGGAGCGAACCGGTAGCCGAGAATGGCACATGCGGCAAAGACGTGATCGGTGAAGCCGCCCGTGTCGGTGAACTGCTCGCGGATATGGCGTCCAGCATCGTTCATCAGCAGGCCATCGAGGATGTAAGGCGCTTCGCTTGCCGTTGCAGGAATCACCTGGGTTGCGAACGGCGCATATTGGTCGGAGACGTGGCTATAGGCTTTCAGGCCCGGGGTATTGCCATATTTCGCGTTGACCAGGTTCATGGCCTCACCTTGCTCTGTAGCGACGAAGAACTGTCCGTCGCTCGAAGCCGACGTGCCCATGCCCCAGAACCGGGCCATGGGTAACGCTGCCTGTGCCTCGACCACCATGGCCAGCGCCCGGTCATAGGCTTCGCCCTCGACATGCCACCGTCCAATGCGGATCAATTCCCAGAAGGTGTGGGTGTTTGTCGCATCCGCCATTTTGCGCAAGCCGAGGTTGATCCCTTCCGCCAAGATAACGTTCATTAGCCCGATCCGGTCAGCGCAGGGTGCTCCTGTGCGCAGATGGGTGAACGCTTCGGTGAAGCCGGTCGCCGCATCCACCTCCAGCAGGAGATCGGTGATGCGCGTGGGCGGGATCTGCTTGTAGAGATCGAGCACCAGATCTTCGGCGCCTGTCGGCGCGGCGGCTTCGAGTTTCTCGATATGCAGAACGCCGTTTTCAATCGACCCGCCCGGGATCGTGCCTGCGCGAGCGGCACGGCCAAGCTCGCGCAACCGCATGTCGAGGCGAGCTTGCCGGTCTGCCAGCCATTCCTCCGGCCGCAATGGCACAGCGAGACGACCGCCTTCCGCGATGGATTGTGCCGGAACGAGTGCGTGTTTCAGATCGCCATAGCGCCGGGACCTAGTAAGCCAGACATCTCCGGAGCGGAACGCATCGCGCAGATGGAACAGCACCGCGATCTCCCATAGGCGAGCGTCGCCAGCCCTCTGGGCCCGAAGGTGGCGATGCCATTTCGAGCTGGGCCGCAAGAAGCTGGTCATCGCGGCATCGTTCAAACCGGTACGAAGGGCCGTCACCGCTTCCAGAAGCGGCAGTGCAACGGGCGCAGCTCGCAGATCGAGCAGGCGCAACATGCGTGGAGCGTATCGGCGGAAGCGGTGATAACCGTCGAGCACATGATTGAGCGGATCGTCGGCCATGGTGGCGGTCAGCCTGGTTGCCATTGCAACAAGGGTTTTTAAGCCGTCCCACCCTGACCCACTCGCGATGGCACTGTTGCAAATAGTCGGTGGTGATAAACTTATCATCCCCTTTTGCTGATGGAGCTGCACATGAACCCATTCAAAGGCCGGCATTTTCAGCGTGACATCATTCTGTGGGCCGTACGCTGGTACTGCAAATACGGCATCAGTTACCGTGAGCTGCAGGAGATGCTGGCTGAACGCGGAGTGAATGTCGATCACTCCACGATTTACCGCTGGGTTCAGCGTTATGCGCCTGAAATGGAAAAACGGCTGCGCTGGTACTGGCGTAACCCTTCCGATCTTTGCCCGTGGCACATGGATGAAACCTACGTGAAGGTCAATGGCCGCTGGGCGTATCTGTACCGGGCCGTCGACAGCCGGGGCCGCACTGTCGATTTTTATCTCTCCTCCCGTCGTAACAGCAAAGCTGCATACCGGTTTCTGGGTAAAATCCTCAACAACGTGAAGAAGTGGCAGATCCCGCGATTCATCAACACGGATAAAGCGCCCGCCTATGGTCGCGCGCTTGCTCTGCTCAAACGCGAAGGCCGGTGCCCGTCTGACGTTGAACACCGACAGATTAAGTACCGGAACAACGTGATTGAATGCGATCATGGCAAACTGAAACGGATAATCGGCGCCACGCTGGGATTTAAATCCATGAAGACGGCTTACGCCACCATCAAAGGTATTGAGGTGATGCGTGCACTACGCAAAGGCCAGGCCTCAGCATTTTATTATGGTGATCCCCTGGGCGAAATGCGCCTGGTAAGCAGAGTTTTTGAAACGTAAGGCCTTTGAATAAGACAAAAGGCTGCCTCATCGCTAACTTTGCAACAGTGCCGAATTTAGCGCGGTCGCTAAACATTTCGGCACCACCCAGGTGCTGCACGATATCAATCTGAAAATTGATGCCGGTGAATACCGGCTGGCTGCCGACGATCCGGATGAGGAGAACACCCTCGCCACGGCAGTTTTCACCCTCGATGCCAACCACGTCAGGTGGCAAATTTTCGACATTAACCGCGACGATGCTAAATTTCAGGGAGAAGTGCGTGGGTGAGATAGCCGGTCGTCAGTCATAAAGGGCAGGGTAGTACCGTTGGCCCGGCGTTCGATAGTACCGTCCGGATACTGCCAGATATCGGCGTCCAGGGAGATGTCCTGAAGCGCGGTGTCCGGAATTTCAGGTTTGTGTCTCTACAAAGACTAACTATCAGAAAAACTCATCGAGCATCAAATGAAACTGCAATTTATTCATATCAGGATTATCAATACCATATTTTTGAAAAAGCCGTTTCTGTAATGAAGGAGAAAACTCACCGAGGCAGTTCCATAGGATGGCAAGATCCTGGTATCGGTCTGCGATTCCGACTCGTCCAACATCAATACAACCTATTAATTTCCCCTCGTCAAAAATAAGGTTATCAAGTGAGAAATCACCATGAGTGACGACTGAATCCGGTGAGAATGGCAAAAGCTTATGCATTTCTTTCCAGACTTGTTCAACAGGCCAGCCATTACGCTCGTCATCAAAATCACTAGCATCAACCAAACCGTTATTCATTCGTGATTGCGCCTGAGCGAGACGAAATACGCGATCGCTGTTAAAAGGACAATTACAAACAGGAATCGAATGCAACCGGCGCAGGAACACTGCCAGCGCATCAACAATATTTTCACCTGAATCAGGATATTCTTCTAATACCTGGAATGCTGTTTTCCCGGGGATCGCAGTGGTGAGTAACCATGCATCATCAGGAGTACGGATAAAATGCTTGATGGTCGGAAGAGGCATAAATGCCGTCAGCCAGTTTAGTCTGACCATCTCATCTGTAACATCATTGGCAACGCTACCTTTGCCATGTTTCAGAAACAACTCTGGCGCATTGGGCTTCCCATACAATCGATAGATTGTCGCACCTGATTGCCCGACATTATCGCGAGCCCATCTATACCCATATAAATCAGCATCCAGGTTGGAATTTAATCGCGGCCTCGAGCAAGACGTTTCCCGTTGAATATGGCTCATAACACCCCTTGTATTACTGTTTATGTAAGCAGACAGTTTTATTGTTCATGATGATATATTTTTATCGGCACTGTTGCAAATAGTCGGTGGTGATAAACTTATCATCCCCTTTTGCTGATGGAGCTGCACATGAACCCATTCAAAGGCCGGCATTTTCAGCGTGACATCATTCTGTGGGCCGTACGCTGGTACTGCAAATACGGCATCAGTTACCGTGAGCTGCAGGAGATGCTGGCTGAACGCGGAGTGAATGTCGATCACTCCACGATTTACCGCTGGGTTCAGCGTTATGCGCCTGAAATGGAAAAACGGCTGCGCTGGTACTGGCGTAACCCTTCCGATCTTTGCCCGTGGCACATGGATGAAACCTACGTGAAGGTCAATGGCCGCTGGGCGTATCTGTACCGGGCCGTCGACAGCCGGGGCCGCACTGTCGATTTTTATCTCTCCTCCCGTCGTAACAGCAAAGCTGCATACCGGTTTCTGGGTAAAATCCTCAACAACGTGAAGAAGTGGCAGATCCCGCGATTCATCAACACGGATAAAGCGCCCGCCTATGGTCGCGCGCTTGCTCTGCTCAAACGCGAAGGCCGGTGCCCGTCTGACGTTGAACACCGACAGATTAAGTACCGGAACAACGTGATTGAATGCGATCATGGCAAACTGAAACGGATAATCGGCGCCACGCTGGGATTTAAATCCATGAAGACGGCTTACGCCACCATCAAAGGTATTGAGGTGATGCGTGCACTACGCAAAGGCCAGGCCTCAGCATTTTATTATGGTGATCCCCTGGGCGAAATGCGCCTGGTAAGCAGAGTTTTTGAAACGTAAGGCCTTTGAATAAGACAAAAGGCTGCCTCATCGCTAACTTTGCAACAGTGCCCCATAAAATACTCCATATATTGATGTTTATAACATCATTTGAGGAGCAGAATATCAATTATAGGAGTTGTTCAAATTTCCGGATCCATCTCTGTTGAAAATGAACGTTCAATATAACTGTTTTACTAATTAAAGTTATAAGTGGTTTCTTGAACTAAGAATAGCCGATAAAAGTGTAGCAAGTTGCTACACTCCTAGATAATATCCTTTCCGAAAATTTCATTTAGACGATCCTTGATGTCTTCCACAAATTTACTATCAGTTTTCAATTTATTTTTCATTTTTCTCTTAAAGTCACTTAAGCTCATTCCAACTTCAGCAAAATCCATTTGAAATAATGAATCATTGATAACAACGTTTGCTTGAGAGTCTGTGAGGCAACCTACAGTCTTAAACCACTTTTCAAGCTGTAAATAATTAGCATCATCATTAAAAATATACCATGAACGTACAGTGGTATCGAATTTTGCACCTAGATCTTTTACCTCAGCATTATCTTCAAATGGAACATCTAAGTAGATCTTTAATTTTTCGGCCTTTTTATTTTCAATTACAGGCTTTTCAAAACCACGATGATGTAGTTTAAATTTTACGCCTACAATAGGGCGTCCTTTTTTAATTGTTTCATATTCTAACTGTAGATCGGTGTTTTCATTAATTTCAGCTACAATTTTATCTAATACATAACGTCGAAAATCGACCCAACGGTCATATTTAGTTTCATTTATATCAATTAGAGCTTTGAGATTCTCTAATAATAATGGAACTTCGTAGATTTCTTGAGTCTTAAATTTGAATTCGTTTTTTATGAAATAGGTATAAAGACTCATACTTGCAACTGAATCTAGAGCAAATAAATGTTTTAGTTGGTATGTAGTAAAATTACCACCAGCTAATTGAGTAAAGTAAGGTAATACTTCACTGGTAAATCTGATTTGAAGTGCATTCTTTGAATCATCTTCCCATCTTAACTCACGGATAATAGGGACAACCGAGTGAACTCTTTTAGTCTTTTTCTTTATATCATCTACAGGTTCTTCAATTACAAAGTGCGCCACACGGGATGAAAGTTCTTTGTAAATTCGATCAATGGCTACATTAATTGAATTTCGCTTACTTAATCCCAGTAATTCAGCTAAATCATCTTTATACAGATAGATGTATGTTTGTTCACTAATCTCTTTATCGATATGATTCTTCTCACCGTAATTGGCAACAGCCATCGCATATAAAAGTGCTTTATATTCATTCGCTGACAATTCAATAGGTCGTATCAAACGATTGCTAGTACTTACAACCCCATTGTGACGAATATTACCTATGCAGTACGGGATTGAATCCAGCTCTTCTTTGTTATGGCTTAGTTCTGACATAAAGTGTATTAACTATTTTAAGTGTGCTTAACTTGATTATGCATGTTATATAAAAAAGTGGAAAAAGATTCAACACTTTCACCTAAAAAACCTAAGGTGGAATACTTGTCACCAAATTTAGGTAAAAATCCATTAAAGTGGAAATATATTTTTAAATTCCACTACAAGATGACAAATACTCCACTTTTAGATGTTTTTGATTCTTTATAGAAATACGGATTGATGAATAAACACCCATAATGGATTTTAAATAATCAATTAACCTATTTCGATATGACAAGTTTTCCACCTTTAAAAACGCAGATCACTGAAAAAAAATATCGAGTTTAGTCATAAGAACAAAATATCTGCATTCTAGGGTGAGTGCGTGAAATTCTTTCCACTCTTAGATCAATGAATATATCAAAAAATGGTGTAGTAAAAAAAAGCCTTGCAACTTTATCCACAATATTATTTTTGTAAGTGATTTTTTTTCCACTCTTGCACTTAAATTCATTAAGTTATCAACATCATAAATAATTGTTTTATATATGTTTTAAATGATAATACATATATTTTATAATTAACAGTGAAAAACATTCCACCATAGTGACAAATACTCCACTTTTAAGTGACAAATACTCCACTTTACAGTGACATATATTCCACTTTTAAGTGATCATCTTTCCACTTATAGAAGACAACTCTTCCACTTTAAGATGACAAACCCTCCACCTTAAAGTTGATATGGTATTGTTTTTAAATGAAAAATATCAACTTAATTATTAATTAACTTAAATTATTAATTACTATTAATTATTAAATAAGCTAGCTATATAAAACTTTAAATTTAAAATTGCTTTAGCGTTATACAAATGACTGTTTTAAATTTAAAAGGTGTAGTAACTTAGCCCAAAGTTATTTATATTAATAGTAATTTTAAATATAGAATGATTTGACAAGTATGTCTGCAAAAATTATTGCTGTTGCGAATCACAAGGGTGGTTGTGGTAAAACAACAACAGTTGTTCATTTAGCCTCTGAGCTAGCAAACTTAGGAAAAAAAGTGCTTGTGATTGATTTAGATCCTCAAGCAAATGCTAGCTTGCATATTGGTTTAAAACATCCAAGTGAAGTTGGAGTAACAACCGCTGAGTTATTAGTAGGTGATGTCTCATTACTTACTGACGCTTTAGAAGAAGATACTAATTTTGATAATGTTTCACTAATTTATGGTTCTCTCAATTTAGGAAAAACTGAGGACCAATTAAAAGAAGATGCGCCAAGACCATCAGAAGAACTCACTACAAAATTAGAACTATTAAAAGATCTTTATGATTTTATTTTAATTGACTGCCCTCCAAGTTTAAAACTATTGACGAGTAATGCTTTGGCATCTTCAACACATGTAATTATCCCGATTGAATCTGGCTCACAATATGGTCTATATGGTGTTACAGACTTACTTAATCATTTAGAAAAAATAAAGCGAATCAATCCGGAGCTACAATTATTAGGTGCACTACTTATTAAGCACGATGAGAGACAAAATGTTTGTAAACTCATTCGTGATGAAGCATTTAAGCAAGTGGGCTATATTATGGAAACGACTATTCCACAAAGTACAAAAGTAAATCAAGCCGCAATTATGCAGCAGTCTTTACTTAAGCTAGACAAAAGTGGAAAGGTTCGAAAGGCTTTTGAAAGTTTAGCTAAAGAAGTTTTAGCTAAAGTTAACTGATTGAGAATTTTATGGCAACTGCAAAAGAACTTTTAGCTCAAAAGCTGAAACAAAATACTCAAAAGCATCAATTAGCTCAAAAAGATAATATCAAGGAATTAAAGGAATTTAGACGAAATGTCCCCATTGAAGACATTTCACGGAGTCCTTATCAACCGCGTAGAAAATTTGATGAGCAGGAAATCAAAGAACTGGCTGAATCGATCGATGAAGTTGGTTTGTTGCAACCCATCACTGTTCGTAAACTTGAAAATTTAAAATTTGAACTAATTGCAGGTGAACGTCGATTACGTGCGCATGAAATTCTAAAAAAATCGACCATTGAAGCCATTATTATTGATGCAAATAATGAAGAAGCTTCACTACTTACACTAGCTGAAAATTTAAAACGCCAGGATTTAACAGACTTCGAAATCTATATTGGTCTAGTAGGTTTGGATGAAAATTTAAAGAAAAATAAACAACGTTTAGCGAAGTCTTTAGGCTTAAATCGCGAAGACATGTATAAATATTTATCTTTTGAAAAGTTGCCTAAAGCCATCTTGAATGATTTGGTAAATGAGCCCCAGTTATTAGGTCGAACTGCTGCAACAGCTTTTAAAAAATTTCTTGCAGATCACGACGAAATAAAACAACGTGCTGAAAAAGCCTTGTTAACTGTTTGGACAAAAGTAAAGAATGGCCAACTTGAGCAAACTAAGGCTGTTGCACAAGCTACGAAATATCTAGTTCAAGATAATAACGATTCTCCATCAACATCGCTTGTAAAAAAAATTGAATATGCTGGGAAAGTTGCTGGAAATATTAAATTTAATGATAAGTTATTAAAGGTTTCTTTAAAAATTTCTCATTTTGATGATGCTAGTTTAGAAAAATTAGAAAACCTATTGAAAGAGTTGGTAGAGAAAAATCAAGAAGTGTAGCAACTTGCTACACTTCTTTTCTTTAAAATATGTCTGATAGTATAATCTTGGGGATACCTAGTAATAAAATTAATCTTAATTAAAAACAATTTTTTTATAATATATATTTATAAAAGTTAGGTGCTGTTGACATTTGCTGTATAAAAAAATAGTGAGAAAGTAAAATTCAATCGACAAACCACATACCAACTTGTTATGCATTCCAACAATGCTGGCGCATAATCAATGGTCTAAGTCTTTAAATTAATATCAAATGATGCAAATCAAGAATAGGTTTCTATTGATGCCTCTCATATGCGAGTGCATCAACATAAGGCAGGAGTGAAAGACCAAGCTATTTCTAATAACGTTGGTGGAAATAGTTCTATAATCTATTTAGTTGTGGATGCGGATGGAAATCCTATTGAATCTATTTTTAATGATAGCAAGACCCATGATGTGAAAGTGCATCTTATTTGTTTGATATTTGGATTTAAAGGAAAAGAAATATTGTGTGCAGATAGGAGTTATAATTCAGAATTATTTAGAGAAAAATTGAGAAAACCGAAACCAAAGTAAATATACTAAAAAAATGTAAGTCTAAATCTAGTAATCAACATATGGATTGGTGTTTATATAAAATCAGGTATTCAATGGAAAATGCATTAACAAGATTAAAAAATATTTACGATGAACTGCCAATCGGTATGACAGGCTAATGCGGAACTATGAAAACTCCGTTGCTTTAGCCTGTATCTTTATCTGGTTACCATTATGAAATGTCAACAAAATCTAAATTATTTTTGGATTTGTTAGAAATAGATTGATCTGGAGTTGGTCACTAAAATCATTCTAAAATTAAAAAATATAACTTATAGTGATTAGCTTCGATTATATGCAAATTATATAACTTGTAATAGACGCAAAAGTTGTGCCTGTGAAAGAGATAATACTTAAAACTTGTCCTAACCACTTATATAACATTGGAGGATAACTAAGAATTTTGATGCTGCATTTACAATAAAAGAAAAAATTGGGCTTGTGAATGTATTTGGCGGTTTGAAAAAATTCAAATTTATTGCTTAGCGATATCGCAATTGAGGCAAAATATTAGGTTATAGATCCCATTCTATTACTGGAATCTATAACCTAGAACTGAATAAAGAATGACTTATGAAAGAACCCTATTATTAATCTTCATAATCTAGAAAGGCTTTGTTGCACAAACCTATCTGTAAAGGCTTATTCAACATTATAATTCTCAAATGAATAAGCCCACATCTAAAATATATCGCACAACCAATTGGCCTTCTTATAACAGAGCATTAATAAATCGAGGAAATATCTCTATTTTGTTTGATCCCAAAACTCAATGGTACGCTCAACCAAAAGGCAAGCATTGAATAGCCACCACTTTCCTAGAAAAATATCGTCTATTCTTTTTTAGGAAAAGTTGAATATTCGACTTGATAGTAGTCATATTTATTATCTTTTGTGACACAAATTACGTCATCTAATGCCTGCGGTGTATCGTCAGTATCATCAATCGCTTTAAATAATGAACCGTACCGGGGTTGTCGGAGAGTCAATATTCTGAGAGACTATTCCGATGACAAAATTAAAATATACCCCTGAAATCAGAGAAAGAGCGGTTCAATTATTGATTGAATCTGAAAAAGATTATCCTTCTACTTGGGCTGCAATCACAGCAATTGCGCCTAAGATCGGTTGTACTCCTGAAACACTACGTGTTTGGTATCAAAAATACTTAGATCAACAAAATCCCGCCAAAGTACAACAGATATCTGATCAAGAAAAAATGAAGCAAATGGAACGTGAAATTAAAGAATTAAAACGTGCCAATGAAATTCTACGTAAAGCAGCCGCTTTTTTCGCCCAGGCGGAGCTCGACCGCCCACACAAATAATGGTGGATTTTATCCATAATAATAAAGAGCTGTACGGAGTCGAGGCGATTTGTAGAATTTTACCGATCGCACCTTCAACCTATTACCGGACTCTAGATCTCTGTGAAAATCCAGAACATCGAGCAAAGCGAGATCTACATGATCTACATGATCTACATGATTTGCATGATTTGCATCATGCTGAACAAATTAAACGAATTTGGAAAGAAAGTTCAGGTCGGTATGGTGTACGTAAAGTCTGGCAAAAACTGAAACGTGAAGGCTTTATTATTGCGCGCTGTACTGTTGCTCGATTAATGCAAAAGCTAGGTATACAAGGTGTTTGGCGTGGGAAGAATAAATACACCACCCGTAGCCGAGATGATCAAAAAAGAGCGGATTATTTAGTGAAACGTAATTTTACTGCTGATTATCCAAACCAACTATGGGTCGGTGACTTCAGTGTGCCGCAGCAAGTGGCGTAAGAGATGAGGGTATGGCCCCTCGCTATCGGCTTGCAGGAGCAGGTAGCAAACCACCATAAGCGGCTTGGATCAAAAGTCCCGGTCGTGAGCGTTATGGAAAAGGCATCGTAGAGATGTCAGGTAAGAATTAGGAAGGCGAACAACAGTGAACTGCCGTTCAAGTGTCGAAAGTACTCAAATGACATCAAAACCGGGGATGGAAGTTACCCCGCGATTAGTTTGGCCGTTACCTGCTTACGGGCCATTCGGTGTCCGGCGTAGAGGCAGCGCGGTCCTAATTCAGGCTCTTACGTTGAACTGCGGGAACCTTCGGTGGCGATGTCAAGCGAAAGGCACAAGCTCAAAAGGCAAGGCTGATAATAGGGCACTGTTGCAAATAACCACGAATGGTAAGCTGAAGACTGTTTTAGCTAAAGGTGCAGCATATGAATCCTTTCCATGGTCGGCATTTTCAGGGCGAAATCATTCTTTGGGCTGTGCGCTGGTATTGTAAATATGGCATTAGCTATCGTGAACTGCAGGAAATGCTGGCCGAACGGGGTGTGAATGTTGATCACACGACTATTTACCGTTGGGTTCAACGTTATGCTCCTGAAATAGAAAAACGTTTACGCTGGTATTGGCATAATCCTACAGATCTGAGCTCGTGGCATATTGATGAAACCTATGTAAAAGTGAATGGACGATGGTCTTATCTGTATCGTGCAGTCGATCAACGTGGCGATACCATTGATTTTTATCTTTCTTCTAGACGTAATACCAAATCAGCATATTGTTTTCTTGGAAAAATTTTAAATAATGTGAAGAAGTGGCAAATTCCACAAGTGATCAACACGGATAAAGCACCCACATATGGACGTGCTTTATCACGGTTAAAACGGGAAGGTAAATGTCCAC
>NZ_VOYF01000026.1:0-17321 GCF_013420775.1 Acinetobacter sp. YH01010 | reverse complement strand
TTCAGCAAGTGTTTTTTCTGCTTTGATCGCAGCAAGTGCTACCTTAGCCTTAAAGTCGTTTGAATGATTTCTTCTTGGTCTACGTGCCATAAAATACTCCATATATTGATGTTTATAACATCATTTGAGGAGCAGAGTATCACTTATAGGAGTTGTTCAAATTTCCGGATCCATCTCTCTTTTATTGGATGCAAGAAGTAGTTTTATTGATGCTGAGTTTAAGATTTCAAACATCTTTGATGCACCGCATAAGAATGAAGTTGTTCGCTTAAATAAGAAATCACAAGCATATGTTGAAGCTAATGGCTGGATGTCCAGATCTTCCGCATTAGAACGTTTAGAACAATGGAAAAACGTTGCGTTTAACCAATATCTAGATCCAACGATCCGCAACCAAAACAACCAAAAAATTGTCCTTTCTCTTTTTGATTTGTCTGGCACATGGTCACAACCATGGGTTGATGCTGGCTATCAAGTATTTCGGTTTGATATACAGGCAGATCCTTATTTTGGCGATATTAATAACTTCAGCGTGGAATTCTTTAACGAGCTTTTTGCATGCTTTGATGGTTTGGACGTTCATGCGATTTTAGCTGCATGCCCATGTACAGACTTTGCTGTTTCTGGTGCAAGACATTTTACTGCCAAAGATGCTGATGGTCGCACGTTAAGCAGTATTGAGCTGGTGTACCAAACTTTAAGAACAATTGAATTTTTTAAACCGAATATTTGGGCAATTGAGAATCCAGTAGGGCGTATTGCGAGCTTAACCGGGTTGTCGCCGTGGCGTCTGTCGTTTGATCCGTTTCATTTTGGTGATACATACACAAAGAAAACATTATTGTGGGGCCGTTTCAATGCCGACCTACCAATTGCACCTGTTGAACCTGTTGAGGGCTCTAAAATGCACCGCCTATACGGTGGCAATAGTATTGCGACTAAGAATGCTAGAAGCGTAACGCCTGAAGGTTTTGCATACTCATTTTTCACGGCAAACAACGCACATAGCAATTCGTTAATGACGATTTGCAACAAGTATGATCGTTTAGATCCTGAGCTTTTGAGTCGCTGTTTAAATAGCGGTTTGAGTGACTACGACATCTCTAATTTGATCGATGACGATTATTACGACTGTGATGATTATTCAGCACATCAAACATTAGAAAGTGCCGTTGAAAGCATGGGGGTGGCTGTATGAATCTGAGCAAGGTTATTCATGCTTATAGGTATCTGTCTCCAGAAGATGTACCGCATGAATTAAGAGATCTAAGCCATAAAGGGGCATTTGTAAGAGGGAATTTCTATGTATAACTTGCTTCCACATGAATTAATCGTTGATAACTTTGCTGGCGGTGGCGGTACATCAACTGGTTTAGAACGTGCGTTCGGTAGACCGATTGATATTGCAATTAATCATGATCCGAAAGCCTTGGCCATGCATCGCATCAATCATCCAAAAACAAAGCACTACTGCGAGAGTGTTTGGGATGTTAACCCTGTAAAGATTACGGGCAATCAACCTGTTGGCTTGGTTTGGCTTAGTCCAGACTGTAAACATCATAGCCGTGCGAAAGGTGGCAAGCCGTTAAACAAGAAGATCCGCGGTTTAGCTTGGATTGCTTTAAGGTGGGCTGCAACAGTTCGACCACGAATCATCATGCTTGAAAACGTGGTTGAGTTTGTTGAATGGGGTGATTTGGATAAGAACGGTAAACCGATTTTAAAGCGGAAAGGGCGAACGTTTAACTGTTTCGTGAATGCGCTCAGGTACCAAGGGTACACGGTCGAATATCGTGAACTACGAGCATGCGACTATGGTGCACCGACATTGAGAAATAGATTTTTCTTAATTGCTCGGCGTGACAATTTACCGATCGTCTGGCCAGAACCCACACATGCTGAATTTGACTTTTTTGCACCTCAAAAAACGAAAAAACAACCATGGAAGACAGCTGCTCAATGTGTGGACCTTAATTATGAATGTTTAAGTTGTGTGCCCACCTGCGTAACCGCTGACGACTTGCTGAACTCCCTGAATCTGTAAAAATACGGCTTCAGTACACCAAAAGCATCCCCCACCGAAAAGTGCCTGTTGCATGGTTGATTCCTCATTCAATTAAATAACTCAATCGGGCTGATGGTTAAATTCCAGCTCATCAGTATGAAAGATAAAAAAGCCTGTCCATACAGGCTTTTTGTAGGGAAGTATTAACGCGGCTGAACAGCACTTTCCAGCTGGATCAAGAGATTTCCATGGCGATCCAGTAATTTTAAGGTTTTAGCAAATACCTGATAATGCGTCACTTTAGCTAAAGCTTCATTAAATTTCTGATCAAGCTGATCGTTGTTCATGCAAGCCATACGGGTAGTAGCCATTTGACTCAGGGTCAGCGTATCTTTTGCTGCTGTGTAGCTGCCCATAATCCGGTTACAGCTATCTGAACCTGAAACGCGCTGGGTACTGGCATCAAATTGCAGACTCGGAACATTGCGTGCGGTTGGCGCAGTCTTGATTTCAGTATTACCAATCTGGGTCGCAATCCAAGTACGATTTTGCAAAAGTTGTAAATGATTCGCGGTTTGTGTCGTGGCTGTATTGGGCACAGTTTCGCAGCCCATGACCGTTAGAACCGAGCCTAAAATCGCGATTGCAGTTAATTTTTTTAGCATGAGAGATACTCTGATCATTGACTAGCTATTTGTATATAAACAAAAAAATGATCAAGGTTCCAGTTGATTTTGTATCTTTATTGAAGTGGATTTGCTACACAGTTATCGCATGTCGGGTTTTGGTAGGCCCTGCCGGATCAGGCGTGAATAGTCCTGACTGGAGAGATTAGCGGTGCGTTCTACCCGTGGATTGACATGTGCCCGTTGATACCAAGTGTGCATATCCCAAGACTGTTCTAGTACTTTAAGATCATAGAGATAATTCGGTAAATAGCCGGAGGCCAGCAACCGGTAATCTGAGGGTAGCTGTTGTTGCGATATCGCCTGAACCATATCAAAGACTAGTGTGGTGCAATTACTGGTCAGGGTATTGTACCATTTTGGCTTTTGGGCCAGCTCATCGGCCTGACGCAGATATTCCTTGAATAGCGCTTTAGCCTGAGCTTGCGGCATTTTGACTGGGAAAAAATAGACCTGTTCACCACGGACATTGCTACGGGTATAGACAATATCCTTTTCATCCGATGCGACCAGACTCAGTTCATATTTTCGGAAAAAGCCACCAATCGCTGAAAACTCTTCATTCTTTTCCTTGCGGATTTCAATCGAGAAGGTGAGTGGCTTTTGATTGGCAAAATCGAAGCTGACCAGGGTATGGGCAATTTTAGGCCCCATCCAGTAGGAAGTAATGATGTTCACGCCAGTAATCTGATTCAGATCAAAACTGCGGCTTTCCCAGCGTTCGATATAGCGACCATCGGCCTGCCAGTCAAAGTTGCGGATATTGTGTAAGGTAACCTGATCGCCTTGCTGCTCATAATGCAGAAGCTGGGAAACCTCAGGATTCCACTCTCGATCCTGACGCGCTTCCAGACTGAAATATCCTAGCAAACAGAATAAAAAGGCCAGAAGATAAAGAACGCTATCCACTTGGCGGGAGATCAGATGCCGGGTGAAATAAATCCCGAGAACGACCAGCGCAAAGGTCAGCCAGAGTCCAATCAGTATCAAGCTGCCGATTTTGCCGATGGGAAGATGAACCCACAGCATGAGGCTGAGCCACAGGCTCGACAGAATGACGAATAAAGTAAACAGGCTGCCCAGCAGCCACAGACTCCAATGTCTGGAGATATATTCGCGTCCCTGCATCATCACTTTTTCATGAGAAATAGGTTTTATTTTCTGTAGGTTGCGAACTCAAAAGCAATGCCGGTTTTGTCATCAATATGTTGTTCTGACGCTATCTTCACAAAATCATTTGGAATTTTAGGATAAAAAATATCACCTTCAACATTTAAATCAACATGAGTAAGCTCTAGTCGATCCACAATATTGATGGTTTGCTTGAAAATCTCACCACCACCAATAATAAAAATTGTATTTGGTTTCTCTGATGCTTGAACGTCAGGAATAGATTTCTCTAAGGCTTCTTCGATTGAATGTGCAACTTTAACGCCGTCAAAATTCCAATTATGGTTTCGAGTAATTACCCAATTTACACGTTTAGGAAGCGGACGACCAATCGAATCAAAATTTTTACGACCAAGGATAATTACCCCACCTTGGGTAATTTCTTTAAAGTGTTTTAAATCAGCAGAAATATGCCAAGGCAGATCGTTATCCTTACCAATACAACGTTGGTTGTCCATAGCAACCACATGTACTACTTCAAAACTTTGGAAAGTCATAACTTAATTGTCCGGAACATATTGAATATCACATATAACAAAATCCCGCTTTATAAAAAGCAGGATTTGGTCATGGTAACTATAAAGGAAAATAAAGCTAATTTCAGCTTAATTTAAAAATCCATTAAAGCTAAAGAATTTTTAAGTAGGGTCTGTTGACATTTACTGTTCATAATTAACCCTATAAAGGTAGCCATAAAAATATACAGGCTAAAGCAACAGAACTTTGATAATTTCTTTTGAGCTTGTCATATCGAGTAGCTATTCCTCTAAATTGCTTTAATCTACAAAACATATTTTCAACTAAATGCCTGATTTTATATAAATACCAGTCCATATGGTCATTGTTCGATTGGCTATTTGTTTTCTTTGGTATATTCGCTTTAGTCCCTGTTTTCCTGATCTGTTCACGCAGTGGTTCTGAATCATAGCCTTTATCTGCACATACCACTTTTGTCTCTTTTAAATCTAATGTTGATATTAAATCAGGTGCAACTTTAACATCATGTGTGGTTCCATCGGTAATCATGAAATCAATAGGATTGCCATGTGCATCAACAATCAAATGTATTTTTGAGGAGTTTCCTCCTACACTTTTAGAAATAGATTGATTCGCTATACCGGCAGAATGTTGATGAGCACGTACATGAGAGCCATCAATAAAAATCCACTCCATATCGGGGCATGAGGCTAGTAATTTGAATAATCTAAGTAACTTACCGCTGCTTGACCAACGATTAAAACGTTTGAAAATAGAGTTGGAATGACCAAAACAAGAAGGAATATCTCGCCACGGACAGCCTGTTCTAATTCTATAGAGAATAGCTTCAATAAAATTGCGTAAATTTGAGTTGTGGTGAATGGATAAATTACGCAGAATAACTTTCAACTTTTGCCAGGGTTGATCTGTCAGCATGGTACGAGGCATAGCGAATAGTAAAATTGGGTTTGGCGATTTGATTTTACTACTTCGCTATTTTTTTAAACTAAAAGTGTCAACACACCCTAAGCATATTCAAGCGTAAAAAACCTTTAGCACCAGCTACATTAGAGCGAATTGTGAGGGGGATTTTAAAATATATCGTTCACAACCCAAAACCTTACATCGTGGACAATGTGGCGCCAATTCTTACTGAGTGTGCCAATGGTTCAAGTCGTAGATCCATGCCAATAAATGAGCCATTACGTACAATTACAGCAGAAACAAAAGGCGGTACACATGCGCTATACGTGTGTCACCTATCTAAAATGAAAAAGGGGTGCACTGGCCAAGAGCTATCAGAACCATTTCACACGTTAACGACCGTGAATCAGTTTGCGGAAGTACGTGCGCTACTTTTGAAATTTACCGGGCAATTCAACTTTAAGAATGACTTGTTTGAACGTTTCGGCTTAATCGAAATCAATAATGAACATTATTATATTGAAGACATTGGTTTTAGGATGATTCAACCATTTGAGTTGTATAAGGCTCAGGGCTTTCCAAGCAATTACATCTTTACTCATGGTGTAGATGAAAATAACCAAAAAATTAAGCTGACGAAAACTGAGCAATACAGAATGGTAGGTAACTCAGTACCTCCAGATCTATCCCATGCACTTGTCAAAGCAAACTTTAAACATGAAATGAAATATCAAATTGCATCGTAAAAAAAACCTAGCATTGATTGGTCAATGCTAGGTGGGTATAAGACTTTTCAGGGGCTCTTATATTGCAAATGCTAACTGTGCTACTGGTGGCTTTAACATGCCCATTGATGTTAATACATCAGTGTATGTACGTACAGACCAGGTATTCGTTGATATATCAAAATAGATACAACTAAAAATAGTTTTGTACTCAGCGTACAGGGTAATCAAGTCAAAGCTATCGATATTGGCATTTTCAACCCGTTCGCTATATGTTGTACTGTAAGAGACACGCGTTAGATCTTCAGGTGCAAAATAGACAATACGTGCTTTGTCGCCGTGTCGTTCGTGGTTGTATTTGATCGTATTACACTTTGATAATCTCTCAATGTAACGGTCAAAAGATGCAGAATTTTGAACCTCTTTGTAGAGTATTTCCGCTGCATGGTAAATAAAGCAGTTGCTTAACCCAATGCCGTGCGAACTAAGGACTTTTTCTCCATCTGTTTTAAACATCGTGTAGCGTAGATACATCTTGAATACTCCAGGTTTTAAGCAATGAGCTTGATGTATTCATTTTAAAGACTGTTTGGGCTTTAAAATTTTTTCAAAAAAAAACCTAGCTAGGCTAGGTCAAAAGGGTAGAAGTTAATTAAATAACCTGAAGATCCAAAGTCCTAATGCTAAAAATGCTTCTTCCAGCACTTCAATCTTGGTTGTGTATTCAAGTGAATATAGATGTCCAACTTCAGTAACACTCAGTTTCATACGATTAGATAGGTCCAAGTCACTCACATTTAATTTGATCAGTGCATTAAACAAATAAATTAACGAAAAAAAGTTTTTTGATAAAGTTTTTGTGGCTAATAGATTTAATATAATTATCTAATTGGTTAGGTTATAAAAGGTAAAAATTTTGTCTAAATCTGATAATGACAACCCGTGTAAAACCAAAGAGAAACCGTTTTGGAACCATGTCAATACAGATGACTACGAAGAAGAAAACGAATATAAACACCAAGCGCCATCGTTCTTTAAGTATTTATTCAATATGTGCAGAAGCTGGCTAATAGTCATTATCGAAGTGCATATTCTTATTGGTTTTATTCTACTGGTTTTGTACATGTGGAAAGGCGTTTTAGTTTTTAATTAATAACGCTGTTTTTGAACAAACCCAATTCATGAATCTGAAAGCAGTTTGCCGTAGATATTTAACATTCAACGCTATTAAATGCTCAATCTGTTTATGCGATGAATTCCCTCTAAACCATCTGCATATACAAGTGAGTCGGTTCCTGATCTCTGGCCATGGTCTGACCAGGCCTGGAAACCAAAATCACCGCGTCAAAATTTAGTACGCGCAACAGCCTTATATCACTTGAGTTTTTCTAAGATCTAAGTCAATTTTGAACTTCCAATACGACCAGTAGGCAAGTGGCATGCCTACTGGTTTTTATTTTTTGATTGATCATCAGACATGCAAGAAATAGAATTGGTATATATATTCTTTCACCGGTCTTGAGATGTCAGAAAAATCAGAAATACCGCTTAAAGCTGGTGATTTAGTTGAAATTGAAGCTCTTGCTCCTGGTGCACCTAAACGCATTCCAGTGGCGTTAGAGCTGCTGTCGGCTGGATTTGCATCACCAGCACAAGATTTTATTGAAAAGTCGGTCGATCTCAACGAAATGCTGATCACCAATGAGTACTCTACGTTTATTGGTAAAGTAGGCTCTCGTTCCATGCTAAATGCCGGTATAGATATTAACGATAAGCTCATAATCGATAGAAGCTTAGACGCCAAGCATCTAGATATTATTGTTGCTCAGCTAGAAACAGACTTTACCGTTAAGCGGTTGATGATCACCAAGCAAATGTCAGCTGGTGAAATTAATGAAATTTTTGGTCCAGATGCAAAATCTATCCCTCCAGTTTGGCTTAAAGCAGAAAACCAAGAGCACTCACATATTTTTCTAAAACCTGAACAGGAATTGATTGTGTGGGGCGTAGTGACTTACATCATTAAAGACGCACGAAAATGACAAACCGGGTATTTATTCATGTTGATATAAATTCGGCATATTGTTCGATGGAAGCATTTTGGAACCCTAAGTTAAAGGGTAAACCATGCGTTGTCTTAAGCTCTAATGATGGAACAATCATCGCGAGAAGCGCTGAAGCTAAACTCTTAAAAATCCCGATGGGTGCGCCACTCTTTAAGGTCCAAGACATCATCAATAAACATAACGTTCATGTGCTATCGAGCAATTTTGCGCTATATGGCGAAATGTCACGCCGTTTTCATGGAATATTATCTGGTTTTGTAGATCCAAGCTGTTACAGCATTTACAGCATTGATGAAGGCTTTATAGAATTTACTCAATTTACTAAAAACTTTGATGCTACTGAAATGGCACGGGAGATTCGGCATCAAGTATATAAGTTTATTGGCTTAACAACGTGCGTGGGTGTTGGTAGAACACTGACTGAAAGTAAAATGGCCAACAACCTTGCCAAAAAGAATCCAGAATTAAATGGAATCTGTAATTTAGTGACAATGAGCCTGGTAGATGTCGAAAGCTACTATCAAAGCATGCCAGTTGATGAAATATGGGGTGTAGGGCGAAAGTACGCTAAAAAGCTTAATGACATGGGGATTTTAAGTGTGCTGGATCTTGCAACATCCAACCCGAATCGAATGCGTGAACTCTTCAATGTGAATATGCAAAGTACGATTTTAGAATTGCTTGGCCAGCCATGCTTTGAATTTGAAAGTTCACCTAAGGCGAAACAACAGATTGTCTCGAGCAAATCTTTCGGCCAGAAAATTACTGAGCTCTCAATTCTTCAAGAAGCCGTCAGCAAATATACCCATAATGCATTCAATCGGCTTGTTGCTGAACACCAGCTATGCGGATCTCTGATTGTTTTCTTGCAATCCAACCCATTTGACCAGTCAAAACCGTATTACAGCAAGTCGTTAACATACACGTTTACCCAACCTACAAACAATTTGATGCAACTGGTTAAAGCTGCCACATCACTGATTGATAAATTGTACAAAGAGGGGATAGAGTTTAAGAAATGTGGCGTGATGTTGTGTGAATTGATAAAAGAAGAACATCGCACGATCGGCCTACTAACTGACGTAGAGCAGCTTGAAAAAGAGCAAGCGTTAATGACGGCGTTTCAAAACATTCAAAGTAAGTTTGGCAAGGCTAAAATTGCTGCTGGATCATGTAATCTGAAAAATAGAGATTGGGAACCTAAGTCAGAACGTCAAAGCCGTAACTATTTTAGTGAGGCTGGTATGATTGTCTTCAATTGATTCATTTGAGGGAATTTGTTGGCAATGACGGGGATGGTCAGACTCGAACTGGCATTCAAGGAATCAAACCTTTGCCTTAAAGAGATTGATCAAATCTCAAAATCAATTGGCTACACCCTCGGAAATATAAGAAATTAAGATTGCTGATAGCTTCTTGGTGATTCAGCTGGTGTACCATCATCATATCGCCAAAATAAGAAGCTTCCACTCCATTCGACTTCACCTGAAGCATAGTCACGGATCTTATCGCTCCAGCGGATAGGTTTAATTTCATGGTCTAAGAATTCATCCCACACAATAAACGCCGTGCCATCTTTGTTTGGGATTTGGTCCTCTATGAAGAACCAGGGTGACTTCACATCAACAGAACAGCGTTTTGTCATTTTGTCTCTCTCACTCTTTTGAGTCGTATGCATATTCATATAAGCCTCAAATCAATTGAAAAGATCCTGGAAACTGTTTTGAACGTCAGATCGTGCGATCGGCGCTGTTTCTTGTTGCACAACTTCATCAATCAAATAAGCAACAGGACTTACAGATTGGCTTTTTGTGAAAGTCGGTGCACCAGCTTCAGCGATAAACTTCTCGCTAATCGGTTTTTTGATTTCTAAGCGATACACACGGCGCAGCTTGTTTAAGCAATCAGACATTGAGCCATCGCCAATACCGTGACGGGCTTTCTTGTTATCACGAGTCTTAAACGTGAAGTATGGAAAATGTTTGGCCATGACTGCAGTAATGTCTTTACCAACCAAGTAAATGTGGCTGTGTGTTTCGTAGAAGTGGGTAAATGACGTCTCTACGTGATAAGCAGCCAACAAGCTTTTTGCTTGAGGGTCAGTGATAACCGATTTAACTTGGTTAATCATTTTTTTGGCAATTGTTTTGTTATTCATGATGAACACCCTATAAATTTGATTAATTAGATTGAGTTAATGCAAGTTGCGTAAAAATACGTTTTAGGCACACTTTACATGTAACAAGGTGCGGTACCGTGTCCACGGTAACTTCACCTACTTTCATTTTGAATTCTTTCTTTGCTTCATCTGCAGGGAATAAGCCTCCAGCTGAGCACAAGTACTGGTTTTTCTCACGAACCAATTTAGATCCTGAGTAGTCTTCATCAAAAACCAAGTGAGTCACTGTATTTGATTTTTCACCATCGCCCCATGATCCAGCTGACAAGCCTGACATTACAATTTTTACACCAGTGAACCATTTGAACGGTAAAGCACTGAAGTTTTTCTTCTGATCGATAGCATCAAAGATCGGTTTAGCTTGTTGCAGCGCATTGAATAATTCAAACAATGCAGTAATTTTTTTCTTAGCATCCTGTTCAGCCTGGTTCCACTTGGTTTGCGCCTCATACTCAGCACGGGTATACCAGACCACTTGCCCATTTTTTGCATATAGCCAAAGTTTTTTACCAGTCATGAGATGGTTCACCATCGCATCGGGCATATCAAACATGAGGTTGTTAAATGACATAACTTTGTCATTCAGGTTGATAAAAGACTTTTTATCTTCAGGTAGTAGCACCGGCACTAACGTAGAGCGTACTAATGCTTCGTAGTTGTCAGTAGACATGCTAGAACGTGGGAAACTATGACCTGTAAACACTGGCTTAAGATAAGGGTTGTATGGCAACTCAGTTGCTAAAACCTTGGTGGACCATTCTTCCCACAAATTGAACTTTTTAGCTTGTTCAACCATATGGTGCAGATCTGCAGTAGAAATTCTAACTGATGGCATTGAAGGGTTATTTACGGATTCTGGCGCACGAGTTACACGAACAAGTTCTATAACTTCATGCGCTTCAATTGGACCATATTTGCGATCAAGGTTTTTGTTCAGTAATTCATTAATAGAAACCATTTCAACTCCAAGTTTTAAGCTTTCTGCTTCAATATGTTTATTTTAAGATAGAACCTAACCCAAAAACTTTTTTAAAATTATTTATTATTGTTTTACTGGTCCTTGCTGCGACTTTTAACAGATAGCAGCTAAAAATAGTAATGAGGATGCTATTAGAATGATGGAAGCAATTAACGAACCATACAAATAAGCATTGATCCTGGTGCGCCAGATCTAGCGCTGGCCACAACCAAATTTCTAAACCTTTTTTTAATCAACTAAAAAAACATCGAATGCGGTTTTCAACTGCCAAAAAGTGAAGCAATAGACATGCTTCACTGGTTGTTGTTATTAAGCTTCAGTCAATTCATTAATATCTAGGATATGAACGCCGTTTGATGTCAGTAGCCAACATGGGAGGGTATGTGCTTCAGTGACTTGAAGTATGAGGCTGTTAAGAGTGTCACTAGATTTTTTGCAGTAAAGGCAATCAGGTTCAGGATTGCTACCATCATCATCAATCAATGGCGTGTCAGCAATTAAGCGGTATGAAGCATACTTAATGATGTCAATATCATCGGCATTGATTGGCTCTTTTGAGCTTAGGAGTACTTGCTCTAAGCTGAATGCTTCAGGTTCAATCCATTTAACCTTGCTGGTGTTTTCAATCTGGTAACTTAACTGAGTGCCATCAGCAAAAAACACGACAAATTGACCATCTTCAATGTGCTGTACTTTAAAATTGCATGGAATGGTGAATGTGTTGTAGTAATTCATGGGGTTTCTCCAAGTTGTAGGCGTTGAGCCTAAGTTGATTAATCGTTTAAAACAGATTCGATAAAAGAGAGTATTTCAGCTTTAAGAGATGCTGAAATGGTTGCAGTATTTAACTGGCTTAAATACATATCAGCTTTGTCTTTTATTTCTTTTGACGTTGCGGTTTTACGAATTAAAACTAATGTATTCCACATATTAAAAGCCCTTAAGGATAGTGATTAAATCTATATTCATTATACAAAGCGCAATAGCTGTTTAATTTTTCTTAAAATTTAAAATTTAAAAATTCAAAACCTTTTTAATCAATTAAAAAACATCGAATGCGTTTTAAAAAATGCCCAAAAGAAAAGGGATAAGGGTTTACGCTTATCCCTGTTTGGGTTTTAGATATGGCAATCAACAATCGTGATTATATAGTCGCTTGGAAAGCTCTTCAGCAATGCTTGGTTTTTGGATTCCCAATTTTCCTCTTTGTATAAGTCTTCTCCAAACAATCCACATTCTGAACCTGTCCAATCTCCGATTTCTGCATCAGTGGTAGCATCTAAGAAACAGTACGTACCGAATGGGTTTGCTGATTTTTTAGCTAGGAATTCTTCACGGCTCACCAAAAATTCATCAAATTCATGTCCGAATATGCCAAACAGGTTATCCGTATCACTGGCTTTCATTAATAAGATTGCATCTTGGTTATGATAGAAATTACGCTTATCGTTCACTGATTCGATTGATTCATCAGACCAAACATCAGCCCATGACCGCCAAGTACGTGAAGCATCACCGATACACTTCTCAAAATAGTCATAAACACGGTTAGCTTCGGTTTTTAAGCGGTTGATTTCGGTTTCAAAATCTAGCTCACCAATCGGACAGCTATCCACTTTTCGTCCATCAAGACGCAACAGCATGTTTTTCCAACGTCCTCCGATTTCATACCAATCGTATTTCGGATTCGGGTTGGTGGTGGTGAAGTAATCGACCACTTTACCGTCAGCATCAAGCTCTATCCATTCTGTCCAACTTTCATCAGGTTTTTCACCTGTCAAAACAGTCGGCGTAACTTTTTCGTTATACCAGTTAATGAACTGTTGAAGCTCAAACACTTCAGTACATGGCACATCTTTTTGATGCCATTGAATGAACATGCCTAAATCACGAATGCGACTTGAGTACGTACCATCATCGTTTTTGACCTGTACCACTGATAAATGTTTACCGCCGTTCGGGAAGTCAGCAAAAATATCACCTTTGTTGTTTTTGATGGCATCAAGCTCGAAGTCTGTTGCATCACGCACGAAACGAGGGTCGTCAAGAAACGCATAGCGTTCTTCACCATCATCTATGATAGGCTTTGAGTTTTTCATCAAAGTGATTTCTGTCGATTCGTATTGGTCTTTAATTTCGTCCAATGATGATTCTGAAATGCAATATTTGTTTTTAATGCCTGAGCATTCAAATTCGTAAAATGGTTCTAGGGCATCTACAACATCACCATCAGGGGTGGTAACTACTGCAACTGTGAAATGTGACATTTTAAAATCTCCAAGTTTTGAGCCGTGTGCTCTACATCTGAGATTCCATAATAGTTATTAAGTGGCGTTTATAATTTTTTCCTTAAAATATTAATGAAGCTGAATTTAACAACGGTAGTGGTTCAGTAATTAAAATATTTTAATCAATTAAAATCACCGTATACGTTGAATAAAACTAATATCAATTATTTATATTTAATTAAATAAAATAAGGCTCACATATTAAAATAACCTGATTACATAGATCTATATCAAAAAAAGATGGCAATAATTAATAGTTGCCATGGCAGAGTAAAACTTGAAGTGCGACATAAACCACCTAATTAATTTAAAGGGTTTATGGAGTATATAAAATTGTCATACCATCATCTTAACTTTGAAGATCGTACTGCATTAATGCTTGAGTCAAGAAAAGAAGGCTTTTCAGCCAGAAAATTTGCTGAACTTATTAAAAGACATCCTAGTACGATCTATCGTGAGCTTAAAAGAAATAGCATCAATGACGTTTATCAAGCTCAATATGCTTCTGATAACACTTTTGCTAGACGTAGACGTGGTCACAGAAAACTCAAAATCGATTCAATCCTCTGGAAATTTATTGTTGAAGCGATCCGTTGTTTATGGTCTCCTCAGCAAATAGCAAAGCGTTTAAAGACATTTCCTGATTTGGATCAAACAATGAATGTAAGCCATACAACGATTTATTCAACGATACGAGCATTACCCAAGGGTGAGTTGAAAAAAGACTTATTATCCTGTCTACGTCATGAAAATAAAAAGCGAAAAGCTAACGGTGAACCTAAAAAAGATTCTATATTACAGGATATTAAAACTATTCATGAGCGCCCAGCCGAAGTTCAAGAAAGAAAAATACCGGGTCATTGGGAAGCTGATTTAATTAAAGGTAAAGACAATAAAAGTTCGATAGCAACACTTATTGAACGAAATACACGGCTCTGTATCTTGGCAACATTACCTGATGCAAAGGCAGAATCAGTGCGCAAGGCTTTAACTGAAGCTCTGAAATATTTACCTGCAGAACTGCGTAAAACGTTGACCTATGACCGTGGACGTGAGATGTCAGAACATAAAATACTCGAAGAAGATTTAGGCATAGATGTATATTTCTGTGACCCACATTCACCCTGGCAAAAAGGCACATGCGAAAATATGAATGGTTTAATTAGGCAATATTTACCTAAAGGGATTGATTTAAATCAGGCAGATCAGCATTATTTAAATCAAGTTGCCATGTCACTGAATACTCGTCCTAGAAAGGCGTTAGATTGGCTTACACCATTAGAGAAATTTGCTCAGCTTGTTGATTATCATATGGCTTTTGAAACTGTCGCACCTCATGTTTGAATTCGCCCCATATTTTTGCTACAGTGAACCAAATTAAGATCATCTATTTACTAGGCCTCGCATTTGCGGGGTTTTTAATGCTGAATAAAAGGAAAACTTGATGGAATTGCCCAATATTATTCAACAATTTATCGGAAACAGCGTTTTAGAGCCAAATAAAATTGGTCAGTCGCCATCGGATGTTTATTCTTTTAATCGAAATAATGAAACTTTTTTTCTTAAGCGATCTAGCACTTTATATACAGAGACCACATACAGTGTCTCTCGTGAAGCGAAAATGTTGAGTTGGCTCTCTGAGAAATTAAAGGTGCCTGAACTCATCATGACTTTTCAGGATGAGCAGTTTGAATTCATGATCACTAAAGCGATCAATGCAAAACCAATTTCAGCGCTTTTTTTAACAGACCAAGAATTGCTTGCTATCTATAAGGAGGCACTCAATCTGTTAAATTCAATTGCTATTATTGATTGTCCATTTATTTCAAACATTGATCATCGGTTAAAAGAGTCAAAATTTTTTATTGATAACCAACTCCTTGACGATATAGATCAAGATGATTTTGACACTGAATTATGGGGAGACCATAAAACTTACCTAAGTCTATGGAATGAGTTAACCGAGACTCGTGTTGAAGAAAGATTGGTTTTTTCTCATGGCGATATCACGGATAGTAATATTTTTATAGATAAATTCAATGAAATTTATTTTTTAGATCTTGGTCGTGCTGGGTTAGCAGATGAATTTGTAGATATATCCTTTGTTGAACGTTGCCTAAGAGAGGATGCATCGGAGGAAACTGCGAAAATATTTTTAAAGCATTTAAAAAATGATAGACCTGACAAAAGGAATTATTTTTTAAAACTTGATGAATTGAATTGATTCCAAGCATTATCTAAAAATACTTTTTGAGTTCTAGTTAATGATTAAATATATTCTTCAACCGTACTGGTCATACGTTTTTTCATTTTGTAAGGCTTGTAATGAGGAACATAACAAGGCTTGCAAACTGCTTCATAGGTTTTGGTATCAGAATGATAATAAAAGCGATCCAGTGGTTCATAGCCATTGCAATGATGGCAATAACGCTCAAAACCCAATGAAGTGAAGATCATCTTCTGCACAAATGCTTGTTTTTTATGTTTTGCTTTAAGTGTAGGTGAGTTTTTGACTTCACAAGAACAGATATAATCTTGGTAGTTATCGAACTCTGGTGCTTCTTGGTGTATGTGAACAAACCGATTTATAACTTTTGGATCAAAAATATTCCATTGTTGGTCATGTTCTGAAAATAGGAAATATCCATCTGCACCTGATGGCATTTCTTTACTGTATTTCGAGTAATGGATAACATGTTTTTCCGTTGGCTCAAAGTCATTCAGGAACATTCTCAAGGTATTGAGGTTCGGGAATTGGACTTTCATTAACTGTGCTTGAGTCACCAGATTGGATCTTGATTCGTAGTTCACCAGAACCATAATTTTACGGCTTTTGTCGATTCTGCCGATGATGTAATTATAGATATGATCAGACATTGTATTTTCTCCTATTCTATAGAGATCCATGTTAAGAACATGGATCATTCCCAAAAAATGCAATGAGATCGTTGCTCTGGTAGCTAAACTGCAATTCGGTGTAGTCCATTTTCAGTGTGCTATCTAAGTACGGTGTAATGTCGAGTTGCACGAATGAATCAATAAATTCACTTTCTGCGCCATACGCATCTATTGAGCCTTTGAACAGCTCCAGTACATTGCATGTTACATAGTCGCCAATTTCTGATTTATGTGTCTTACATGATGGTAGTAGTGCCAAGTCATTCAGGATCACTTGAACATGAGTGCCATCATATGAGCCTTGATATAGGCTGTAATATTTTTCAGGATTCAAGATACATTCAAGAACTAAATCAAAGTTGTTGCTGTAAGAGTTACGCGTAGCGACATATACACTTTCTGCTACTGGCTTTTCGACTTTGGTGAGTGTGATTGAGTCTGAATGCTCATGAGCGAACAAAATAGGGTCGTCTACGTCTTGTTCTTCATCTGGCTCAATGTCCATTAACGCCAAGCGTCTATCTTTGGTTTCTTGGTCGAGAATTTCCCAACCATCGATAGATAAAGTACCGCCGTCAGCAAGTTGAATGAGAACAGGGGTTTCTTTGTCCTGATCTGTATTGTCCAGAATGGTGAAGATCCCTAGTAATCGAACCCATGAAGTGATTAACTGGCAAATGGGTAGGTTTTCATTAATTTCATGGCGATTCTTGCAAGACTCGCTAAACATCGCCAGATTTTCAGGGTGATTAATATCAATATAGACATTGTGCAAAACAGCATCAGCACTGGTGTTGAGAGGTGGTCCCACTTGTTTGAACAACTAAAAGCGTATTTATAAGTGATATTCCGCTCTAGTTAAGCCACCTTGTTTTGTTGGGGTAGCTGATCATAGTAAAACTCATTTGGTGTCATTTTGTCTAG
>NZ_VOYF01000025.1:0-19275 GCF_013420775.1 Acinetobacter sp. YH01010 | reverse complement strand
TATTAAAGTGACGGAAAATAGCAAGTAACTTGGACCAGTGTTGATCATTTAGCATTGTTCGAGGCATAGCGAGTGTAAAATTGGGTTTGGCGATTTAATTTTACTATCTCGCTATTTTTTTAATCAACAAATGTCAACAGACCCTAATGTAATTGATTTGATTTTCACAACATACTGTTGTTTTTGATTAGTGAACGATAGCGATAGGCTGTAAATATTTATTGATATACTCATCGCGAATAGCAGGTCTTTCATCAGGACTAGCTTTTTGCATACGTGTCGCGAGTTCTTTACGTTCTAAAGTACTCATTTTTTGCCATGTTTCGCGCATACGCTGCTTTTCACTGTCCGGAAGTTGGGTGAACCAATCCATGCGCTGTTGCAAGCTGACACGTTGATCTGCAGGAATCTCTTTGAGAGCCTGATACTTTTTAATTAAAGCCTGTTGTTCTGCTTCAGATAGCGAATCCCAAGTTTCATTAACTTGAGTATCTGCATCTTTTGAAAATATCCAAAAGCGATCAAAGCCAGCAAAACTGGTTTGCAAAAAACTAAAAGCACAGAATGCAATTGCTAATTTTTTAGCTGCCATGTGGAACTTTGTCCTCACCCAGAACCATCAACATTTCAAGATCTTCCACCATTTGAGGGGAGAGCTTAGGGGTTGAAATCACCTGATTTTGTGGTTTGTCATCCAGTACAGTCGCATTCGGTAAAATGACAAAACCTGCAATTGCTGCTGCAAGTGCAAAGCCAGACATTTTCCAAAAACCATAACGAGAAGTTTCGCGCTGATGAATATCTTCAAGCACGTTATTCATGACAGTTGCTTTGTCTTTATGGTGCTGTGCGAGTCCATCAAGTTTGGAAGTTACTTGCTTTAAGAAATCATCTTGTTTCATTCGGATGATCCTCCCATATGTGGATTCAAATGTGCCAAAGCGGTACGTAAACCTTGAATGGCACGGTGGTAATGTGTTTTCACACTGCCTTCGGAACAATTCATAATTTCTGCAGTTGTATGCGTATCAAAGCCTTCCCAAGCTCGCAACATAAATGCTTGTTGCTGGCGGACTGGAAGTTCTGCGATAGCATCTTGTATTTCCTCTGCAGTGACAGCCTGATCCAGAAAGTCGAAAGGGTTTGGTGTAGATTCATCTACAACATCCTGTATTTCGACATCGTCGTCATCTAGGCTGACTTTTCTAAATAGGGAAAACGGCTGCGAACGACGTGCTTCCTTTCGACGCCAATCTTGCAGCTTATTATTTAAAATGGTGTAAAACAGGGGATACCATTCCTCTGTGGACTTTTCAGCATAAGCTTTATGTAAGGAAATAAAGGCTTCTTGCACCAAGTCCATGGCAATGCCATGTTGACCGTGCGTTGCACTTTCCATCATTACTAAAGCACGCCCCGTCACTTCATTCATGAAGTTTTTCAGGCGAGACTCAGCCGTGCTTTTTAAAACACTGCTGTCTTGCGTCTCGGACTTTTTGGGTACTAAATCCATAGAGATGGAAAATCCTGTCATCGGATACCCACCATTATTTCCATATTCATATACAAATAACGATGGAAATAACGGTTAGGTTGACAAAAAGAATTATTATTTTTTCTAGTGTAGTCTATTTTTTTCAGGCTTAAGCGCTAAATACAATAAAATAACGATTTTACTGACGCTGACGTACCATTTCAAAAAAACAGATCGAGCCAGCAATGGCTACGTTTAGTGATTCTTGACCACCCGGTTGAGGAATCGCTACGGCTTCTGCATGTTGTAATGCATACTCAGAAACACCTTGACCTTCATTGCCTAAAATCCACACACATTGTTTGCGCAAATTTTTGCTATATAGGTTTTCAGACTGATGTGAGCTTGTTGCATACACTGGAATTTTGAATTTCGTCAAAATATCTTCAAGGGCAATATTTTCAAAGGTATTTAATGAAAAATGTGCGCCCATACCTGCGCGTAATACACGCGGTGACCAGAGTGATGCAGAGCCTTTGGTACAAACGACTTGCTCAATACCCGCTGCGGCAGCAGAACGGAGTAGGGTACCTACATTACCAGGGTCTTGAATGTTGTCTAAAATTAAGGTGTCTTCACTGAAGTTAAGCGCTTCACTTGAACTTGGTAAATCCACAATCGCTAAGCAAGCAATAGATGTTCCAAGTGTACTGATATCTTTGTATAAAGATTCACTTAGAATGAACACCGCACCTTGATATTGTTCCGCAATGCGATCGAAATCAGCATGGTTAATTGCTTGTTCAGTGGTGAAAATCGATTTGATTGGACGTTTTGAGTCTAACCATGACAACACCAAGTGTGTGCCTTCCAAAACAGTTTGACCTTGTTTTTTACGGTAGGCATTTTGTTCGATTAAGCCACGGAGGTGCTTAATTTTCGGGTTGTCTTTTGATTCGAGATAAATCAGAGCCATGAGGGAGATATCCACGAAAGTCAGCAAAAATACTGACTTTCGTTATTAGAAATTAATTATGGTATGAAGTAACTAGGTCAACTTCGTTTTTAGAACCAATAATCACAGGAACACGTTGATGAAGTTCTGTTGGTTGGATGTCTAGAATGCGGACACGGCCTGTTGTAGAAGCACCGCCAGCTTGTTCCATCAACATACTCATTGGGTTTGCTTCGTACATTAAACGTAGACGGCCTGCTTTTTTCGGATCTTTGAAGTCGTATGGATACATGAAGATACCGCTACGGCAAAGAATACGATGAATATCACCCACCATGCATGCGACCCAACGCATATTGAAGTCTTTTTCACGCGGGCCAGTTTTACCTGCAAGAAGTTCGTCGATATAACGTTTTACAGGTTCTTCCCAGTGACGTTGGTTCGATGCATTAATTGCATACTCTTTAGTGTCTGCTGCAACCGCAATCGCATCTTTAGTTAATAAGAATTCTTTGCTTTCTGGATCAAAAGTAAAGAAGACTACGCCAGCACCGACAGTTAGAGCCATCATTGTTGATGGGCCATACAGTACATAACCTGCAGCCGCTTGGTTAACACCCGCTTGCATGAAATCTTCAGCTTGCGTTACGGCATTTTTTGCAGGAAGAATTGAGAAAATTGTGCCAACACACATGTTGATATCGATGTTGCTTGAACCATCTAATGGGTCGAACAAAACAAGATAATCGCCATTTTCTTGAGCTGGCGTGAATTCATCTAATTCTTCAGATGCCAAACCACCGACATGTGGATGAACTTTTAATGCATCGATGAGGTAATCATTTGAAATGACATCAAGTTTCTTTTGTTCTTCACCTTGAACGTTTTCGTGTTGCGCGCTACCCAATACACCAGCCAAAGCACCTTTTTGTAAAAGAAGGTCGATGTCTTTGCATGTATTACCAATTGTTTCAATAACTTGTGCTAATGCAGGAGTAAGATTACCACTTTGTTGTTGTAGAAATTGGGAAAGGGTGAGATTTGACATAACCGGAAAACTCCAAATATTAATTTATCAAAAATGATAAAAATGTGATTGTGCAACATTTTAGATGAGAACGAAGGAAAAGAAAAATTAAACTAGACTATTTGTCGTGATTTTACCCTTGCAAGTCCTGAATAACATGCTATGTTGAATCTAATGTATAAATCGAAAGACAGGGAGCACAACAATGACCACACAAAAATTTGATGCGACTCCGACTGCAACTGAGGGATTGAATTTAGACGATATTTCTGCGGATACCGTAAAAGCTGCTTGGAGCAGTTACGAAGCAAAAGCAGAGTATAAAAAGTTCAATAAACATGATCTCATTGAGTCGATGCAAACAGAAAAAGAAAATGCTGAACATCCAGAAGCAGAAGCGTAATGATTTGGATTGTTACGGTGATTTTCTAGTTGGTAAAGCTAAGGATCTCGTTTTAAAAGTCGTTCATTTGCATTTTAATTGATTATTTTTTATGTTCTAAAGCCGCTAATCGAATTTATCCTGAGTTAAAGGGCTAAATTGAGCTAAAGCAAAGAACATTGCAATAGAACGGTGCAAATGAAACGATATAAATTAAATGATATAGGTTAAATCAAAAAAGCACTCATTAATGAGTGCTTTTTTAGCTCAGACTTATTCAAGTCTTATTCAAGTCTTATTCAAGTCTTATTTAAGTAGTGGAGGAACCGCTTCGTAGTTAATTTCTACACGGCGGTTTTCTTTCCATGCATTTTCATCATGACCCGGATTGATTGGCATTTCTTTACCATAGCTAACTGCTTCAAGCTGATTTGGACTTACGCCTGTTGTAATCAGGAAGCTTTCAACAGCTTTGGCACGACGTTCACCAAGTGCCATGTTGTATTCACGAGTACCACGTTCATCGGTGTGACCTGTTAAAGCAACGCGTGAGTTTGCATTAGCAACAAGGAACTGTGCATGAGCTTGAAGGGTTTGTAAGTCTTCATTGCTAAGCTCTGTACTGTCGTAGTCAAAGTGTACTACGCGCTTCGCTAAAAATGCTTTATTCGCTTCAGTTACACCTTTCGATGATGCACCCGCAAGGTTTTGTGCATTGAGTGCTGCATCTTCACTTAAACCTGAAGTGTTTACAGTGGTTGAGCCATTTGGGTTTTGTCCTGCTTGTACATCTGCTGCAGGTTTACGGCTGGCACAACCAGTCATTACTAATGCTGTAGCTAAAACAGGTAATGCAATCAGTTTCATTGCTTTCATATTAATCTCCATGACGGTTATTTATGATGTTTCATTAAAAAGTTATTGTTGAATAAATCATGCAGTGTTTATTTCGGTGCCCAAGCTGGCTCACGAACTTCACCTTGTTCACTTGGTAAGTTCATGCGGAAACGGCCATCTAAAGACATGATCGAGAGCAAACCACGGTTTGCTTCACGGGTTGCATACACCACCATTTGACCATTTGGTGAGAAGCTTGGGGATTCATCTAAACTTGTTGGTGTTAAAATATTGGTTACACCAGAACCAATGTCTTGAACCGCAACTTTATAGTTACTACCGCTAGGACGATGTACCAAAGCTAATTTTTTACCGTCCGCACTTAACGTACCACGTGCATTGAAAGCGCCACGGAAAGTCAAGCGTTTGACACTTTCAGCACTTAAGTTGTAGGTGTAAATTTGTGGAGAGCCACCACGGTCAGAGGTAAAAATAAATGATTTACCGTCAGGTGCATAACGTGCTTCTGTATCAATCGCTGTGTCATTGGTCATGCGTTTTAATTGGCGAGTCTGTAAATCCATTTGATAGATTTCAGGATTGCCATGCATCGATGCGGTAAATAACATTGATTTACCATCAGGTGAGAAGCTTGGTGCACCATTCAGGCCACGGAAACTTGCTACTTTTTCACGGTTACCACTTGCTAAATCTTGGATGTAAATCGCAGGGCGTTTGGTTTCAAATGAAACATAGGCTAGCTTTTTCGCATCAGGCGTCCATGCAGGGGACAAGATTGGATCACGTGAAGTCAAAATGGTACGGGGTTGTTCACCATCCGTATCTGCAATTTGTAGGGTATAGCGCTGATCTGGTGTTGCTGCATTACGCAATACATAGGCAATACGGCCGCTGAAGTCACCTGGAATGCCAGTTAAAGCTTGATAGATTGCATCACTGATCATATGCGCTGCTTGACGATAACGTGAAGCAGGTACAGTGAGTAGTTCATTTAACAGGTATTGTTTTTTTTCAACATCATACAGTTGGTAGTGAATTTCATAAGAGCCATCAGCCGTTGTTTTTGATGTGCCTGTCACGACATAGGATACGCCCGCAGCTTTCCATGCTTCTGCATTAGGTGAATTTATTGTTGCAGTTGCAGGTAAGTTTTTAGAGGCACTGGTAAATTTACCTGAGCGGTTCAAGTCATTTTCAACCACTGGATAAATATTTGAGTCATTACTAAAAGGCACGATCGCAATTTTAGGTGCTTCTTCAGGAGCTTTAGTGATTTCGAGGTGAAGCTGCGCATGCGTTTGAGTCACTAAAACTGGGCTCAAAGCAGTGAATACGGCTAAGCAAAGAAGATGTTTACGCGTCATTTCCATCATTCGCTAATTACTCTAAAAATGTGAGTTATTGTCTGTATTTGGTTGTGTCACATAATGGCATGATTTTGGGATATTAAAAGCATGAAAATATGACTGAACTGTTATAACACTGTGAAAAATGCAGAGATTTTATCCGAGTTTCGTCAAGTCTAGCTTAAAAATCATGAACACAACATCACATTTTGGAATGAAAATGATAATTCTTTAGTTATAACATTCTATTTTTGAATCAAGTGTTTAGAAAATTTTAGTAATACTTGATGTTGCTGAGTCCCACATACACGGCGTTATATAGAACGAAGACAAGAATGGATCAATTAGTCGGGGCTAGAGCTTTATAAAAGCTCAAGTATTGAAACACACAGGTACAATCGATTGAGTATTCATTTTAGGAAAGGGGGGGAACTGGGGGGATGGATGTAGAAGCTTAAAAATAAACATCATACCAGCGATGAAACTTGATCTATTGAAGATAAGAAAAAATGGGTATGGGGTGATTCATTGCTTAACCACAAAAAAATCCCCGCAAGCAATGCACGGATTTATCAAACTTAATTTGAAGATCTAAATGTAGAGGTAAAACTTTGTGCTTCACGTCTAGCATCTGGGTCGCTAGGCATCGGATATGGTGCAGCAGCACGAACTGCAGCCTCAATACTGGCTTTCATATCAGGATCACTGGAGCTTACGATGACTGCTTGGACAGCACCTGTTTTAGATAAAATCACGCGAGCAATGGCCGTTTTACCGCTAGAGCCAGGTGGTGTATCCCAAGCACGTTTGATTTTATGTTCAAAATCACGTTTAGCTGTTGAAGCGATTTTCTTGGCTTCCGCTTTTTTCTTTGCATCTTCTTCATTTAGAGCATGTGAAATGGGTTTAAGAGGCTTTTTTACGTCCTGTACTGATTTCTCAGGTTGAGTTGTTTTAGCATGATCCATCAGCAAAGCATTAAATTGTTCAGGTGGAATATGGTCAGGCATGGTCGAAGAGGGGATGTAAATTGAACGATTTTCGGCGAATGATTGAGAGCCTAGGAGTGTTAGTGTCGAAAATAATAATAATGTTTTCATGTTATATAATTCAGTATATAAGTAAATGAAAAATCCCCACAAGGTTTGCAGGGATTTAAAAATTAACGTGATGACTTGAAGGTGGACGTAAAACTTTGAGCTTCACGTTTTGCATCTGGGTCACTCGGCATTGGGTATGGTGCAGCAGCTCGAACAGCAGCCTCAATACTGGCTTTCATATCAGGATCACTTGAGTTCACAATCACTGACCGAACTGAACCACCTTCCGTAAGGGTAACGCGAGCAGTCGCCGTTTTACCCGCAGAGTCTGAAGGTGTATCCCACGCACGACGGATTTTATTTTCAAAATCACGTTTTGCTGTTGAAGCAATTTTCTTCGCTTCAGCTTTTTTCTGTGCAGCTTCTTCAGCTGCTTTTTTTGCAGATGAAGCTTTGGCTTCTTCGGCTGCACGTTCGCGTGCTTCGGCATCGGCTTTTGCCTTTGCATCAGCCTTAGCTTTGGCATCAGCATCTGCTTTACGTTTTGCAGCTTCTGCATTGGCCTTAGCTTTTGCATCAGCATCTGCTTTACGTTTTGCCGCATCTGCATTGGCCTTGGCTTTCGCATCAGCATCAGCTTTACGTTTTGCAGCTTCTGCATTGGCTTTAGCTTTGGCATCAGCATCAGCTTTACGTTTTGCAGCTTCCGCATTGGCTTTAGCTTTGGCATCGGCGTCTGCTTTACGTTTCGCCGCATCTGCATTGGCCTTGGCTTTTGCATCTGCATTGGCTTTTGCCGTTGCTGCAGCTTTGGCTTTGTCAGCTTCTGCTTTTCTTAATGCATCGGCACGGATTTTTTCAGCCTTGGCTTTTGCATCAGCATCTGCTTTACGTTTTGCTGCGTCAGCATTGGCTTTCGCCGTAGCATCTGCTTTTGCCTTAGCCGCATCCGCTTTGGCTTCTTGTTGCGCTTTTAGTTTTGCAGCTTCAGCCGCTTTAGCTTGTTCTTGAGCACGCATCGCACTGTCCGCAGCTTTTTGTTCTGCAAGTTGCTGTGCTTTTGCCGCTGCGAGTGCTTGTTGGGCAGCAATCTGTGGATCTGCCTTAGGTGGTTCTGCTGGCTTAGGCGGTGCAGCCGTTGGAATCTCGGGTGCTGGTTCAACGCTAGGTTCGGCTGTTTGCGTTATTTGTTTAGCTACATTTTCATGCGCGGTTTCATCAAACTCTGTGACTTCACGTGTTACAGGTTTTAAATCTTCCGGTTTTACCAAAACAGTGGTTATTTTTTTAGGGGGCTCAGGTGGTTTACTCATGCCAAGATAAAGTAAGCCAACCACAGCGACGATATGCACACCTAGTGTGAAACCAATCGCAACGGCTTTTTGTTTAAAAGGCGGCTTGTTGAAATCTTTCATAAATTATTTTAATGGCTCAGTCAGTAAACCTACTTGTGTTAAACCTGCATCTTGAAGGGCAGACATGAGTTTCATGACTTCACCATAAGGACGAGATTCACTGCCGTTAATCAGGACACTCATTTGCTTTTTCTGTTCGCTCGCTTCATTTTGCGAGGCCGTTAAAACAGATTTAAGTTCATCGAGTGTGAGTACATCATCTTGATGATTTTTATCTTCGAGAGTGATCGTGCCATCTGCTTTCAGTGTAACAATCGCTCTACTATCTTCCGCTTGCATAGGCGTGCCATTTGCCTGTGGTAAGTCGACTTTGACACCTGTGGTGATCATAGGTGCAGTGACCATGAAAATCACCAAAAGAACTAACATGACATCAATATATGGTACGACGTTCATGTCACTTTTTAATGGTTTTTTGATGCGCTCAAAGCGTCCAGAACGTTGAATAGCCATTAGTCATTGTCCTGAGTTGAACCTACAGACTGGCGTTGTAATAACGCAACCATTTCTTCGGCAAAAAGCGCACGATCGTTATAAACGGCTTCACCTTTGGCTGTAAAATGGTTAAATGCTAGTACAGCAGGAATTGCCGCAAAAAGACCAATGGCCGTTGCAATCAATGCCTCTGCAATACCAGGAGCAACCGTAGCAAGGGTGACTTGGTCAACATCTGCTAAACCAATAAAGGCGTTCATAATGCCCCAAACGGTACCGAATAAACCGACATAGGGTGCAACCGAGCCAATACTCGCAAGCGCGCCTAAACCATTTTCTAAATGTCCTTGGTCACGGCTTAAACCCACACGAAGAATACGTTCTGTACCTTCAATTGATTGTTCTGCGCTGGCATTACGTTTTTTAAGTTTGAAAAACTCGCCTAAACCTTGATAGAAAACATCTTCAAGGCCAACACGTTTCGAGTTGAGCTGAGCATTGTTGTATAAAGTATTGAGTTCGGCGCCAGACCAAAAGATTTTTTGGAAATGTTCATCGTCAGCCTGCGCTTTTTTATAACTCATGTGTAACTTGGCAATCAGATACCAACTGAATAACGAAGCTAAGAGCAGCAGGAGCATTACCAGTTGTACGACAGGACTTGCTTGTAAGATGAGGTCTGAAACTTTGAGTGTTGATTCTAGTTGAGTTGCCATAGTTACTACATGTGCCAAATAATTTTTTTAATCTTGTTCCAATTCTTTCAGAATCAGTTCACGTATTTCATCAGGAAGGCGACGGGGTCTCATCTCTGCACTGATACATGCCAATTCTACCTCACCTGATGCCAGCATAATATCACCACGATAAATATTTTGTTGCAACACAAATGACGTAGCCTTACACGAAACTACACTTGCTGTAACAGTAATCAGGTCATCCATTAATATAGGGCGTGAATATTTCACATTAATTTTATGAACGACAAAGTTGTAATCTTTTTGATGCCAATAATGGTCTACACCTGAAGCGCGTAGCCATTCTGTGCGGGTACGCTCCATAAAGCGAATATGATTTGCGTGGTAAACAATGCCACCTGCATCTGTATCTTCAATATATACACGAATGTTGAATTCGAATTTATTCGCCATGAGAGTGTTCCGTCTTTATAAAATCTGAAAAATATTGTTCTGCACTTCAGCATAGAATTAGAGCATTTAAAAATGGCGATAATTCAATGATTCGTCAAGTGCTTCAATGACGGGCAGTTTAGCACCGTGAGTCATCAGTCCAATGGCACAAGGTTTCAACTCACGTAAATCTTTAACTTCCGTAGTTGTAATTATTGATTAAAAAAGAGACTGCTTTTAATTTGTTTGTTCATCTAATTTAAATTTTGTATCGACAAAATCCTGTAGATGAGCTGCTAAATATCCCGCAATATGAAAGTGAGTTTCTTCCATTTTCTTTTTCTGTTGCTTTGGGAGTAATGCTTTTAAAGATTCATACATATACGTTAAGCAGCAAAAGCCAAGGCCAATAACTAACATGAGTAAAAGTTTATTAGGTAGATCTATCCAGAAAAACACATAAACGAGTATGACTAAAGTAAAGAATGAGAAGCTGAAATACAACGTATTAATTTTTGCTGGCTTAAAGTTTTCCTTGACCAAAGCTTGTACGTCGTCGTGATAGTACGTCCCAATAAAAATGAGGGCAGAAGTATAGTTGAAGCTCAGGTTTTTTATACGATATGCAGAAGGCGATTGTTTAATAGTTAAGATATTATCTTCACTTACTTCTATGGTTTCTTTGCTAAGAATGTTTTCACATTCGACAGTGATAAAATAATTGTATTCGGTGTGGAATAAGCTTTCAAAATCACTCATTTGTTTTGGGCTAAATGAACTGATAGGTTGTTCTCTGGGAATGTGTTCAATGGCACTGTCTAATGGTAGGTTTTGAATGTAGTCGCTATTAATTTTGTTAATTATTCTATTCTCAAGATTTATCATTTTAGTCTATTGTTTGTAGTGGCTTGAATTTATTTTAAAAATTTAAATAAACATGCAGGGAGCATTTAACTCCCTGAAGTCGTTCAGTGAATTATCGTTTACTTATCTTTCGGCTCTGGTGGTGTCATCCCAAACTGTAAATACGCCATATTGGTGGCAATACGTCCACGTGCAGTACGCATGACATAGCCTTGCTGAATGAGGTAAGGCTCGATCACATCTTCTAGCGTCCCTGAGTCTTCTGCCATAGCAGCAGCTAAAGCTTCTACGCCTGCAGGGCCACCATCAAAACGCTCTAGTAGCATTGATAAATAACGGCGGTCTAGCGTATCTAAACCATCTTTATCGACATTCAGCATGTCCAAAGCACGTTGAGCCATCTCTTGGGTTACTTCACCCGTACCTTTAACTTGCGCATAATCACGGACTCGGCGTAATAAACGGTTTGCAATACGAGGTGTCCCACGAGCACGGCGTGCAACTTCCTGTGCGCCTTCGGCAGTCATGGGTACATCCATCAAGTTTGCAGATCGAGTCACAATATGCGTTAAGTCTTTGACAGAATAAAACTCTAAGCGTTGTACGATACCAAAACGGTCACGTAAAGGAGAGGTCAGTAGGCCTGCACGAGTCGTCGCTGCAACAAGAGTGAAGGGTGGTAAATCCAGTTTGATCGAACGGGCAGCAGGGCCTTCACCAATCATGATGTCGAGTTGGTAATCCTCCATCGCTGGATAGAGAATTTCCTCGATGACCGGTGAAAGACGATGGATCTCATCAATAAATAAAACATCACCTTCTTCGAGGTTGGTTAGCATCGCAGCCAAATCGCCTGCACGCTCAAGGACTGGGCCTGATGTCGATTTTAAGTTGCCGCCCATTTCACGCGCAATAATATTGGCTAGTGTGGTTTTTCCTAAACCCGGTGGGCCAAAGATCAGGGTGTGATCCAGCGCTTCTTCACGGCCACGCGCAGCACCGATAAAGATTTCCATTTGTTCACGGACGACAGGCTGCCCGATGTAGTCATCAAGGGAAGTTGGGCGGATGGCGCGGTCGAAGTGGTCTTCGGGTTTTTCTGAACCACTGATAAGACGGTCTTGCATATAATTAAATCAATCTCTGGCTGAACTTTCGAGGCACAGCCTCAAGTTGTGATTTGTGTTAAGGTGCCATTGTGTAGGCATTGCTTTACTTTTGAAAGATCAAAAGTAACAAAAATCTTGTGTTGGATTGAGGATATATCCTTATATCCCAATCCAACATGGCGACATCCATGTCGCCTTCGTGTATACAATTTAGGTGTATTGGTATGTCTATTTGAATTATTTATTCATCGACTTAAGTGCTGCACGGATAATGTCGCTGGCTTCAGTATAATCAGCTTTGACGGCATTAATTAGCTTTTGTGCTTCAATTGGCTTGTAACCTAATGATTGCAATGCCGCCTCAGCTTCGGCAACGGCAGAGTTGCCTGTAAATTGAATTTGTTCAACAGTTGAATTGGTTGGTGCAGTCCCTGAAGCCATGGCTTTAAAGCGATCACGTAACTCAATCATGAGGCGTTCAGCGGTCTTTTTGCCTACACCCGGAACTTTGACTAAAGTGTTTACATCTTCATGTTCAACCGTGTGAATCAGCATTTCAACACTTAATGTTGATAAAATGCCCAGTGCCATTTTAGGGCCTACGCCGTTAACTTTTAAAAGTGTGCGAAAAATCAGTTTTTCTTGAGCATTGCTAAATCCATACAGCAGTTGTGCATCTTCACGAACAGCTAGATGTGTCCACAGGGTAATTTTTTGACCTTTTTGTAGTTGGCAAAATGTAGAAAGTGGGGTGTCAATCTCATAGCCCACACCATTTACATTGAGTAATACTGTTGGTGCTTCCAATGCCAGCACTTCGCCAATTAAACATCCGATCATGTCATTTATTCACTTTATTTCAGTTTAGTCTGAGCCATTTGCTCAATTTCAATTTGTTGCGAGATTAGCGTGAAGGCCAGCGAATTACTAGCCTTCACATTTTTTCAGGTTTAAAAGAAACCAACTTTATTGCCTTGAAGTTCTTGTGCAAGGTTATAAGCCTGATGGTCTGAAAATTTAGAGATAATATCCAATACTTGCATGATGTTTTCATAATGCAACGGCCCAAAATGTGCCCCCGAACGGTGAAGAATGGACATCAGTCGTTGTTCTTTAAAACTCAAAGTTTTATTTGGCGTAGTTAGAGGAATAAAGGCATCTAAAATATTTTGTAGACTTTGATGCGCAATAATCTCTAAGCCGGCTTTTTGTGGATGTTCAAAAATTTTATCGCGGGCTAATTCTTTTGCTCGGTTAATTCCACGCTCAATATCTTCACTGCAATATTGCAATAAACTGCCTTTAAGTTGACCTGACAAAATTTCATGATGATGGCGGGCGAAGGCTGTCGTGACTTCTTCGACTAGACGTTTCATCACACGACCACGTAATGCAGCTATTTTTTGTTGCCAAGTGGTATCAGTCATCGCCAATTCGGCAGGTATGCCATAGTCACCGACCAGATCAAGGAAAATTGGCTCAACTTCGTTATAGTTCAACATGTTGAGGATAATGCCATCTTCAAGGTCAATTAAGGCATAACAAATGTCATCTGCGGCTTCAAGCAAATAGGTCAACGGATGACGACAGTAGTGATATTCGCCCAGTTGAATTAAACCGAGTTGCTCTGCAATTTGCTGCAAGATTTCTTTTTCTGCCTGATAGCAGCCAAATTTAGCCCGTTGGCTTGCAGGTTTATTGCCTTGCGATGCAATGGTTTTTGAAAGCCACGGGTATTTTAAATATGCACCTAAAGTTGCATAGGTTAAACGCATACCACCATCATTCGGATGATAATCAATTTTAGTCAGTAAACGTAAACCTTGGGCATTGCCTTCGAACTGTCTCACGTCGGCTTCTTCTTCAGGGCTTAAGTCCTGTAAAAAGTTGGTGTGTGATGCATCATCAAACCATTCTCGAATAGCATATTCACCTGCATGGCCAAAAGGTGGATTACCAATATCGTGTGCCAAGCACGCAGCTTGAATAATTGCACCGACATCGGCAGGTGAAATCCACATCGGGAGTTCATCTTTAATTTTTTCAGCCGCGAGCATCCCCAATGAACGTCCAATACAAGACACTTCTAAAGAGTGCGTCAGGCGAGTATGAATGCCATCATGTTGGGTGAGGGGATGGACTTGGGTCTTGCGGTTTAATTGTCGAAAGCTTTGCGAAAAAATAATGCGGTCGTAGTCTTTGTGGAAAGGGCTACGTGCCTGTTCAGAGCTATGTTTATTACTACCAATACGAACTGTAGAAAGCAGTTCAAGCCAACGCATTTGAGTCATTTATCATTATTCAGTTATTTACTAAAAACTATGATGCCAAACTTGTGACTAAAGTAATAGTGGGTCGCGTCATAGCTTGACACTTTATTTAAGGGTATCGGTGGAGGTATAGAGTTATTCGTATTAAGGTAGGGTGTTTTTAAGATAAATATTATTCATTGGCCAGACTATTCGCTGATTCAAACCGATTGGGAATGTCGCCTTGAAAACCTCAAAATTCTAAATTTGATATTAATTTTCGATTAATGTTTTTTACAATTTATTTTGTGCTAAGCTGCGCTGCTGTATTCAATCTTTTTGACTGAAAATAAAAACAAAATTTAAAAAATCTTGTGCCATTCTCGAACAGAAAATGCTTTTCCCATCTAGCTGATTTCACCAATACACAGTAGAATATGCGCTCTCTTCAAGTCACATTGCGGCTTGGTTCAAAAGACCAGCCCGTGGAGCCAAAATCAGCATGTTTATCGTGGCCGGTGCACCAGCACACTCTTCTTTTAAGAAAACGCAACTATTAACACGTCTATCTTCGATTAGTTCTGTTCAAGAAATTGAAAGCCAATTGGTCTATCTATTTGACCAAGCGCTAAGCGAACAGCAACAGCAATCTGCTTTACAGCTGCTTAATGATGGTCAATCTTTTGAATTGCGCCAGCCAGCAAGTGATGAAGTCCAAATATTAGTGACGCCACGCGTTGGGACAATCTCTCCGTGGTCGTCGAAGGCAACAGACATTTTCGCCAACTGTAATACACCGGTTCATCGCCTTGAACGCGGTGTTTTATTTACTTTGAAGGGCGTAAATGCTGTTTCTGATGAAGTAAAACTAGCATTACATGACCGCATGACCGAAAGTGTTTTCAATCAAATTGAAGAAGCGACTGCGCTGTTCTCTGAAACTGAACCAAAGCCGTTAAATGCAATTGATATTTTAGGTCAAGGCAAAGACGCTTTAGTGAAAGCAAACTCTGAATTTGGTTTTGCACTATCTGACGAAGAAATTGATTATTTAGTTGCAGCGTTTAACAAGCTTGGCCGTAACCCGCATGACATCGAATTGATGATGTTTGCTCAAGCAAACTCTGAGCACTGCCGTCATAAAATCTTTGGTTCAGAATGGACAATTGATGGCGAAGTTCAGCCATTGTCATTGTTCCAAATGATTAAAAACACGTATAAAGAATCTCCAGATGACGTTTTGTCTGCATATAAAGACAACGCATCAGTGATCGTGGGCTTTGACACTCAACGTTTCTATCCGAAAAAAGACGAAGAAACAGGTCAGCACGTTTACAAATATAAGAGCCAAGCTGCTCACATCTTAATGAAGGTGGAAACGCATAACCATCCGACAGCAATTGCGCCATTTGCGGGTGCTGCGACAGGTTCAGGCGGTGAAATCCGTGATGAAGGCGCAACTGGCCGTGGCGGTAAGCCAAAAGCAGGTTTAACAGGTTTCACTGTTTCTAACTTGAACATTCCTGGCTTTGAACAGCCTTGGGAAGAAAACTACGGCAAGCCGTCTCGTATGGCATCTCCGCTTCAAATTATGATTGAAGGTCCATTGGGTGGCGCTGCGTTTAACAACGAATTCGGTCGTCCTGCTTTAAATGGTTACTTCCGTACATTTGAACAAAATGTAAATGGCGACGTAAAAGGCTTCCATAAACCAATTATGATTGCTGGCGGTTACGGTAACATCCGTCCTGACCACGTTGAAAAAGATGCAATCCAACCGGGCGATCTTTTAATCGTACTTGGCGGTCCAGCAATGCTAATCGGTCTTGGCGGTGGTGCTGCGTCTTCTGTAGACAGCGGTAAGTTAGGTGAAAACCTAGACTTCGCTTCTGTACAGCGTGAAAACCCAGAAATGGAACGCCGTTGCCAAGAAGTCATCGATGCTTGCTGGCGCATGGAAGACCATAACCCAATCGTGTCTGTACATGATGTGGGTGCGGGCGGTATCTCAAATGCAATGCCTGAACTTGTGAACGACCATGAGTTAGGTGCAATTCTTGATCTTCGTAAAATTCCATCATTGGAAAAAGGCATGTCTCCAATGGAGATCTGGTCGAACGAAGCGCAAGAGCGTTATGTATTGGCGATTCGTCCAAGCTCATTAGAATTATTTGAATCACTGTGTGCACGTGAACGCTGCCCATTCGCTGTATTAGGTGAAGCAACTGAAGCGCGTCAATTGACAGTGAACGATCCATTGTTTGAAAACAAAGCTGTGGATATGCCAATGCAAGTGATGCTTGGCGGTACACCGCGTATGAGACGTTCATACGAAACGATTGAACGTAAAGGCGATGACTTCACTGCTGAAACAGTCACAGATTTGAAAGATGCGATTTACCGCGTTCTTAAAAACCCAACTGTTGCATCTAAATCGTTCTTGATCACTATTGGTGACCGTTCGATTACAGGTATGGTTGCACGTGATCAGTTCGTAGGTAAGTGGCAAGTGCCTGTAGCTGACGCTGCGGTTACAACGACGAGCCTTGTTGGTTATACAGGTGAAGCGATGGCAATGGGTGAGCGTCCACCAGTTGCGTTGTTAAATCCTGCTGCTTCTGCACGTTTATCTGTAGCAGAATCGATTTCAAACATTATGTCTGCAAAAATCGACCAGATCAGCGACATCAAATTATCTGCAAACTGGATGGCTGCTGCAGGTCAACAAGGTGAAGACCAAGCGTTATTCGAAGGTGTTAAAGCCATCGGTATGGAAATGTGTCCTGCATTAGGTATCGCAATTCCTGTTGGTAAAGACTCATTGTCTATGCGTACAACGTGGAATGACGAAGGCGAAGATAAATCTGTGACTTCTCCAATGTCAGGCGTAATCACAGCATTTGCACCTGTGACTGATGTTCGCAAAACATTGACACCTGAACTTAAAAATATCGAGTCTGTACTGGTACGTATCGATCTTTCTAAAGGTCAATTCCGTCTTGGCGGTTCGATCCTTGCTCAGGTTTATAAAGCAATCGGTTCTGTAACACCTGACGTAGACAGCTTCGATGACTTCAAAGCATTCTTTGCATTGGTTCAAGATTGGAACAACCGTGGTCTAATCAAGGCTTACCATGACATCGGTGATGGCGGTCTATTGGCAACTGTTGCAGAAATGATGTTTGCTTCGCGCTTAGGTGCAGCACTTGAGGATCAATCAACTGCAAGCTTGTTTGCTGAAGAAATTGGTGCAGTGCTTCAAATCAGCAAAGCGGATTGGGCTGCATTAGAAGCTGAAGTTGCAGCGTCTTCATTGCGCGATGCAATTGCAGTGGTAGGTACTGTAAACGATACAGATACTTTAACTGTAAATGGTTTGAGCTTAGACCGTGCTGAATTACAGCAAGCATGGACTGAAGTGTCACATCAAATCCAACGTCTGCGTGACAACGTAGAAACTGCGGATCAAGAATATGCGTTAATCGCGGACAAATCACATGCAGGTTTAATTGCAAAACCAACATTTGATTTGAACGAGCCAATCGAAGCACCGTACATCAATGAACGCCGTCCAAACATGGTGATTCTGCGTGAACAAGGTGTAAACGGTCATGTAGAAATGGCTGCTGCATTCGATAAAGTCGGCTTCAACACTGTTGACGTACACATGAGCGACTTGCTTGCTGGCCGTATCAGTCTTGATGACTTTGAAGGCTTAGTGGCATGTGGCGGTTTCTCTTACGGTGACGTATTGGGTGCAGGCGGCGGTTGGGCTAAATCTGTATTGTTCAATCCTAAACTTCGTGACCAATTTGAGAAATTCTTCAACCGTGATGAAACATTCTCTCTAGGTATCTGTAACGGCTGCCAAATGTTGTCTCAGCTTGCACCGCTTATTCCTGGCGCAGAAGCTTGGCCTCGTTTCCACCGCAATACTTCAGAGATGTTTGAAGCTCGTGCAGTTAACGTACGCGTTGAAAAATCAAATTCTGTATTGTTAGAAGGTATGGAAGGTTCGATTCTTCCTATCGCTGTTGCACATGGTGAAGGTCGTGTAGTTGCTAGCGCGGAAAACATTGCAGCATTGAATGCAGGCGATCAAGTGATCTTGCGTTATGTAGATAGCCAAGGCAACCCAACGCAGCATTACCCAATGAACCCGAATGGTTCGCCAGAAGCGATTTCAGGTGTAACGTCTAAAGACGGCCGTGCAACGATTATGATGCCGCACCCTGAACGTAACTTCCGTGCGATTCAGCATTCGTGGAAACCAGAAGATTGGGATCAAGACGGTGCTTGGTTACGTATGTTCCGTAATGCACGTAAATTTATTGGTTAATCTTAGATAGATGAATCATAGAAAAGAGCCGCCTTCGGGTGGCTTTTTTATGGTTAAAATTTACCAAAAGATATATTAATTATTGTGAATGCTTGTTTTTACACATATAATCGCTTTCGATTTTTAACCACCTACGGGTGGTTTTTTGTTGGTTTTTAAATTTTATTTCTCCCGCTGAACTTGGTTTAGATTTTGCTTTTATATTTGTGGAATCATGCTAGTGTGTATTTTATGCACAATAACTATGCAAGATAAAAGATAGCAAGATAAAAGATAGCAAGATAAAAGAAAGATGGATAACTAAACGAGTTCAGTATCAACACTCATGATGAGGTGATGACATGATTAAAACAGTGGAATATTCGGCAGTGGATAAGTCTGCGTTGCGTAGAAAGGGCTGGAAGCTTTTTGGTGCAGTCGTGTGTTTGCAGTTGGTGTTTTTAGTTTTGGGTTATGTTTTACAGATGTAATATTTGAACAATTGAAACCGCCGTGAGGCGGTTTTTTATGTAAACTAATGCATAATGGCTTTGTTGCACAAAGCTATTCTTGAAGGCTTCTTCAGCAATATAATTTCCAGATGAAGAAGCCTGCACCTAAAATCTACCGTACAACCAATTGGTCCTCGTATAACCAAGCTTTAATCAAGCGA